>CP053680.1:3716253-4020003 GCA_019623805.1 Gammaproteobacteria bacterium (ex Lamellibrachia satsuma)
GAGTCACACTGGGCAGATTTGAAAGCTCAAGTTTTTCCCGCAGTCCTGCCATCAGCATAATGGCCAGGATAAAGCCGGTACCCGCCCCCAATGCGTAGACCAGAGACTGCAGGAAATCATACTCTTTGAAGGTTTGGAAAAGCGCCAGGCCGAGAATTGCGCAATTGGTGGTGATCAATGGGAGGAAGATACCCAAAGCGCGAAACAGGCCGGGGGAGAATTTTTTCAGTGTCATCTCGACCAGCTGGACGGCACTGGCAATCACTACGATGTAGGCGATCAAGCGCAGAAATTCGATATCCAAACCGACCAGCACGATATTGATTCCATAGGCGCAGACCGAACTCACCAGCATCACGAACATCGTCGCCAGCCCCATCGGCACAGCAGTGTTCAATTTTCCGGATACGCCCAGGAAAGGACAAAGGCCGAGAAACAGGGCGAGCACGAAGTTGTTGGCCAGCACGGCATTCAGAAAGATAAAGCTGAGGGATTCATAATTCATCTGACTTCCACCACTGCGTCAGATTCACTCTGCGCCTTTCGCTGTTTGAACCATTCAAACAATAGCAGCCATGCGCCGAGCACGATGAAACCTCCGGCAGGCAATACCATGACGACCCAGGGTTCGAACTGCGGCCCGAAGATGTCGAAACCAAAGAGCTTGCCGGCACCCAACACCTCTCTGACGACACCCAGGCAGAGCAGGGCAAAGGTAAAACCGGCTCCCATGCCCAGTGCATTGACGAATGCCTTAAGTGGTCTGTTCTTTGATGCGTAGGCTTCAGCGCGTCCCAGTATCATGCAATTCACCACGATCAGCTGGATGAAAGCGCCGAGTGCGTTGTAGAGATCCAGCGAGATGGCCTGGATGGAGTAGTCGACGATAGTGACGAAGGTGGCGATGATGACGATATAGGTGGCGATACGCACCTGTTTGGGTATCTGCCGGCGCAGCAACGAGATCAGAAGACCGGATGCCAGCAAAACAAAGGTGGTTGCAACCCCCATTGCCAGTGCATTGATGGCGGAGTTGGTGACGGCCAGTACCGGGCACATGCCCAGGAGCATGGCGAAAACCGGGTTCTCACGCCAGAGGCCTTCGGAGAAGGTATCCCAGGTGATTGTGTTGTTTTGTTTTCTTGCCATGTTTCAATCTCGGATTGAAAGGTCATCAGTCTGTAGGCCGGTTCAAGCGCAGCGGAACCGGCAACGCCAGTCTGAATGCCCGATCCGCTACGCTTGATCGGGCCTACATATTGCCGGTTTCACCTGTCACCTGTTCCACACTTCCCGCCTTGATGACTTCAAGATTCGGCACCAACATCGGCAACAACGCCTTTGCTGATTCGTTCAATGCCTTGCCGACCGCCTTGGATGAGATAGTGGCGCCGGAGATGGCGTCGATCTCCCACTGATTTTGTTTGCTGCCGTGTTTAACGGTAACTATCTCATTGGCCAACGTCTTTCCGTCTTCAGCGAGTGTAACGTCCAGTGCCTCGAAATTGGCCACGAATGCCGGGTCGGTAATGATCTTGTCACCCAGTCCCGGGGTCTCAGCCAGTTTCAGTACTTTGATGCCCCGAATGCATTGACAAACCGGGTCGTATCCGTAGAGCAGATGGATCAGGTTGGCATAACCCTGGGCCCTTGCATTGGCGGCGATACCGAGCAATTTTCCCTTGTCGTCGTAACCGGCGTAGAACAACGTGTCGCCAAGTTGCTTTTTTTCCGTAGCTGGAACGACGCCCTTTTCCGTCACCAGAAAATCCCTCCGCGTCACTGCGCCAGGGACTACCTGAAAGAGCGCCGCTTCTATGGCGCGGCGCTGATTCTCGTCGATATAGGGTTTAGTAAAATGGAAGGTAAGCACCACCAGTAAACCTGAGAGCATGGCGACGCTCACCAGGGTTCTTATCATCGGACCTGCCGGGGCAGCAGGTTGCTGCATCTGCTCTTCCACGACACTCACTTACTTGCCCTCTGCCCGAAGACACGGGGTTGTGTAATCTGTTCGATAAGCGGTGTGGCCGCATTGCCCAGGAGGATAGCGTACATCACCCCTTCGGTGAGCCCGCCATAGACACGGATGACAACAGTCAGAGATCCGATCAACAGACCATAGATGAGAATGCCGAGTGGGGTGACCGGTGAACCCACCATGTCGGACGCCATGAACCAGGCGCCCAGCATCAGACCGCCGGAGAACAGCATGAATATCGCATCGGGTGCTTTTTCAGGATCGATAAGAGACAGCAGGACAGATGTGAGAACGACGCCGCCCATTACAGTGAGCGGAATTCTCCAGTCGAGCATTCGCCGAAAGGCAAGGTAGAGGCCACAGACCAATATCAACAGTGCGGAGGTTTCTCCGGCAGAGCCCGTTGTCATACCGGTCAACAGATCGATGGTATCGGTCTGAATGCCTTCGAATTTATACAGGGCAAGGGGAGTGGCGCCAGAGAAGGCGTCGACCTGCAACAACTCTACCCAGCTATCCACACTGGGTGGGCGAAGGAAGGGCAGCGCCAGTGTAGAGGGGGCGAACTGGCTGAAGCGGCCGTCGAAGAAAGCAGGGGTCCAGGTTGTGATGGCCACGGGAAAAGCGGCCTGTACAAAGGCACGTCCCACCAGGGCGGGGTTGAGCACGTTCATGCCAAGTCCGCCAAAGAGCGCCTTGCCCAGCGCAATGCCGGCAATGCCTGCAACGGCTCCCATCCACAACGGAAAGGCGGGTGGCAGCGTCAGGGCCAGCAGAATGCCGGTGATAGTCGCCGACCAGTCTCCAAGGCTGTTGTAACCACTGCCCATCCAGTTGAAAAAACGTTCTGTGAGCAAGCAGCTGAGGGTGACCGTGATCAGCAGTGCGAGGGCGCTCAGGCCAAACTGCCAGACAGCGAAACCGGCAATCGGCAGCAGGGCATAGACCACGTTGCGCATGATCTTCACCACATCACCTGCAGCGTGGGTATGAGGTGTGGTGCGAAGCTCTATTTGTGATTTGCTGTTTTTCAAGCCGCCTGCTCTCGGTTGATCGCTTTGGCGATGCGGAAATACTGCACCAGTGGTATATTCGAGGGGCAGACATAGGAACAGCTACCGCATTCGAAGCAGTCGTTCAGGTGGAATTCCTCTGCCATGGTTTCGTATTTGCGTTTTGCAGCGAGCTGGCCCAGATGTGAGGGGTTGAGGTGCATCGGGCAGGCGTCGACACAGCGGGCGCACTTGATGCAAGGCCAGATCCGCAGCGTCTCGGATTCGATGTCCGGTTCGTTGAGCACCAGCAGCCCGGAAGTGCCCTTGGTGACAGGCGTATCCAGCGCAGAGACTGCGGGACCCATCATCGGTCCACCGAGAATGAATTCGGTTTGTGATCCTTCATAACCCACCTGATCCAAAACAAATCCGATAGGTGTGCCCAGGGGCACGAGATAGTTGCCGGGATGTTTAACTCCGGGACCGGCAACGGTGATGACACGTTCGATCAGACCCTCCCCTTTGGGTAGTAACTGGCCCAGAGCAGCCAGGGTGCCGACATTATTCACCACGACACCGATTTCAGCCGGTATACCGCCGGCAGGTACCTCGCGGCCCAGTAGCGATTTGATCAGCATCTTTTCCGAGCCTTGGGGATATTTGGTTTCCACAGCCTCGACACTGATACTGCCGTCTCTGGGCAGGTTGGCGCGCAACGTTTCCACTGCGTCCATCTTGTTGTCTTCGATGCCGATTACGGCCTGTTTGGTGCCGGTGGCGCGCATGGCATAGCGAATACCGCGCATCAGTGCACGGGGATGCTCCAGCATCATGCGGTGATCGCAGCTGAGGTAGGGTTCGCATTCACAGCCGTTGACTACCAGTGTGTCAACGGACTTGTCTTCCGGGATGGTGAGCTTGACGTGAGAGGGGAAGGCAGCGCCTCCCAGACCCACCATGCCGCTGTTCTGAATGGCCTGACGCAAGGCCTCATCCGACATGTCACCAATTGTCTGTTCTTCTCCCCAGAGGACTTCCTGGGTGGCACCCTCATAAACTTCGAGAAGAATGGAGGGCGCATTCCGACCCTGGGCAGTGGGCATCAGTTCGATGCCTTTGATTCGTCCGGTGGCAGGGGCGTGTATCGGCACTGAAACAAACCCATCTGCTTTTGCGATAGGCTGTCCCCGTACCACCTCTTCCCCCTTTTTGATGATCGGGATGGCAGGTTTGCCGATATGCTGGTTTAGGGGAATGACCAGCATCCCGGGAAAGGGCAGACGACGTATCGGTGTCTTGCCTGTCACTGTTTTGTTGCTTGGCGGATGGATGCCGTGATTGAAGCTTGGGCGTCCAAAAAGATTAAACAGTGACATTGCTTTGACCTTATCCCAGGATCCTGAGGGCGTTATCAGCCCAGGGCTTTCAGTGCAGCGTCGTAGTCGGGCTCATCGACGATTTCGGGAACCTGCTGGGTGTAAGTCACTTTGCCGCCTTCAACGATGACGATCGCGCGGGAGCACAAGCCCTCCAGAGGGCCATCGGTGATCAGCAGACCATAATCCTTGGCGAATGCCTTGCTCTTCATCAGTGACAGAGAAACCACGTTTTCAAGACCTTCTGCGGTGCAGAAGCGGCCTTGAGCGAAGGGCAGATCACAGGAGATCACCAGGCAGACCGCATCGTCGCGACTGTTGAAGTTCTCGTTGAACTTGCGGGCTGAAGCGGCGCAGGTTGCAGTGTCCAGACTTGGCACGATGTTCAGCAGTACTTTTTTCCCGGAAAAATCGCCCAGTCCTTTGTTGGACAGGTCCCCTGCGGTGAGGCTGAATGCCGGGGCGTCGGAACCGACGGCAGGCAGTTCACCACTGGTGTTGATCTCGTTTCCTTTGAGTGTAATTTTAGCCATGTTTATTTCTCTACAGTTTGGTCGTTAAATATCGGAGCACAGATCTTAATAGGTTTTTGCCCTAATTGGTTACTGAAATTTCTCAGCCCGTTTGACCAGCTTCTCGATATCCTTCTCGCCCATGTTCCAGGGGGTACCGGGATGCAGGCAGCCGGCGGTGCATTTCTCAGCCGCTTTGACGATGTCCTTGTAGGTACCTGCCTGGGGATCGACGACCACGGCGAGCTTGTCGTCGTTGTAGGCGAAGATCTTTGGATTGATATCGGTACACTCGTCGCAGGCGGTGCATTCCGGGGTCTCGATCCAGACCGGTTCGTAATCTCCGGCAGGCGCGGCGCCTATGCCCCCATCAGGGCTGTGGCCATTTGCTGAAATAGATCCCGCCAGCGCTGTTGCATTGCCTGATGCAGCCATCGATAGCAGGGTGGAGCTGAGACGGTTGGCCATATCGACCTTGGCCTGCTCCACCAAAGCGTTGACATCGACCTTGTCGAGTTCGCCGGCGATGCTCTTGAGCTGGTGCCAGAACTGGCGGCGCTCCTCGGCGGATTTGACGATCTCTTCGGAGCAGAGGATGCGCATCAGGCGGTTTTTGCCATCAACACCCCAGATGTAGGGGTAGTTACCCTCGCGCTCGTCCTCGTCCAAATCGAGGAATGTGTGAAAGGGGATCATCTCCTCGCCCCACGTCTCCGGTGGCGCTGTGCGAAAGTGCTTGCGGAAGCGGCCTTCGGTAACGGCGAAGTCGGCGAAGGTCATAGGCACCCCCAGTTTCGCCTCTTGATCATTCTCATCGACATAATCGAGGCTGTAGGCGGGCCAGTCTTCCTCAATGGCGGGGTTGCCCTCCAGGTCGATACAATCCTGCAGAGTCTCGCCGGCGTCCGGATCGAACTTCATCAGCGGATAGGCGCGGGATTCAACAGCCAGTTTCGCCTGGCGTGCGGTGGCGTCGTCGGCCACCCCATGCTCAGGCTGGCAGACTGCGTAGATGTTGAACAGTGCCGGACGGCGGCTGTTGAGGCCGTCGATATAGCCCTCGATCAGATGGGTGGTGTTGCTCACAGAGCCCTGCAGCACATACGAGGTGCGATGTGCCATACCGATCAGGCTCATCTCCTTGCGGATCTCCTCTTTGCCTTTCATCGCCTTGCCATAGGGGGTCATGTCAGCCACTTGGGAGATGAAGCCGGAGGTGCAGGCCTGACCGCCGGTGTTGGAGTAGACTTGGGTGTCGAGTACCAGCACCTTGATCGGCATGCCGGATGCCATGGCACGGGAGAGGTTCTGGAAGCCGATGTCATACATCGCGCCGTCACCGCCCACCGAGACCACCGGTGGACACATCAGCCACTCATCGTCGCTGAAGTCCTTCCAGTTGAACTGCTGGAAGAAGGGGTTATGCTCGACCGGGTTGAACTTGCCCGCCAATTCCAGCTCGGCGTGGCGGATTGCCCTGAAGCCTTCCGCCATCTTCACCATATGGCCTTCGAATAGGCCCATGGCTACGGACGGGCTGTCCTGAAACAGATGGCTGGTCCAGGGGAACGGATAGGGGTTGAAAGGGTAGGTGGAGCCCCATACCGAGGTACAACCGGTAGCGTTGACTATGCCCATCTCGGCGCGGCCGTTGCCGGTCTGGCCCTCACGGTAGCGCCAATGCAGATCGCGCAGCTGGTTAAGTACACCGGTGACCCACTTCAGCCACTCTTTGTCGACCAGGGTGTTTTCGTGGTCCGGGTCGATGCTGTTGCTGAGACGCGAAAGGCTCAGGTCACCCTCTTCAGCATCCGCAGCACGGTTGAGTGCGTCGGGATCACTCAGGTCGACGCCGGAGGCGAGCTTGAGGCGGATGTGCTGCTCAAGATGGGCAATCAGGTCATCCAGCTTCGCCAGCTGTGCCTTGACGCGGGGTTGCATCAGCGCGGTGATGGTGCTGGTGAAGAGGTGGGTGGCGGTCTTCTCGCCGCAGCCGAGGCAGGAGCCATCGCCACAGTTCATCGAATTGTAGTTGGACTTGTCGAGCAGCAGGGTCTCCAGTGCGCCGATCTTTTCATCGAGGTCGTCGATGCGGCTGTAACTCTCATTGCTGGTGGGTAGGTCGAGCCAGAAGTCCCAGTCATTGCGCATCTTATCGATGGCTGCGTTGTCCTGATGCTCGGCGATCAGCGCCAGATCGTCGCAGACGTCGACACACTCCATGCAGCCCTTGCAGGTATATGGGTTGATGGTGATGGAGAAGAGTCCGCCGGAGTTGGGGGTCTTCTTCTCCTTGTTGTTCCAGTAGGGCTTGGTGGCAGCGAAATCGAAGCTGCCCAGCGCATCGACAAAGCGACCGAACTCCGCCTCCAGGTCGCTTCTGTGCGTTCCTGTGTCTTCGGTATCCTCCTCCAGATCACTGGCTGCGATGGTTTCGAGGATCGCCCGGTCGAGCAGGTTGCGTACCTCGGCGCCTTCGCCTTGTTCGTTGACCAGTTCGCGCAGTCGTTTCTCAACCTTGCGGGTTTCGCGGCGCAGGTACTGGGTCGGCATGCCACCTGTCTCGATCTTGTTGATGACTGAAGTGAAGATTTCACCGATGGTGTTGACCAGGCCGGGGATCGAGGAGTCGGGGCAGATGGTATAGCAGTCCCCACAAGCGGTGCAGTTCTCTGCCACCCACTTGGGGTATTCGAAGCGAATCTGGGTCATGTCGCGGAAGATGCCGGTGGAGGCCGGCACCAACGACAGCGCCTGATAGGGGTCTGCCAAGTTGTCGGAGCCTTTGCCAGTGGCATAGAAACTACCAGTCTGCTCCCAGAAACGATGCACGTCGGAGATGCCGCCGCTGCTCTCGGGCAGTTGTTTCAGCATCACCGGCATGCCGATCTCTTTCTTTAGCTGGCCGGCGTTCTGCACACCCACCTGCATGTGGGGAAGTTTGTGGATCTCGTCGAAGCCACGACGCACGATGCGCAGGTTGTCCTCCACCACGCGCTTGCCCTTGGCGCCGAACTTGGCCTCCAGCTGGGCTTCGATCGACGTGAACAGCTTGTTCTCGTCGAGGCCGGCCAGTTTCATCAACGGTGAACCGGCGAAGAATGCACCTTGGAAGGCGTTGCCCTGCATGCGCAATTGCAGCTCAGGATTGGAGGCCTCCTCTCGGGCGATCTTGAAGCCGTCGATATAGAAAATCTTGATCTCGTTATCCACCGCCTGCTGTTGCATCGAACGTGGGAAGCTGGCCCAAACCGCTTCAGGGCTGTCCAGATTGGACTGGATGATCAGGGTGCCTCCCTTTTTCAGTCCTGCAAGGGGATTGGAATGGCTATACACGTTGGGGTCGGGGCTCAACACCACGTCGACGAAGTGGTATTCGCAGTTGAGCGGGATCGGAGTGGGGGCCGCCGACAGAAAGTAGGTGGTGGGTTGGCCCTTTTTCTCCGAACCGTATTTGGGGTTGGCCTTGATTTCGTAACCAAGCAGATCGTAGAGGGTCATCACCAGATTCTTACCGGTGGTGATGGCGCCCCAGCCACCCACCGAGTGCATGCGCACGGTGATGGAGCCTTCGGGCATCAGGTTGGGGTTCTCAGAACCCTTCACCGTCAGCTCACCGACATTGGGATAGGCATCCAGCATCTTCTGGATGTGGATTTCCTGCTTCGGGTTGGCCGCATCCCGCACAAAATCGATGCCGAGATAGAAAAATTTCTTTTGCTCACCCTCCGGCAGCATATTCTCTATGGCGCCGATCAACGATTCCGGTTGCAGATCGCGGGAACCAATGCCGTAGCAGCCGGAGAAAAGGCGCGGCACGTCCTTAAGAGAGTTGTAGGAGGCGTAATCGGGGTAAGGCGCCGTGCCGTCAGCCTGGCCGTTCTCGATACATTTGGAGATGGCGGCGCGCACCTCACGGATCAGCGGTAGATCCTCCGCCAGGGGCTGATCGGTACGCTCTAGCACTACCACGCCCTTCTTGCCCTTCAGCACCTTGCCCAGCAAGTCGCCGGGGAAGGGACGATAGAGGGTGATGTCCACTACGCCGATCATCAACTTACGGGTCTTTTCCAGATACTCGGCCACGCCGTGGGCCTGCACCACCATGGAACCCATACCAACGATCACATAATCAGCTTCGTCAACGTTATGGCTACCGATGCGCGCGTAGCGGCGTCCGGTCAGTTGGTAGTACTCCTCCATCGCCTGCTCGGCGAGCTCAGCAACATGGTCATAGAAGTAGGGCCGCTGCGCCGCCGTGGTCTGCATGTGGGCGTCCTGGTTTTGCACCGTACCCGACTGCATCGGGTTGTCCACGTCCCAGACCAGGGGAACACGGCGGCGGGTCTCACCGTAGAGCATCTTCTGCGCCGGGGTGGGGCTCTCGATCTCATCATCGGGACGGCCAAGGAATTCGGCGATCAGCTCACGCTCCGGTGCCTGCACCGGTTCGATCAGATGGGTGGTGAGAAAGCCGTCCTGGCCGATGGCGGCCGGGGTCAGCGCCAACTCGGCAGTCTTGCGGCCGATCAGGTTGAGGTCGGCGGCGCCTTGCGCATTGTTGGCAAACATCTGAATGAAGCCGGTGTCGTCGATGCAGTGGAAGTCATCATGACCGCAGTGCACATTGAGCGATGCCTTGGTGATGGCGCGGGCGCCGATATTCAATACATAGGGCAGGCGTTTGCCAGCAGCCGCGTAGAGCGACTCGTGCATGAAGGCGACGCCCTGTGCGGAGGAGAAGTTGGTTGAGCGAAGGCCGGTCATCGACATACCGGCGGTGACGGCTGCGGCAGCGTGTTCCGATTCCGGCTCGACGAAAATCAACGTGCGATCGGAGATATTGACGTGACCCGAGGCCATCTCCTGCGCCCAGATCTCCCCCATCTCAGTGGAGGGGGTAATGGGATAGGCGCCCGCTGCATCCGAGGCCTCGCGCTCACAGCGGACTACGGCCTCGTTGCCGGCCATCGCCTTGCGGATGCCGGGGTACTTGAAGGTCTTGGTCTCTTTTTTGCCGAACATAGTCTCTGTCTCGTTTCAGTCAGCCTGGGTGTTGGTAACGCGGAGGCCGCAATGCCGCAAAGAACGCGGAGTTATATTTTTTCCTGATGCTTCTTTGAACAGTTCAGGTGTTGGTGTCTTGAGTAATTTTCCTCTAAAGAAACTTTACGCTTTTCGCGTTGCTGCAATCTCAGTATTAGGTTGCAGGGTGCTGGGGCAACGCCTCCTTACGCACAATATGCTTGGCCTGGCGACCCTTGGTCACTGTGTCGCCGTCCAGCCAGACTATGGCGCCGGTGGGGCAGCGTTGGGTGGCAATGGGGGAGGCCAGGGCATTCTTTTCGTAGTTGATTACAGCCAGGTTGTCGGTGATGGTGATCAGCGCTTCCGGACTGTCTTTTGCACAACGTTCGCAGGCAGTGCAGGCCACGGCGCAATCGGCTTCAGCCCCGTCGCCATCGCCCAGGTTTTTACACGCCACCCATAACCTGTGGCTGATTGGCTGGATGGAGAAGAGTTCCTTAGGGCAGACATCGACACAGTCCCCACAGGCCGTGCACTTGGCATTAGTGACCACCGGGAGGCCATGTTGATCCATGGTGATGGCGTCTAGTTCGCAGACATCTTCACAATCGCCGATTCCGATACATCCCCAACTGCAACCTTTCGGACCACCGGCCACAAGGGCTGCTGCCCTGCATGAGGAGAGGCCTTCGTAGTGCGCCCGCATGTGCGCGACATGGGTGCCTCCTGCACAGGCGAGGCGAGCCACCCGTTGCTCCACTTCACCCGCCGCTACGCCAAGGTACTCCGCGATCTCTTCAATGGCATCCTGGGAATTCACAGTACACTGAGCCGGTTCCAGACTGCCATCGACCAATCCCTCGGCAAAAGGGCGACAACCTGCGGTACCACAGGCGCCGCAGTTGGTCAGAGGGAGCATCTCTTCGACCTCATCGATGCGCGGATCTTCGAATACCCACAGCTTACGGTTCGCAATGGCCAGGGTAAGAGATAAAACAAGCCCCAAAACGCTCATAAAGGCGATTGCAATAGAGATATGAATAAGGTTGTCGTAGTCCAAATTCCCAATCACTTTCGGGTTGTCATCAACGGGTAATAAAAACCGTAGTGTTCCTGGGAGTTTAAGGGAGGTCCATGTATTAATCTAGATAATATTATCAATACACACTATTAAAATTAATGAGGGAAATATTTAGCATTGAATCATTAAATATTAACTGACTGATCTCGAAAAAGTCGTGATCTCGTGAGGCTGCCACGCGTGTTTCAAAAAATGGCCATGGCACGGCAGACATAACCAGACGTAGCGGACAGAGTAGCCCATCATGAGACTTCTTTTCCTGTTTCCAGACGGTCACGGGCAACAAATTACCGTCGAGGCATTTAGCCAGGGGCGTGGTTATTGGTGGATATGAAATGAGGTGTGGAAGATACCGGGCGGCCAGATAGGATATTGCTCTTCTCCGGTATCTTCCTGTTGTTGCTGTATTCAGAAGCACTTGTGCAGGTCGCTCAAGTCTTCTCCCGTATTTAACTCTTTCTGCAACAATAGCTTATAGGTCTTTAGTATCAGACGCTCATGAAGTGTCTTCGGCGGACTCACTTGATCGATCACCGTCTGAAAACGATCTATTTTCTCATTGCGAGACATCTTGGAATTTCGCTGCACTGCCATAGTCATACTCCCGATCCCCTACTCAGCTTTAAGTGTAGATCTATTTTGGGAGGAAAATCATCGGCAGCGCCTGATCCGGTTGTAGGAATTTTCCGATATCAGAGGATCGCGATTAGAATAACGGTGTATTTGTGTCAGATCCGCTGGGAGAGTGGATCTTCCTGACTAGCGTTAAGTAGGTTGCCCAGGGGGTCGCATGACCGACACGATCAGTCCCTCAACCTGCCTGCCTGCTTCCTTACGCAGGATCTGGTTCTCGATGGATATCAGATCGAACCCGCAGGCCGACAGCAGATTACGCAAATAATTTTCCGCATGGCTGTATCTGCCGTGGGGACGCAGGATGAAGGTGTTACCCGGTTGTGGATTGGCGATCTTTTCGATGGAGAACAGCATCAGCCCGCCGGGTTTTAATGCCTCGAAGGATGCACGGGTGACTTCCTCAAGCGCGCCGAAATAGCACAGTGTATCTGCGGAGACGATCAGGTTGAAAACCCCCTTTCTTGCCTGGATATAGCTGGTCAGCTCTTCCTCGATCAGTTCGTCGTAGATCCCACAACCCTTTGCCTTTTCCAGCATGGCCCGGGATAGATCGACCCCGACCAGGCGCCTTGCGTATGGGCGTAGCAGGGGGCCACACCAGCCGGTACCGCAACCGGCATCGAGTACCATGAGTTCCTCGTTCTGTTGTGGGATGAGGCTTGCAACTGCCTCTGCCAGGAGTTCCGGCGCACGGTATTCAAGCTTTTTCAGGACCTTGTCGAAGCTGCCGGCAAATTTGTCGAAGGTCTCTTCGACGAAGGCATCGGAGGCCCGCTCCGGTACATTCTCTCCTGTACAGGCAGCCAGTAGATGCCGGGCAACGGGATTGTCCGGGTCGAACAATAACCATTTCCTGAACACATCCACCGCCTCCTGTAGCCGACCCTGCCGGTAGAGCGAATAACCCAGCCAGCGGTAGGAGGCGGAATTGGGGGCGTGGAATGAAATTGCTTTGCGGTAAGCGTCTATCGCCTCCTCGTAGCGTTCCAGCTCAACCAGAATGCTGCCGATGTTATGCCATACATCCGCATGTTCTGGAGAGATTTCGATGGCCTTTCGATAGCACGACATCGCCTCCTGGTAGTGAGTCTGTTCCCTGAGCGCCGTTCCCAGGTTGTTGAGTGCATCGGCGTTTTTTGGGTCGAGCGCAAGACAGCCCCGATAGGCCGCCTTTGCCTCATCCAGTCGACCCAGTTCCTTCAATACATTTCCCAGGTTGTTGTGGGCCTCCCTGTAGGCCGGGTTTGACTTGATGGCGCCACGAATCAGTTTGACCGCTTCCTCTTCACGCCCGGCTTGGTGCTGTAGAACACCCAGGTAATGGAGCGCATCCGGCTGGGTGGGAGCCGCTTCAAGTATTCGTTGGTAGAGGGTTCTTGCGTCGTCGACTTGCCCCTCCCGGTGAAGCTTCACTGCCAACTTGACAGCGTCGTCGAGAGATAATTTTTTATCGTTCTTATCCATTTATTCCATAACTGTATTATTTCTTTTTGGCTATCACCAGCAACCCCGCCACCGGTTTGCCCATCTCCATCCGGAGGGTTTCGTCGGTGACAGAGATCTCCCCAAACCCTGCTGCCAGCAGGACGGATCTTACATATGGCTCTGTATGGCTGTAACGCCCGTGAGGACAGAGATGAAAACCTGTGTCGGTGCTCTCATCAAGCCGTTCCAGCGTAAAGACGACCAGGCCCCTGGGTTGGAGGGTGAGCCAGGCTGCGGAGATCACCGGTTGCAGGTCGCCGAAGTAGACCAGGGTATCGGCGGAGACGATAAGATTAAAGTGCTCCGGTGTAGTTTGGAAGAAGTGGGTCAATTCCGCTTTTATCAGCTGCTCGTAGATCTTTCGTTCTGCAGCCTTCTCCAGCATCTTTCGGGAAAGATCCACACCGATCAGACGTGAGACGACAGGCTTGAGCAGTGGGCCACAGAGTCCTGTGCCGCAGCCTGCATCGAGCGCGGTGTAGCCGTTATCCGGCGGGATCCGCTTGATGACCGCGTCGGCGATGACTTGGGGGACGCAATACTCCAGTCCTTCGAGTCGTTCCTCAAAGGTGGGAGCGAAGCTGTCAAACAGCGACTGCACATAGTGATCAGTCGCCCGCATGGGGATCTCCTCGCCACTGCAGGCTGCGAGCATATGTTTGGCGAAGGGATTGTTCGGTTCCACTTCTGCCCAGTGTCGGAACACTCCCGCTGCTTCCTCCACCTGGCCGGTGGCTTCCAGCATCATGCCAAGATGATGTAGGGTATCGCAGCGATCGGGATCGAGTGCGAGGGCTTTGCGGCAGTGTTTGATTGCCTCGGCGAAGCGGGCCTGCTCCCGAAGGATGCTGCAGAGGTTGACGTAGGTATCCGCACCGTAGGCCACCGCTTTTTCCAGGGCCGCCTCGGCCGCTTCATAGTCACCTAAGGCAGCAAGGACCAGTCCCAGGTTGTGGCAGGCCTCGGCAAAGTCGGGTTTCAGATCTGACGCCTGTTGCAGGAGTTGCCGGGCCGCTTCCAGATCGCCCTGTTCCTTCAACAGGACGCCCAGGTTATTCAGGGCCTGGAAATGATCGGGTTGCAGCTCGATAGCGCGGCGCAGGAGCGGTTCCGCTTCATTCCACCGCTCCTGATTCTTGAGTACTGTCCCCAGATTGTTGTGGGCGTCGGCGAACTCCGGATTTAGTGAGATGGCCTGTCGATATTCGGTTTCCGCTTCGTCCAGCCGTCCCTGTTCCTGCAGAAAGTTACCCAGGTTGTTATGCGCCGCCACGTAAGCGGGGTCGAGTCGGATAGCTTGTCTAAGATTATCTTCTGCCCCTTCAGCATCTCCCGACTGGACCTTGATCAGCCCGAGAAAGTGGTGTGCCTCGGCGTACTCCGGGGCCAGCTCGAGGATACGCTCGTAGATGAGCTGTGCTTCCGTCAGTCGACCTTGCTGATGGCGTTCGAGAGCAATCTGCAGGGCTTCGCCAATGGTGACTCCGGAATCGTTCGCGGCGTCATTTCCTTGTTGGTCGGTATCCGTGGGCGAAGTCATTTTGAGTGGGAAAGGATTCTAAAAGGCGACGGAGATATTATGGTATATGACTAGGAAGCTCTGGTGTATATATCCTTGTTCTTTCTGGCATCACAGATCCTTACAACATAGTCCTTGTGTGTTGTTATTTTTATCGCATCACTGCAAACGGGTCAAAGAATAATCCCTTCGTCCCTTTTTTATCTTAGTCAACAGCCCTCGGTGGATTTTCCAGTCTGCCCTCATCTCGCCAAAAGGCAACGAACCTCAGTACCTCCGCTTCAGTAGCCGCTCTCAGAGACGGGAAATTTATCCAGAATGATGACTGCCAGCCTTTTGGGGCCAGCACGTAGTCGGCTACTAATTTATCGTCGTTTACCTGATAAAAAATCCGCTCTTTGTATTGCGCAAAACCGAAAGTGACGTGGGCGTCCGAATAGCTTCCTATTCTGCTCGGTTTGGAAGCAATGATATGCAGATCCTTAAGTCCGTAGGGTTTGGCAGCAGTGTAAAACAGCATGCCGGCTTTCCAGTTTCCTTCTTTCGTCCTTTTGAATTTCCATGTGTACTTTTTGAGTGGAAAGTATTGACCCATGACCACCTCTGAATCAGAAGATTAAGATTGCCGTTAATCTGCGTTCAACTATGTCTGTCAGTTTAATACTATAGTATAAGGTGGAAGGGAATTTATTATTGGCCACATTCTTGAGTGAAAAAATCCTGCCCCATTTTCTATTACCTTTTCTGTCCTATTGGAAACCTGAGCCATGAAATGCCTGCTACCGATATTTATTGCCGTTGTTGGTTTCCTGAGCCAAGCTGCATACGCCGATGAAGTTCCACATTCCAATGGTCTGCTCGACTATATGGGTGGCGAACTCGACTCCGAAACCGCCCATGTGATTGGAGGCAACTATCATTTCGGTCTCTCCGGCCCCTTTTCTATCCAGGTGGATGGTGCCTTGGGTGAGGTGGCCGATTCCAGCATGACCGGCTTTGGTGTGCATCTCTATTGGCACGATCCTGAGATCGGCTTGCTCGACGCCAACGCGTCCCGCCTGAATTGGAAGGGGAACGGACTTAACCGTTACGCGCTGAATGGCAAATGGTACACATCAATTACCACCTTCAGCGGCAGTGTCGAGTACCAGAATGGGGATGCGGAGAAGAAGGTCAATCTGTTCGCCGGGTTGGATCTCTACCCGATAGATATCCTCTCGCTGAATGTCGGGGCGGCTCAGGTCGATGGAGAGGCGATGGCACAACTGGGTTTTGAACTGCAGCCGGCCCTGGATCGTTTACCGGCGCTGACACTGTTGGGCGGTGCTGCCAAGGGTGAGGGTGACTACAGCTACTATTTCCTTGGGCTGCGCTACTACTTTGGCACCAATGCCCCGTTGATCCAGCGCCACCGGCGTGAATTCCCCCAATTCACCGGATCGCTAAGTTATGGCAGTGGCATACATAGCCTGAAGACGGAGATCGAACGCAGGGAAGCCCAGGTTGATGGTGGTGCTGCGAATCCTGACCAGGGGCCGTTCCCCTAGCCCGATCTGTCGCTCCACATCGGAGACCTCCATTTGGAAAAGAGCCGGAAGGGGGCGGATTTATTTGTTGGCCCCTATCCGGCGTAAAAAAATCACCTCTTCTTTACAGTATGGTTTGGTGTCCACTATCAACGGGGAGTCGTGCTGTAAAGTTATCTGGAGCGAGTACGCGAATTCAAGACCTGTCCCCGTTCTTTTGTACATTCTTTCGGCGACGGGCGAAGCCCAGGCCGGTTAGACCAACTGCTGTCAATGCGAGGGTCGAGGGTTCGGGTACGTTAAGTGAGATATTGTCAACGCGAAAGAAGTCGTTGCTTCGGGAACTTAATTCAATCCAGGTGAGATTAGTATGGCCGGAGAATGCCACCGTGACCGGCTCCGTAAGAAAATCGCCGAAAAGCTCCGACGTGCCGTCAGAAAATGTAATACGCCCGCCAAAACTCGAAGATACGAGACTCTGAAAATCAAACAATGCGCCAAACATGTCTATTTTAACTGTACTCTGTAAGATTCCGTTGTTAGTTCTCTCTAATGCCAGATACTGACCATCTCCAATAAAGGCATCTGAAGGGTTCACGTCATAGTCGCCGACAAGAACTGATAGTCGAAATCCATCTTCCATGTAGTTAGCCGTCTGATCTGTTCCAACAGTTGCCGATTCAAAGTCGATAATTACAGCCTGTGCAGCGTGCATGAATGTCATTGAAACCGTCACAAGTAACATTGCCGCTAATTCGTAGGATGTCTTTATCATTACTTTTCTCCGATAGAGCGTAATTTACAACGCAATATTTACGTCACAAAAAGGAAATAATAGGGGACGGGAAATGAGTAGGGGCGAACCACAGTCATAACTCCTCATGAAACTAGGCTGAATCCCCACTCCTCCCTTCAGACAAAACAGAACCCCTATTTTCTGTTATAGACTATTCGGGAAATATGATTCGATACATTTTCGTCTATATGTTGATCTGAATCAGGTTATAAGAATCCACTCTTACCTCCGGCCACCGTTTCCTTCAAAACTTATGGCCCCTGCAATTCCCCAATCTGCTTGACCACCAGACGTGGGACCTGTTTCCGTAGTGCTTCGGGCAGGCTATCGAAGGCCTTCTCGGCGGCGGGTTTTGTTGTGAAGAGTCCGTAGAGAATCCGGTATTTGAAGCCTTCATCGTTTGCGCCGACGACCTTTATGACCAGATCCGAATGGCGCGCCATGAGACCTTCCAGTTTGTCCAGCCGGTTGAGGGCAAAGAGTTGCACCGTATAGTGAGTTACTTCCTGCTGTGACAGCCACCAGTCTCCCCAGCTCTCCAGGTCCACCCGACCGGGTTTGAGGTAGATATCCCGAACAGTGCGAAAACCGGTATAGCGATCGGTTTGGATCTGGGGCAGGGTGGCCCTGGCTGATGAACGCAGAGCGCCGGCTGAGTCGTTATAACTGCCTCCGCGTACCACACGCTGTTTCGATTTGTGATCGAAACGGGGTTTGCCGTTGCCCAGGCTGCCGATGTAATTATTATGCCAGCTGTCCAACACCCACTCCCGAACGTTACCAGCCATGTGAAACAGGCCGAAGGCGTTGGGATTGGTGCGTTGTGGTTTGTCGGCTTGTGGTGAGTCCTCGTTACCGTGACGGGTATAGTGGGCATAACTGCCGAGATCGCTCTCGGCTACCGGATAGGGACCGGTGCTGCCTGCCCGTGCTGCATACTCCCACTCCGCTTCGGTGGGCAGGCGATAGCCCTTGCCTGTCTGCTTCGAGAGCCAGGTCGTGTAACGCTTGGCATCGTCCCAACTGACGTTGACTACGGGAAGATCATCACGATTCCAGGGCTGCTCAGGACACTCCCCGATTGTAGTCCGGCAGAATATCGCATACTCCCGATAGCTGACCTCATGAGTTGAGATGGTGAAAGGGTAGGCGATGTTGACTTGGTGTACGGGTTCTTCATCTGTTTTCTCGCTGCTGCCCATGGCAAAAAGTCCACCGGGAAGTACTGCGAGCCAGGGTCCTTTTTCACCTAATTGCAGACGATCCCTACACTGCAGCCGATGGCGACTGGAATACTTGGGACGGCATCCTGGTGGGACTGGTATTTCAACACTTGCTGACTGTTTCCGTGAGGGGGAGGTCGCCGGTTTTTCTTCGGTTTTATGCTTTACCAGCTCGCTGACAACGGGATGTTTGATCGAGGCTTCGATTGATGATGCCATCTTCTGTTTCGGTGCTACTGCGGTCACAGGTTTGGGTGGCGCCGGGGTGACAAGTTCGGGTGTGGTTTTGGAGGCCGGTTTTTCGACAGGGGGCGGGGGGGGAGAAACCGGACGGGGCTTCTTCTCAGGGGTCGGCACGACGATCAGTGTTTTATCCTCTATGTCGTGCTGCAGTCCCAATTGGCGTCCAAAATCCAATAGCGATTTCACTCTCTCCCCACTCCTGCTGGTGGCCAGTCCGCGCTCCTCCTCAAGACGTGACTGGAAATCGGTCTCCAGGTTGTGGAACCAGCGTGAGGATCTTACCTTCGCTTTAGCCTGTGCTCCCCGGTTTTTCCATGCTTGCAGAAGTCGCTCCCGGCTCTCCTCACGCCAGTCGTCTGACTGCACGAATGCTTGTAGTACTGTTACCAATGTCTCCTCCATTTCCGGAATCACGGGGGGCGGGGGAGGTGATTGTGTTTCAGCCGTCACAGCAGGTGGAGTTGATATCGGTTCGTCTTCCCCGGTGAAGAGGAGAAACAGCCCTGCCCCCGCCAGCATTAGCAGACCACCGGCAGCGGTGACAAGGGGGAGGATGGAACGGTTTGTGGCAGCTGTCGCCTTCCTGTCGGAAGCTGGAGCAATCTTGTCCGTGGGAGACAGGGCATCCAGCAACCCGGCACGCCGGGCGCGATAGCTCTCCCGGTCGATACAGCCCTCTGCGAATTCCTTTGCCAGTTGCCGTAGTCTGATTTTGGGCTGCGTGTCGCTCATGGCTTACCCTTTGATCTCACGCAGGAGCCGGAATCCGGTCACCTTGTCGGCGCCTCCTCCATGCTTCTGACTGAGGTTGATACTGCAGGTGTCTGCCGGTGAGTTAAAGTGGCCGCCCCTGACCTTGGTCCCGCTTGAACTGTTTACCCACTCCTGCAGGTTGCCCACAAAATTGAACAGGCCCCAAGCGTTCTGCGGTGCCACATTGACCTCGATGGGCGCGCCACCCTTGACCACCGAACCGCCACTGCGCAACAGACAATTGAAGTCCGAACCGGCGGGTTGACGCCCCTTGGCCTTGGCGGCGTGCAGCCATTCATCCTCCCGTGGCAGCCGGTAGGTGTGGCCGGTCTTCCCGGTCAGCCACTTGGCATAAGCCTGAGCCGTCTGCAGTGAGATATTGTTCAAAGGAAGCTTGGTGTTCTTGCCTGAACGGGGTTCGCACTTGCCGCTCAACCGACAATAGGTATTGTAGTCGCCGACGGAGATCTCGTAGCGGCCGATGGCGTAGGGTGTGGTGTTTCCTGCGCCGGCCGGTACCACGACCATAATGGGACCGCGCTGCTTGCCCTCCAGCAGATCGTAACAACGGAACTTGCTGCTGCGTTTTCCGTAACCGGCATATTTTGGATTACAACGGTCTTTCGAGAGGGGCTGTTGTAACGCCTTCAGTTTTTTCTTGAAAGTGGCATTATCGTTCCAGCGTTCGATAGCCTGTTCCACCTTGGCGATGGCCTGTTTACGGTCCTTTGCCTTTAGCGCTGTCTGGTGTTCGGAAAAGTGCTTTTTTGCCTGTTCCCGGCGTGCCTTCAGGGACTTCCCGAGGCGTGCCAGATCAGGGTGGGCCGACTCCTTTTTCTTTGCCTCCTGCAACAGTTTTTGGGCCTCGTTGAGGCGTCCAGCGTCGACTGCCGCTAAACCGCGTGCGGCAAAAATTGATGGTTTGGGCGGCTTGGCGATCACAACTTTTGTCAATGCCCGGTTTTCGGGAAAGAGTTGCCTGGCAGCGGTGAGCAGGGAGGTGGAGACCTCTGGATTCTTTGCGTTTTCAATACGCTTGATGAGCAGCGCGACATATTTTTTCTCAGCCACCGGGTACTGCTCGGGGAATTTTTGTTGCAGCTTTTGTAACTCGGTTTCTTGCGCGTAAAGTTTTTTCGGTGGCTGTTTTTTCAATGCCTGGCCAACCTTTTGAAATTCGACTTTGCGCTGGAAGTCACCCAGTTTTTCGGTAAGTTCCAGCATTTCCGGCGCAATCGTCAGACCGTGGCGAACCAGTTTTATGGCCGCGGCAAAGTCATCTCTCTTAGCCCGTCTTTGTGCCAGACGGAGATAGGCCCCACCGATGGCTTCGGGGCCGATGACCTGAAGAAAAGGGTCATTCGCCGGTAACTCCTGCTGCAACTCCTGCAAAGTCTTGCTGGCTTTTGTAACATCGTTTGCCTTGGCCTGGGTGAGCAGTGATTGTTTGGTACCCTCTACCCGGGCCAGCCGGATGCGTTCCCTGTTCTCTTGCTCCCAGGCTGATTCCGCCGAGGTCAGCAGGCCGCGTTCCGTCTTGAAACGGTTCGTCATGGCTGGAGCAAAGCGTTCACCCTGACTCAACAGGGCACCCGCCTTGGCGAACTGGTCGGCGCTACGCTCTTTCTCTGCCTGCTGCAGGTAGAGTCGGCCGATTTTCTCTCTCTGTTTGCTGAGCCAGGGATCATCAGCCTCGATCAGGTTATTGAGACTGTTCAGTGCGGTGTCCAGTGCCTGTTCCCAGGCAGCGGTGAATTTTGCCCCGGCGGTCAACTGTTCGATGATCCGTTTGCGCTCGGCGATCTCCTGAGCCAGCAGTTCCGGGGCGCGTTTGCCATCGAGCAGACGTTTCTGCTGTTCCCGCATATAGTCGCTGGAGAGTTGTCCGGCAAACTGTTTCAACAGGGTATTGGCTTCGCTCCACTTCTCCTGCGTGATCAGATGTTCAAGCCGGGGCTGAAGCAACTTGCGCAATCCCGCTTCAGCCTGGCTGAGCAGAGGATCGCCGGGTTGGATCAAGCGCAGCTGCTCAAGGGGTTTTTCCACCCCCCGATAGCCATCAAGCGTGTCGATCCCGGGGAGCCTCTGTTTGAGATCCCGGTGCAGATCGACCAACAGGGCTTGGGCCTCCTCTTTGTTGCGCATCAGATGGATTCGGGCCGCCAGATTCTCCAACGCCACGTCATCGGGGAACTGTTTCAGGCCCGTTTCCGTCAGTATGGCGGCGCTATCTACGTCGTTTTTCGTCAGGAGGCTGTTTGCCTGTTGGCTGTAGGCATTGGCGAGACGTGGATCGGTGAGCAGCGGATGTTCGGGATCAAGCTGGCGCAGGATCCCGAGAACATCGGCCATATCATCCATTACTGGATCGGGCAGCAGACGCCCTGCGGTCAGGTTTTCGTTGAAACGGCTATCCAGGCGATTGAGCAGGTCGTTGCGGGCATCCTCCATACGCTGGGTGGTGCGGAAAACCTGGATCGAATCGGGATAGAGGGCACCGGCCAGGGTCATCTGCCGTTCAGCAGCGACATAGTCGTAGCTCCCCTCCTGGGGAGCGAAGGCGGCGTCAGCCAGACTGATGTAATACGTGAGGATCGCCTCGCGGGCGCTGGAGATCACCTCGCGCATCTGAGCAGGAGGGAGTTCCTCGGTTACCTGCAGGCCTTCCCTGATCTGATTCTGGGTGCCTTGGTTGATGATGCCGATGAGGCGGGTTACCGCCTTGGAGGATAATAAGCGTTGGGATTCGGGGCTGAGCTCGGTGGCGCTTTCCAGCAGCTGGGGGATTTGGGCAAGCTTGGCCTTCTCAACCTCTGCCGCCAGTTCGGTTGCGCGCTGTTTCTCAAGATAACCCGGCACCAGCAGCCAGCCCAGCAGTCCGGCACCCATGACGGAGAGCCCGGCAATAAGCGGCAGCCGGGATTTCTTCGGGGTCAGTTCGTCGAGAAACTGTTCGACGCTGGGGGTGCGGTCTTCACGTTCGAAGGCCAGCCCCCGCTGCAGTCCTTTCCACTGACGCCGGCTCAGCCCCTTGATTCGCTCCGGGCGCAGTCCCTTGTTTTTCGCTTCAGTGGCGGGCAGACGACCGAAGGGGCGGCCGCCGGTGAAGAGTTCATAGGCGACAATGGCCAGGGCATAGATGTCGTCCCGGGGATCGGGGTCCTGGCCCTCCAGCATTCCCAGGCTGGCGTATGTGGGGGTAAGCGCCCCCAGGGTGCTGGCGTCGAAGGCGGTGACATCGCTGCCCGCTTGGGGGATCTTCGGCTTGGCCGCCCGGGCGATACCGAAATCGAATACCTTGACCTCACCATCCTGCGTGAGGAAGACGTTGCCCGGTTTGAAATCTGAGTGAATGATGCCTGGTTTGTGGTTATGGGCGGCCTCCAGCGCCAGACTCATCTCGGTGATCAGTTTCAGCGCCTGCTCCGGTGACATGCCAGTGCCGCGCAGTTTCTTGATTACCTTGTCGAGGGGGCTGCCTTCGAGGAACTCCATGGCAATGAAGTAGTTGCCGTGTTCGTCCTTGTCGAAGTCGAAGATGCCGATGACATTGGGGTGTTTCAGGTCCTGGGCCTTGCGTGCTTCCCGCTGCAGAGCCATCAGGGAGGCGGCGTGCTGCTTGAAACTCTCGTTCAGCAGTTTGAGTGCGACGTAGGGTTTGCGGTCCTTTGCCTCGACTTTGCGCTGGTCCAGTGCCTTGAAGACCACCCCCATGCCGCCGCGGCCGATCTCCTCCACCAGTTCGAAACGCTGGTTGAGAATGTCGCCTACCTCGGGTTCGTGGCTGATCCGGTTTGACGCTGTGGTGGTTCCCATGCCTCTGGTACTGGCCCAGGAGGGCGCGTTGGAGGTCTGGGAGGGTGAGGTGGGCGGGGTTGTATGCCCGGTGGCAATCCTGGTGGCCTCGTCGTCGACAGGTGTGGGGGACGTTGGACGGGTGACGACCCGCGTTGCCTCGTCGTCGATTACAGGTTCTTTGCCGGGACGGGGGATTACCAGGGTGGCATCGTCGTCTCTGTCGATGATGTGAGTCTTCTCGTCCTGGGGGCTCTTTTCGGCAACTCCGGATGGTGGCACAGGAGTTTCTGCATCGGCGGGGGCTGGTCTCTTGATCCGGGCCAGCATTATGGCGTGGATCTGGGGTGGCAGATGTCCCGAGCGAAAGTCTTCGTCAATCGCGTTGATTAGCTCAGGAATCTGTTCCGGGGTCTCTACGGCGATTCGGGAGAACTGCTCGATTAGCTCGTCGGCGTTTATGCTGCCTTGACTGAGTCCGTTCAACAGGGTCCTGAAGTCTGTCATATCCGTTCAGACTGCCTCGTTTCGGCCCGGGCTACCACTACGGTAACGTTGTCCCTGGCCCCGCGCTCAAGGGCGAGATCGATGAGCCTTTGGCAGTAGTCCCCTGGGAGCAGCTGCATGGCCAGGATCTGCCCGATCTCCGGGTCTGCCACCTCCTTGTTGAGGCCGTCACTGCAGAGCAGGTAGAGGTCCCCCGGTTCGACCCGGGTATCGTCCATGTCCACATAGAGCGCTTCCATCGCCCCCACCGCACGGGTAACTACATTGGAGGCGGGGTGGTTCTCCGCATCCTCCCGCAGCAACAAACCCTCTGCGACCAGCTCCTCCACCTGGGTGTGATCCTGGGTCAGTTGGGCCAGTTCGCCATCTCGAAAACGGTAGGCGCGGCTGTCACCAGCCCAGAGAAGCAACAGATGGGCCGCATGCGCCAGCATCACCACCACCGTGGCGCCGATGGTAATATTGCCGCCACGGCGGGTGGCTTCCGCCAGCAGTTGCTGATTGATGTCGAGCAGGGTCTCTTCCAGCAGATCCACTTTATTGCTCAGGGCATCCGGCAGGCTCAGTTGCTGCATCCGTTCCACAATCAAACCGCTGGCCAGGTCGCCCGAACTGTGTCCCCCCATGCCATCCGCCACCACCCAGAGGCCCGATTCAACCCGGTCGAGGCAGGCATCTTCGTTCAGCTTGCGCACCTTGCCGACGTTGCTCAACGCGGTGGATTCCCAATATACGGTGGTCGTCCCGCTCATTTGGCTTCCGTTTCTGCGGGTTTGCCGGTCTCCGGTTCACTTCCGTTATCACTCTCCAGGATGGGTGAGGGGGGCAGGGGAACCCGGTATTGGCTCCAGTTCCAGTTGACCCAGTTACCGTCGAGCAGGGCGGCGAAACCCTGAATCGGCGGCAGGCCTTCGGTGACCAGCAGGGAGGGACGAACCCGTTCCGAGCCCTCGCTCCACCAGAGGCTGTAAGCGAGAAAGGTCCGTTCCAAAAGGGTCTGGTTAAGGGCGGTGCTTACCGGGAATGCGGATTCGAGGGAGGGGAGTTCGAACTGCCAGGCCGCTCTTCCCAAGCTGTTGCTGGTGACGGCTCCGGGATGGGGCGGGATCTCCGGTGGTGACAGATCGGTCAGGGCTAAATCGAAATCTTCCAGGGGGATCTCTTCCGCCAGGGAAGCCAACGCAAGTTTCTCGCAGCGTGAAAACCACTCAGCGTCATCCTGTAGTAGGGCCGTCAGGTTGCTGCCTGGTTCCAGGGGGACTGCCACTGTGAGAGGGAAGTAGCGGCCGATCCGATCCACGCTGGGCATCAGGATGCCGCACCAGGCGGTCTCGCCGCATAACCCGGTCGAGAGGGCAAAGCGCCAGATCGGGCTGGTGAGGTAGATGTCGAGCCAGCCCTCTCCGAGTTGCTCACGGCTGTCTGCTACGGCGCTCTGCAGCCAGCGGTCCCAGGGGTCGGTGAAACCACGGGGCAGGCGGCGGGTGAGAAAGTCGCCGTGGCTTGGCAGCTTGCCGAAAAAACCGCTGGCCTGTGGGGCAGCATGGGTCAGAGTTTTGCCGGACAACGGAACGCCTCCAACTCCGGCATGCGGAACGGGTTGATGATGCTGTCGGCTCGCAGTTCGAAACGGGCAGTTTGCCCCCCGAGGCTGAAGCTAACCTGGAAACGGTCGGCCATCGCAGTATCCTTCACCTCGGCCTGATCAAGCAATTTGAACCAGGCCCAGACACCGTCCTTGGAATCGGCAGAGGTACGGCCTTTAAGATTCTCGAAGAGGATTCTGACCTGCCCGCTGCCGTCGGGGGCAGGCCACTGCATGCGGGTGTTGCGGGCCGGTCCGTGGCGGTAGCTCAGCTTCTGGCCATCGAGATCCAGCAGGAAGCGGCTTGTCTCTGCATCGAGGTAGGCGGGCTTGAGACTGAAGGCGATCTTGGGCCGTTTGCCCCCTTCTGCGAAGAAGACATCGCGGATGCGTACAGCGCGCTCAAACTGGCGCAGGGTGTTTGCCGAAACGCCCATCGGGTGGCCACCGGCCTTTTTCCAGCGCCAGGGGCTACGGTTGGTGTCGGCGAAGGGTTTGATGTTCTCCTCGAAAAACTTGTCCATCACCTGGCCGGGGCCGAAGAAGCGCGAGAAGTCGCTCAGGGTGACCTCCTTCTCGGTCTCTTTGGAGAGGGGGTAGCGGCCCTGAATGCCGCGGCGGCAGAGCGGCAGCACTTCCGCCTGCCAGCGTTTGGCCAGTTCGTTACGGGAACTGCCCACTACCACGCCCCAGCCCCGTTCGGTGAGTGCGTAGACCCACTCGTTGACCGGTCTGGGCAGACGCTTGGCCCGGCGTTGCAGCCGTTTGGTCGGGTCCTTGGAGCCGGAGGCACGCTGTTTGGCGGCAGCCAGTGCGGCGCTGCCACCGGCGGCTTCCAGGTCGGCCAGGGAGGCGTGCAGGTCGCCCAAGTCACCGATCAGACCTTCCAGCGGAGCGGGGTTGTCACCCTGGGCCTTGGCCAGCTCGATGAGCCGCTCGAAGGTCTCCTCAACCTGCACTGCAACCGGATCGAGGGATTTGCCCGGGGTCTCTACCCCTGATTTGCCGGCCGCCCGCATCAGCCGTTCCAGGCGGTTTTTCTTCTGGTAGGCACTTGTGCTCAATTCCGCGGCAATATCCGCCACCCCCTTGGCCTTGTCGGCGGCGGCAGCCATTTTTTCATCGGTCGGGGCTTTGCTCAGGGTGGTGTTGTCCGCAACCACCCGTAACAGCTTGCGCAGGGGGGAGGAGGGACCGGAGGCCACGTCCAGCACTTCAACACTTTGGGTGAGAGAGCGTATCTTGACGATGCGCATACCATCGAGCAGGCCGCGCCAGGCCGCTATGTAGTCCTCTGCGTAGAGATCTTTGACCGCTTTCACCAGACGCAGCGCTTCGGCATCGCTGATCTCGCCGGCGTCTGTTTCGGCTAGGATCCAGTTTTCGCTCAGCGCGGCCTCCGCCTGCTCCAGGGTTTGGGGCAGGAAGATGTTATAGAAACCCTGACGGGTGTAGAGGGCCGGGATACGGGTCTTTTCCAGGCTCCCTTCGTTGACGCCGAAGACCAGGTCGCCGTGACGCCCCAAGGCAGTGCCGAGCAGAAAATCCTTGCTGCGATCCGCTGCCGACCGCTGGCGTATCTGGCTGTAGATCTGCTGTGACAGGGGGATTTCTGTCAGCGCATCCCGTGCCTGGGCCACCAGCTTGAGATTCAGGGGCAGGGGTTTGAAACGGGTGGAGAGCAGACTCTCCAGGTGGTTCATCAACCGATTCTGGGCCTCGCTTTCGCCGGCCAACCTGTTTCCCCAGTCCACTGACATGAAGAGTCTGATCTGCTCAGGATCCAGGTGCTCGGGGTAACCCAGCATCAGGTAGCTCTTCAAGGCCTCCCGCAGCAGGTCTTTCTGCTCCCGGCTCTGCAGATAATCCTCGAGCCGGGCGCCGAGGCTGTAGAGGAAGCGCCCCTGCAGCGTCCGCTGGTAGGCCGAATCGGTGGCGGGCCCCAGTTTCTTGCCCTGATAGAGCCCCATGCCCATGAGAAGGGGCGTATCCTCAGGGTAGACTTCGGTGGCGGCACGCAGATCGTCCAGGGGTGGCAGGAGTTTACGGAAATCGGTGATGCGGTAGTCCAGATCTGAGATCGACTGTTGATAGCTCTCTAGGTTATTTTCCAGGTTGCCGACCTTCACCTGGTTGCGGGTAAAGCTGGTGGTCCAAGCCAGCGCGGTGAGAATAGTCAGCAGGATCGCCCCACCATAGGCACCTCGTTGCATCCAGGCCCGGCGCAGCTCGACCTTCTTGTCACTACCGGCCAGACTAGACTCCGGAAAGATGACGCTGCGGAACAGATCCTGGATGAAGTAGCTGCGGCCGCGTCCGCTGAAGGCGGGCAGCCGTATGCGGTCGAGGCCGAAGTTCTGGGCCAGGTTGCCCAGCAGCCGGTCGATGGGTGTGCCCTCCTGGGTGCCGCTGGTGAAGTAGATGCCGCGCAACAGTTGCCGGTCCTCGAAACGGCTGGGACGAAAGACGCCGTCGAGAAAACGGGTAAGGGGTTCTTTCAGAGAGGCCATCTCCTGGGGAAAAGCGAAGATCAGATTGCGTCGCTGGATGTCCCGCTCCTGGTGCAGGCGGGCCAGCACCCGGTCGTTGAGACGGCTCAGCAGGGCATCGAATTCGTCGGGAAAGCGGCTTACCGCCCCCTCGGTGCTCTCTGTCGCCTCCAGGGGCAGGGTCATGCCCCAGACCTGAGCCCGGTCCTCGCGGCCCATGTCCTCGAAGAATTCGGTGAAGCCACCCACCAGATCGGACTTGGTGAACAGCATGTAGACGGGTGCCTTCACTCCCAGTCGTTCGTTCAGTTCCTGGATGCGGCTGCGCACCGAGCGTGCGTGCAGGCTGCGCTCCTCCTCGGTCTGCAACATCATGTCGGAGAGACTGACCGCGATGAGGATACCGTTGATGGGGCGGCGTTTGCGGTGTTTCTTCAGTAGCTCCAGAAAGCCGAGCCAGGCGGCGGAGTCGACGGCCTCGTGACTGTCCTGGGTAGTGTAGCGCCCGGCGGTGTCGAGCAGCACAGCGTTTTCTGTGAACCACCAGTCGCAGTTGCGGGTGCCGCCCACGCCGCGGATGGCGTCTTTGCCGAAGCGGTCGGAGAGCGGAAAATTGAGTCCGGAGTTGACCAGGGCGGTGGTCTTGCCCGATCCCGGTGGACCGATGATGATGTACCAAGGCAGCTCGTAGAGGTACTGGCTGCCGCTTTTCCCCTTGCCGCTCTTTTTCAACACTCCCAGGGCTTCGTCAAAACGTTCCTGCAGGATCGACAGTTCCTCTGCCGACTGTTCAGCGCCCGGCGCCGCATCGGATTGGCTGATCTCCTCCATCATCGCCTTGTCGGCCTTCTGCGCCCGTAACTGATGCCACAGCAGATAGAGCACCCATAACAGGAGGAGGAAAACGATCACCAGACCCCGCACGATCATCCCTTCCAGCGGCACCATGCCGGCGATGGCGATCAGGGGGCCGATGAACCAGATGATGATACTCAGGGCGATCAGCCCGAGCAGCTGGATTACCCAGCGCTTTTTGAAGAACCCTGCGATCTTGCTCATCACTTCTCCAGGATTATCTCGACACGGCGGTTTCTGGCCCGGTTCTCCGATGAATCGTTGGGCACCAGCGGCTCGTTATCGGCACGGCCATCGGCAACGATTTCACCCTTGATCGCAGCATCCTGGCGCAGGATCTCCGCCACCGACTCGGCCCGTCCCATGGAGAGGTGCCAATTGGAGGGGAAGCGCAGGGTGTGGATCGGAATATTGTCCGAGTGTCCGGCCACCAGGATAGGGTCGTCGACATTGGCCGCCAGGGCCTCGGCGATGCGCTGCAGCAAGGGCCTGAAGCCTGACTTCACCTGATCGCTGCCGGAACCGAAGAGTCCCTTGTTTCGCAGGCGGATGACCACGTCGGAATCGTTGTTGATCAGTTCCACCAGTCCCTCCCGAACCTCTGGTTCCAGAAAGCCGGAGACCCGGTCGTAGAGGTCGTCCTTCACCGGCGGTGGAGGAGGTGGGGCGGAGTCGATCTCCGGCGGAACCTCACGGCCCACCGCGTAGACGTCTTTGAAGACGGGGGCGGAGGTGTCGTTGATGAAGTAGCTGAAGACCAGAAAGGTGCTCAGCAGCAGTACGCCGGAGAGTGCGGCCACCACCCAGAGCGGGATGTAGTGGCGCAGGGTGTTGTCGCCCAACTGCTCGCCGCGCCAGTGGACCGAAAGATCCTGCTCGTATTCACCACGTTGCATTCGGATGGTGCGATAGACGCTGTCACGGATCTGTTCAAGGGTCCGGTTGCCTCCTTCGATAATGCGGTATTTGCCCTCGAAACCCATGCTCAGGCAGATATACATCAGTTCCAGCATCTCCAGAAAACGGCCTGGATCCTTGAGCATGCGCTCCAGCATCTGGAAGAACTTTTCGCCGCCCCAAGCCTCCTTGTGGAAGAGGATCAGCAGGCTCTCCGTACTCCAGGGACTGCTGCTGCCCCAAGGGGTGTTGAGCACAGTTTCATCGATCACGGTGCACAGCGCGTAGCGGGCGGCGAAGATGCTCTCCTGGTCGATCCCGCCGGAAGCGGCCCGGCTTTCGAAAAGACGGAGTTCTTCCTCCATGCGTCGGCGCAGGCTGTTGACATCCGGGTGGCTCGGGGCGTTGCGCAGTTTGCCCAGCAGGGAGAGCAGGGGGGCGGCGGCGGTCACCAGAGGATTGAGACCCCGGTCGACGTCATAGCGGCCGGGCGGTGGAACCGGCGCCCTGGGCTGCATCGGTGGTGGTTCGGCCCGGGGCGTGGCAGCTCCACCGCCCGGCCGTCTGCCGCCGGGCATGGGACGGATCACCGTCCGGTCGCTGTCGTCACCGTCCGCGTCGAAAAAGGGGTCGTCGGTAGTCACGGTTGGTCACCCTTTGATAGCCCAGAATTCGAGTTCGAGACCGGGAAACTCGCCACCGATGTGGAAAGCGAATCCGCCGGAACTCTTGAGCTGTTTCCATAGTTCGCTGCTGCGATCGAGTTCAAAATAGGTCAATCCGGCATGGTAGGGGATCTGCCTCGGCGCTACCGGTAAAGGTCGTAGCGCTACCCCCGGCAGTTGCAGATTGACCAGTTCGCGGATCTGTTCCACCGGCCCGATCTTGACCTGGGCCGGGAGACGGTTGCGCAGGGTCTCGGTAGGCATTTGGGAGCCCACCGCCAGCACGAAATTGGCGCTGTCGATCAGACTGTGGTCGGCCAGCGCTGCGACCCGGATGCCGTATTTGCGATCCTGCAGCGGGATCGCCACGGCATTCTGTTCGAGTACCATGCTCAGGGACTGGCGCATGGCGTTCATCAGCGCCTCGAAGGTCGCCTGCAGATCATCGTGGCGGTAGGGCGGCAGTTCAAGGGGGCGCTTCTCCCGCGAGGTGAAGGTGGAGAGTTCCCCGGCAGTCTGGACGCCGATCTGGTAGAAGGCCTCGGGGTGGAGTCCCTCCATCTGCGCCAGGTGGGTGAACAGGGGCTCCAGCCGGTTGACCGCCTGCAGCATCATGAAGTCGGCAATCTCCGCAGCGCCACCCCGGCCGGATGCGGTGATGCGCCCGGCGAGGGCTTCGCCCCGGTGATGCAGCAATCCCTGCAGCTCATCGAGAAAACCGTGCAGCCGACGATGAGACCGGCAATCGAGGGCGGGAGGCAGGAAGTCCTCGTCGAGCAGCAGGTTCATGTCGGCCCGCAGTTCCACGATCCGTGCCAGAGGCATGCAGATGAACTGGCTGCGGTCTTCGCCGTCGAGCATCAGGCGCAGGCGCAGGCTGCCGGTCTGGACCAGGGCCTTGGTGTCGGCGCCGTCGTTGCTGTCGTCCACCTCCTGCTCCCTGGGCAGGTAGCGGGCCAGCACTTCCGGGATATCGTTGCGGTCGGCTTCCACCGCCCCCTGTCGGCGGGCAGGCAGGGCCAGGTGGATCAGGGTGTCATGGGTGTTCTCCGGTATCTCAAGTATGGGTGGAGGGGTGTCCTCTCCTGGGATGTCGAAAGGGGTGCCGTCCGGTAACACACCCTTGCAGCGGGAGACCGACAATTTTCCCTGGGTCAGCAGATCCTGGTCGATGCTCAGTTCCCGGATGCCCCAGCCGTAGGCCCGGAGTGGCGCGCAGCGTGATTCCAACAGGTTTTCCAGGTAGCGATCGTGCTGCTGGAAGTGGTGAGGCCGGAGGAACATGCCTTCCGACCAGATGATTTTGTTGCGCCAGGTCATATCCGGGTCCCGGGTCAAAAATTGAAAAGTGGCTCTTTGGATTTCTTCTCTTGTTCTTCGTCTCCCGGAGGTTTGGTCTCCGAAATGGAAACCTCACCGCGTCCGAGCAGAATGGTATAGGCGTTGACTTGATGGAGTGCGATGGGGGCAGTCGCCCGCCAGATAGCGTTGTTCAGGTCGCGGAATGCGGCCATGACGCCGACAAAACGGGTCTGGGGATCGAGTTCCCGCAGTAAGGGAAGTGTCTCTCCGGGTTTGACCTTGAACTCATCCCTGGCCACCAGGTCGGCGCCCAGTACTGCGGTGTCGTCGTCGTACAGGGTAAAAAAATCTGTGTCTTCAAAGATACCCGGGGTCTTAAGCTCGTAGAAGCGGACCACAACCGGTGAAGGGGTGCCTTCGGCGTTTGGATTAACGTGGAGCGAGGCGATGAACTTGGCGCTGAGTTGGGTAGGGGGAGGGGCCTTTTTTTCACCGCAGCCGGCAAAGAAGAGAGAGACCATCAGGGCGAAGAACAGAAGCAGATGGCGGGACCGCATGTTTTCTCCTTGGGTTATCAATGCCCAGTTCCTAAACTTAGTCTACCCTACGCACTATCGCCACGTTTATCCTACGTGGATGGGTGGTGCAGGCAACCTTTCGTTAGAGAGTATAACGGATTCCCGGAAACCCATTCCTTTTCGCAGCCACTTTATTGTGTGTTATCTGATCAAGCCCAGGTCAGGTAACCGCTGAACGAATCCTGTCATCTCGACCGTTAGGGAGAGATCTCCCGCACCGGAGTTTGGTAGGGTGCGCTGTGCGCACCGGAATAAACTGGGTCAGTCTCTTCGCGCCCTGGCCAGTCTGGTGATCTGGTCCTCGTAGGCGCGGGCGAACTCTTCGCCGAAGAGATCCTGAAAGTTGTCTTCGGCCTCCGCCAGCAGTTCTTTGTGTTTCTCCGCATACTGCTCCCAGTACCAGGCATTTTTGCTCTCCAGCAGGCTGCGCCCCCCTTTTTGCTGGAAGTAACGCTCCAGTGCCTCGGGCTCGAAACGCTGCAACATGGCGGAGAGTGCGCCCTGCATACCGGCCATTACCGCAAGCTGATGGGCCGAGATGTCATCCACCGCTTCCCGGATTGCATCCATGGGAGAGAGGTAGGCGCTGTTGTCCGGCCTGAACAGCTGGGACAGGGCTTCTTCTACGCTGACGGTGAATTTTAGTGGATTGTTCTCTACCGGACGGATAGTAGTCAGCTGCATGCGGAACTGGCTTTTGATCTCGGCACGCGCGCGTAGCACTCCCATCAGGCCCTCCACCATCTCCCGCATCAGAGCGCCCAGTGTGCGCAGAGTTTCCGGTGCGACATCGGTTGGAATGTCGAAATGCTGCATACCTGCGCCTTCAAGAATCAGGCGTAGTGCCTCTTGATCCTGAACCGATGTCGGTGGGCTGGGCGTGACCGCAGGCTGGGTTGCTGGCGGTGGTGAAGGAGGAGGGGCAGATACGGGTTCCTCCTCTGCTGGTGGTGGTGCCGACAGTGGCGCCTCTGTCAGTGAGTCCCAATCCTCTGGGATGGCCTGAGGTGGTTGGAAAAATTCGTTTTCCACCGGCACATCATCCCTTTCAGAACCAGTAACGGGAGAGGGGACAGGTTCCGGCGGCGTGGAAAAGAGGGAGTTGGTGGTGGGTGTGGTGTCCACCCGATCGTCGTCCGCTTCTCTCTCATGGAAAAAAGCGTCAACAACGGGCGATGCAGCAGGGGTCAGAGGTGGTGCGGCAAAGGGATTGTCCGCGCCGAAGGCAGGGGCGGCAGCCCCTGCGTCTCCCTCCAAAACAATCTCAATCTCATAGTCGCCGATCAGCAGATGGTCGCCGTTGCTCAGTGATGCGCTGTTGCCGCGCCCCAATGGCTGCTCGCTACCTCCTACATAGATACCGTTGGTGCTGGTGTCGGTGATGTAGAAGCTACCGTCGCGAAAGGCAATGGCCGCGTGTTTGCCGGAGATGAAACGTTCGGGATCAGGCAGCACGAAAAGGTTACCGGCGGAACGTCCCAGAGTGCCGCCCTGTGAGTCGAACTCAGCCGACAAAGGAGTGACAGGCGGCTGATTGCGGTAGGTAGTGACGTTCAGACAGAGTTTCATGGGTGGTAGAGACTGATGATCCAATTTGGGTTAGGACAATTCCGCTTCCATGTTCCGGGCCGGGACCGGCACAACCAGACAGGGCGCTATACGGATTACCTGATCAGGTGGTCAATCTTCTATATCTTCTGCAACTGATCGGTAAATATCAATGATAATCGCACCTTTCGCTAGTCGCTTCGGTTGTCTTTACCGAACATGGGCATATACTTTCTCAAGTATCGTAAGCTTTATTGGGGTTTGCGAAAAGTCGTGTCGACGGGCTGGGGATGAGGCAATGAGTGTAGTCGGTGTGAGGCAACGCAGCCGGGTATTGATCCGGGTTCTCACTCTTGTCTTGGCGTTCTCCGGCATCGGACCGGTTCAGTCCGCCGGTCCACTCATCCCAGATCCTGCAATGCCGCGGGACATGGATGTTCCGGGGCCGCTGTTGGACATCCCGCTGCCCGCAGAGGGCGCTGAGGAGGAGGCCCTCAAGGGTTTCCGAGTCCCACTTAAACGCGAACGCGTTCCGGACGAGAACCGGGTCGAGGTCAATCGTCTGAGTGTCAAACGACTCATTCCCATCCAGCAGTTCGAAGGTAAGTGTGCCAAGACCGAGTCCGGCTTCACCTGCGACATCAATCTGGATGACGATGCACTGCAGCAGGTACTCGACGAGGTGCTGAAAGCTTACCGCAAGCAGTTCGCCATGTTCGACCAGGCGGGCATCAATGTACGGCTCACCTTCGATGTCGACTGCAACCACACTGAATATGGCGAGTTTTGCGCCGTGCCGGTGTTGGATCCTGCGCTGGACCAACTGCTTAAATCGGTTCTGCAGGAGTATGAAAACCAGTTTTCCATCTTCGACCTGGAGGATGTCTCTATCCGGGTGACCAACTTTTTCCGCGAGCGCGACAGAATTCTGGACACTGCTTTCCTGCCCCCCCAGACGGTGGAAAATGCCTCAGTGGAGATCCATCTCCTTGAGGGACGGTTGGGCAAGGTGGCAGTCAAGGGCAATCAGCGTTATGAGCCTGAAGTCTTGTTGAAACCCTTTGAGAAGCTGGTGGACGAACCGGTCACTCGCAGCGAGATCACTCAGTCGCTGCTCAGCGTCTGGGACTATCCTGGGCTGCGCCTGGCGGAGCGCCGAGCCCAGCTGACCTTCTTCCCCGACGAAGAGGTGGGCAAGACTGCACTGGAACTTGAGGTATTTGAAGAGAAGTATCCCATAAACCTCGGTTTTTCACTGGATAATTCCGGATCTGAATACTCGGGTATCTACCGTGGACGTCTCAACCTCGACTGGAATAACCCCACCGGTGCCGCTGACCGATTCTCGGCTTCGCTGCTCAACAACGCCAGTCCCAGTAACGGTCGTTTTTATGCCTTTGACTACATGCGACCGGTTATTACACCGGACTATCATGTCAGTATGGGAGTCAGCCGCAACCAGTTTGAGATTGGCCAGGAACTGGAGGTGTTCGAGATTGATGGTGTGACGGAGCAGATGTACCTCGCCCTTGATCGGGTGTTCTGGCAGACTTTTCGCACCCGTCTCGCGGCCTCTGCGGGGCTGACGCTCAAAGATGCCCTGACTCGCCAAACGGATATAGTCACCGCCCAGGACAAATTGTCGGTGTTCAACTTTGGTCTCGATTTCCTCGATTCCGACGAACTGTTGGCACCGGTGGGGCGCTCCAACCAGCTGCGTTTGAACGTTGCCTACCATCGGGGAGTCGGGGATCTGTTCGGGGCGATGGAGGGAGAGAACGCCTCCAATTCCAGTCGTACCGGCGGCGACGGAACCAAAGCCGGGGGCAGTTTCGGCAAACTCGTATTCGGTGCCGTACGCAAACAACAGTTATTCGCCGACACCATGCTTTGGTTACGGGTGAACGGGCAGTATTCGCCGGATCTGCTGGTCTCCCTGGAGCAGATGGCCCTGGGTGGTCCCAGCAGCGTCCGGGCATATCCTACCGCCGAATTTTTACGTGACAGCGGCTATTTCCTCTCCCTGGAGTGGTCGTCTAACCTGCCATTTTTCAAGGAGACTGCGGTTCCAGGTTGGGTTGCCGGCTCCACCGCCACCACTTGGGGGCGGGCGATTACCGTATCGCTTTTTGTGGATCATGCCAGCGGCTGGCTCAACAATCCTCTGGACAATGAGGATGAATCCATCGCTCTCAGCGGCGCCGGGCTTGGGTTGGGTTTCAACACCTCCCGCTTCAGTATGAACATGTCGCTGGCTACACCCTTGGGGGATCGTGAGCCGAGCAATGAAAGAGATCCGCAGTTTTTTGTGAACATGCTGTTCCAGCTTTTTTGACAGTATTTGATGGGCGTTGCTATTGTTAGAATTTAGATAATTATTGTTATTTATCTGTTTGATAAATATAATATTATTATACTTAATGAATAGGAATTCAGGTGATTGTCCAGGTTGGGTTCAGGTCAAATAAGACACCATATAAAGCGGAAAAAACCAATAAATAGTCCATACTAACTAATAAGCGAACTGTAGCGTGGTGAGGTCGGAGATCGTCTGAGAGTTTAGCAATGAGAAGGCGCCATCGGCGAAGGAAAGCGGCACGCGTGGGCCAGACTGCCACTGGTTCGAGTGAAACTTGCTACGCCATAAAAGAGTTATCCCATTTCATACGGATGGCAATCGTCCTGCCAGCCAGTTTGCTGCTTGCTCAGCCGGGTATGGTTTTGGCCGGTCCCCAAGGGGGGCAGGTAGTCGGTGGTCAGGGCGCGATCAGCACACCCAGCACCAACACCACCCTGATCCAGCAGCAGTCTCACAACCTGGCTCTGGAGTGGCAGAGCTTCAACGTACAGGCCCAGGAGTTGGTGCGATTCCAGCAACCCTCCGCTTCCGCCGCCGTCCTCAACCGCATACTCGATCAAAATCCCAGCCAGATCTTCGGCACCATCGAAGCCAACGGCCGGGTTTTTCTCTCCAATCCCAATGGCCTCATCTTCGGCCGTACCGCTACCGTCAATGTCGGCAGTCTCATCGCCACGGGCCTGGACATGGATCCGGGCAAATTCATGGACGGCAAATATGAACTGGGTCTGCCTGACGGCCAATCCCCCGGCAGCGTGATCAACCGCGGAATCATCAAGGCCGCTACCGGCGGCAGCGTCGTTATGGTGGGCGGCACTGCCAGCAATGAAGGGCTGATCGTTGCCGATGTGGGTTACGTTCACCTTGCCTCCGGGCGCAAGGCCGTGGTTGATTTTGACGGTGCCGGATTGATCCGTTTTCGCGTCGACGAAGCAGTGCTGGGCAATGACAGCGGTGCCGAAGCTTCCGTGGCCAATTCAGGTGAGATCCGTGCCGAAGGCGGCACTGTGGTTCTGGCCGGACACACCGCCCGCGACGTCTTCAGCCAAGTGGTCAACAACACAGGTGTGATCCATGCCGGCAGCATCGACAAATCCGGTGGCAAGATCCGGTTGACCGGGTTTGGCGGTCTGGTGGCCAACAGCGGCAGGTTGGAAGCGTCGGGTACCAAGGGTGGAAGCATCGAGGTAACAGGCGACCGCATCACATCCAGTGGCGCTATTGTTGCCGACGGCAGTGCAGGTGATGGCGGCAGGGTGAAACTGGAATCTGCCGATACGACCCTCCTGACCGATAACAGTGCCATCAGCGCCCAATCCAAGATTGGTGGCAAAGGCGGTAGTGTGCAGGTGTTGGGTGACCGTGTCGGCCTGTTCGGCAACGCAACGATTGATGCCTCCGGCCATATTGGTGGCGGCGAAGTGCTGGTTGGTGGGGATTACCAGGGGGGTAATCCGGATGTGCTGAATGCCGACCGAACTTATGTTGGGCCAGATACGCAGATCAGGGCGGATGCCATTGTTGATGGTGATGGCGGCAAGGTGATCGTTTGGGCGGATGAAATCACCAGGTTCTACGGAACCATTAGTGCAAAAGGCGACAGCAATTCAGGTAGTGGTGGTTTTGCCGAGGTATCCGGTAAAGAGGGTTTGATCTATCGAGGAACAACTGATCTATCTGGAGCTGATGGTCGTCAGGGGACACTCCTCCTCGATCCTGGCACGATCACAATTGCTGGCGGAAGTTCAGACGGTAGTGATAACGAGGCCGGCGATTCAGCAACCGTGCTCTCTCATGATGGCGATACAACCGTAGCATTTGCAGATATTCCGGCCAGTTTTACCGTGTATGAATCCGAAATCGAAGGAACCAATGCCGATATCATCCTGCAAGCCACTGATGGTATCTCTACCTCTGGAACTTTCGATAATGGTGGCGAAGGGAATGGCATACTCCTTTTGAATACTGATCGATCCTTGACTCTGATTACTCGCAATGCAGCATTAGAAGGAAGCACAGGCATTGATGTATCTGCGATAGAAATCCGCGGGCAAGGTGCTGGAGATATCATCATTCAATCCGGATCAGATGGTCGTGATGTGGGTACAGCCAACATTGCGGTTGGCACTCTGACTTCCGGGTCCGGGTCGATCACAATCAATTCAGAAGGCACCGTATCTGTCAGCGGTGCACTCTCGACAGGTGGGAACATTGGTATCACGGCAGGTGATGCTGCAACCTTTGCGCTGGACAATACGACAGAAAATGTGACGGCCGCCATACTGACGGTCACTGCCACTGACGTGGATGGTTTTGACACCATCAACAGTCTGGGCAGTACCAACGTGATACTACAACCGGATGCGGTGGCGGATACGGTCGGACTGGCGGTGGCGGACGGGACAAGCTTCACCCTGACCACCGACGACATTGCCGAATTGAAGGCAGGCAGCGGTACAGTGACCATAGGCCAGGCTGGCGGCACAGGCGCGATCAGTCTGGGCGGTGCAGTGGATCTGGCCGGAAAGAATGTGGCCCTGCGAGGTGGCCGGATCAACGATACCATCAACACCCTCAGTGCCGACACGTTGGCTTTGGATTTGGATTCCAACGGGGCGGGTGCAAATACCCTGGGTACTACCGTATCCACGCTGTCCATTGATTCTTCCGACGGCAATGATGCCACCAATCAAAGCGTGACTGTGGTGAATGCCGGTGCAGTGGCTCTAGATATCCTTAATTTGGACGGCGGTACTTTGAACCTGACCGCCGGAGGCGCCATCACCGACGGCAATGCTGATGCCGCTGGCGCGGATACCACGGTAAATGTGACGGCTGATACCCTGAACATCCTGGGCAACCAGGCGGTGACGGATATTGAGACAGCGGTTAGCACTCTGGATCTGACTACTGCGGCCACCTCTATCAGCAATACCGGCGCGCTGGCGCTGGCTGACTCTATAGTGACGGGTCAGTTGGATCTGACCGGCAGTGCGGGCATCGCTCTGGGTACCCTGACGGCCACCGGCCAGACGGTGAATTTGACCGCTGGAGGTGCTATTACCCAGAACGGCGTTTTGACAGCAACTACCCTGAACGTCACTAATGCCAGCAGTACCACCACGCTGACTCAAGCCAATGTACTGATCAACTTGGATACGGTGAATGCTACTGGAGGTGACTTCCAGCTGGCCAACGACCAGGCGCTGAATCTGACTGGCGGGATCGATGCTGGAGTAAACGACGTCACGATCACTACTGGCGCCAATGCGGTCACCTTTGCCTTGGACAATACGACAGAAAATGTGACGGCCGGCATACTGACGGTCACTGCCACTGACGTGGATGGTTTTGACACCATCAACAGTCTGGGCAGTACCAACGTGATACTACAACCGGATGCGGTGGCGGATACGGTGGGACTGGCAGTGGCGGACGGGACGAGCTTCACCCTGACCACCGACGACATTGCCGAATTGAAGGCAGGCAGCGGTACAGTGACCATCGGCCAGGCTGGCGGCACAGGCGCGATCAGCCTGGGCGATGCGGTGGATCTGGCCGGAAAGAATGTGGCCCTGCGAGGTGGCCGGATCAACGATACCACCAACACCATCAGTGCCGACACATTGGATTTGGATTTGGATTCCAACGGGGCGGGTGCAAATACTCTGAGTACTACCGTATCCACGCTGTCCATTGACTCTTCCGACGGCAATGATGCCACTAACCAAAGCGTGAATGTGGTGAATACCGCTGCGGTGGCTCTAGGTATCCTTAATTTGGACGGCGGCACTTTGAACCTGACCGCCGGAGGCGCCATCACTGACGGCAATGCTGATGCCGCTGGCGCGGATACCACGGTAAATGTGACGGCTGACACCCTGAACATCCTGGGCAACCAGGCGGTGACGGATATTGAGACAGCGGTTAGCACTCTGGATCTGACTACTGCGGCCACCTCTATCAGCAATACCGGCGCGCTGGCGCTGGCTGACTCTATAGTGACGGGTCAGTTGGATCTGACCGGCAGTGCGGGCATCGCTCTGGGTACCCTGACGGCCACCGGCCAGACGGTGAACCTGGCCGCCGGAGGTGCTATTACCGATGCTAATGCGGATGCCGCCGGCGCCGATACCACAGTGAATGTAACCGCTGACACCCTGAACATTCTGGGTAACCATGCGGTGACGGATATTGAGACAGCGGCGAGCAACCTGGACCTGGCTACGGCGGCCACCAGCATCAGCAACACAGGTGCGTTGACCCTGGCCGACTCCACGGTGACAGGGCAGTTGGATCTGACCGGCAGCGTCGGGATTGCCCTGAACAACCTGGACGCCACTGGTCAGGCGGTGAACCTGAACGCTGCCGGCGCCATCACCGACGGTAACGGTGGCGGAACCAACATCACGGCAACGACTATTTCGCTCACCGCCGTCTCAGGCATAGGGGCGGAGGATGCCATTGAAACCGCAGCTACATCCCTGTCGGTGGACAACAGTGGTGCCTTTGATGTGCAAATCTCAAACAGCCAGGCAAGTGCCACCGAACTGACTTCACTGAGCACGGTGGGGGCTAATGTAACCTTCAACCAGACTGGTGGCGGTGACTTGAATGTTACCGGTGCTGTCACCAGTGGCAACCATCCAGGTACCGATGGTGGCAACATCCTGATCAATGCCACCGGCAACCTGACCCTTAATGCAGACCTGGATACCCGAGACGGCAGTGGCGGCACCAGCACCCTGTCCGGACTCACCGTGAGCAACGGGGTGCAGATTAGACTGGGTGCCGGTGACATTACCGCAACCGGCGGTTCCCCGGATACCGTGATCGCCTCCGACATCATCCACTCTGAAGCCGGGCATGGTGATATCAATCTGGTCGCCGACCGCGATATCGTTATTCAGGCCATGTTGCAAACAACCCTGGACACTCTGGATATCATCCTGAGTGCGGATAATGATAACGATAGCGATGGTGGCGTGCGGGTGGACACCGGCGGTTTCATCGACTCTGCCCGAGACGTGACCATTACCGGTTCCGACCTTTCCGACGACAACGATCCCAATGGCGTCGGCGGGTTCAACAGTGTCTACGTGGCCGCGGATGGCGCCAATAATCAGATCCAGGCGGCAGGGAGCATTACCCTGCAAAGCAGTGGCGTTGCCCCCGCAGGGTCAGATATTCAGCTGGACGGGCGGGTTACCGCCACTGGGGCTGGTGGCGTGACCGTGAATGCCCTGGACCAGATTCTGCTCAATACCGTGCTCACTGCGGGTGGTGGCGGGATCGCCATGCAGAACAACGTGGTTCTGACCGGCAACAGTAGTCTGACTGCAGCCAATGGGCCGATCAACTTCTCCGGCACCATTCAAGGACAGGGGTCCGCCTGGGATCTGGCCGTGAATGCCGGCAACGGTGTTGTAACCCTTGGTGGCGCAGTGGGTGCCGGCAACTTGGTTGGGGCCATAGACATCGATGCCGGAACCCTGAATCAGAATGGTGACATTACCGCTCAGGGGCAGGTTGATCTCACCTTGGCCAACGCCTTTACCCTTGGAACCATCACTGCGACCGGCCAGACGGTGAACCTGTCCGCGGGTGGCGCCATTACCGACGGCAATGCTGATGCGGCTGGCGTGGATGCCACGGTCAATGTAACCGCCGGCACCCTGAACATCCTGGGCAACCAGGCGGTGATTGACATTGAGACAGCGGTTAACACGCTTGATCTGACCACTGCTGCGACTTCCATCAGCAATACCGGCGCGTTGACTCTGACCGACTCCATTGTGGGTGGGCAGTTGGATTTGACCGGCAGTGCCGGGATCGTTCTGAACAATCTGGACGCGGCGGGTCAGACGGTGAACCTGATTGCCGCAGGGGATGTGACCGATGGGGCCGGAACAGGGGTTGCTGCTGCGACAATGACGGCTACGCTGACGGGAGTATCCTCGGACCTGACCTTGGATTCGGGTAATCATAACATTGCCCAGTTGGGGGCGGTGACGGCTCCAGGTGGTTTCACCCTGGATAATGGCGACAACGGCATCACTCTGACTGCCGCGGTACAAGCCGCCAACAACGTCATCAATATTGGTGTGGGTACCGGTACCCTGGTCACCAATGCGGCTGGAACTCTCTCAGCCGGAACCGGCGCCATCACCCTGACCGGTGACGGAATGAGCCTGGATGGCGTCGTCAACGGAACTGGAACCCTTCTGGTTCAGCCCACCACTGTGGGACAAAGCATCGGTATTGCCGGTGGCGCGGGGGCCTTCTCTCTCACGACTGAGGAAATTGCCGAATTCCAGAATGGGTTCAGCGGAATCACCATCGGCCGTGCCGACGGAACCGGAACCATCACCATCAATGCTGTTACCTTCAACGACCCGATTACCCTTCGTGCTCCCGACGGGGCCGGTGCTATCGCGGTGGACGGTCAGATTACGGGCAACGACAACGCGTCGATCACCCTGGATGGTCCGGGAGCTACGACCACGCTGAACGCTGATATCGTCACCGCCGGCAACGCAATCTCGATCAGCGATAACGTGATTCTTGGTACTCCAGCCACGGTGACCCTGGATACTACCAATAGTGGAGTAGTTGTGGCCGGCGCAAACATCGGTATCGGTGGAACGGTTGATGACGACGGTGTTGCCAGTGCGCTGGTGCTCAACGGTGGAGCAGGGGGGACGGTGGCGCTGTCTGGTTCGGCCGGAGAGGGCACGGCCCTGGGCGGTTTGACGATCGGCAATGCTGCACAGGTGGATTTGGCCAACGTGATCGCCGATGGCGCTGTCGTGGTGGCTGGCGGCAACATCGACCTGAATGGAACCACCTACACCAGTAACTCAGGAGCATTGACCTTCACCGGCGCGGTGGATCTGGACAGCGGTGGCGTCGTCACCCTGACCACCGATGGTGGAGCAGGCGATGACATCACCCTCACTGGCGCGGTGGAAGATGCCGACAGTGCGGATACCCTGGTGCTCAATGCGGGTGGATTGGGCAACGTGGATCTACGAAGTGCCGTCGGTGGAACCAATATGCTGGCAGCGCTGACTGTCAGCAGTGCGGCACAGGTGGATACGGGGGCTGTAACCACCGTTGGTGCCCAGGGTTACACAGCCGACGAGATCGACTTTAACGGTGGAGTTGGTTCCATTGCTGGCACGAGCATCATTCTGCAGCCGGTTGCCGATGGCACTTCGATAGGAGTGGGAGGCGGAGCCGGTACCCTGGATGTTTCCGCTACCGACATAGCTGCGTTGGCTGATGGATTCGCTTCGATTTCCATTGGCCGGGCTAGTGGTGCCCACGCCATCGTAGTGGGCGGCTCGACCTTCGTGGATCCGGTGACCATTCGGGCGCCGGCCGGTGCTGGCAGCATCACGGTAGACGGTCAGCTTACGGGCAACGACAACGCTTCGATCACGTTGGATGGCTCGGGGAGCACTACCACGCTGAACGCCGACATCGTCACTGCGGGTAACGTGATCGTGATAAGCGATAACGTTATCCTTGGCACACCTGCCACTGTGACCTTGAATACAACCAATGGAGTTGCTACCGGCGCGGACATCAATATTGCAGGTACGGTCAATGATGACAGTACTGCCAGCGCGCTGGTGCTCAACGGTGGTGCCGGGGGGGGTGTGATGCTGTCTGGTGCGATCGGGGCAGACATAGCCCTTGACGGCTTGACAGTCAGCAATGCGGCCCAAGTGGATCTGGCCAACATGATCGCCAACACCCCCATCGCAGTGACCGGCGACAACATCGACCTGAATGGAACCATCTACACCAGTAACACGGGAGCATTAACCTTTACCGGCGCTGTGGATCTGGACAGTGGTGGCGCCGTCACCCTGACCTCTGGAGGGGGAGCGGGAGACGACATCACCATCACCAGCGTGGTGGAAGATGCCGACAGCGCTGACTCCCTGGTGCTCAACGCCGGTGCGGCGGGTATTGTTAACTTGCTGGGCGCGGTTGGTGAGAACAATGCGTTGGCGGCATTAACGGTAACCAATAGCGCCGGCATATCGCTGCCTGCACTGGGGATTGCCGACGATCTTATTGCCAATTCCGCCGGCGCCATCATCGACAGCGGCATACTGGATATCGGCGGTGATGCCCAGTTCACGACTACTGCACTCAACGGCTCGGTGATCCTGGATCAGGCCAGTGATATCGACGGTGCCTTGATTGTGACCACCGACGGCACGGGCACCACAAGCGTTACCAATCTGACCGATGCTATCGATCTTGGGACAATCACCACCGCACAACTGCTGATTGGCGCAGCCGGTACCATCACCGACAGCGGCGTACTGGACATCGGCGGTGATGCCCAGTTCACGACTACTGCACTCAACGGCTCGGTGATCCTGGATCAGGCGAGTGACATAGACGGTGCCTTGATCGTGACCACTGACGGCACGGGCACCACCAGCGTTACCAATCTGACAGACTCCATTGATCTTGGGACGATCATCACCGCACAGCTGACCATTGGTGCAGCGGGCGCGATCATCGACAGCGGCGTAATGGATATCGGTGGCGATGCCCAGTTCACCACCACGGCTGCCAACGGATCGGTGATCCTGGATCAGGCCAGCGATATCGATGGGGCTTTGATTGTGACCACCGACGGCACGGGTACCACCAGCGTGACCAATCTGACCGACGCCATCGATCTTGGCACGATCACCACCGCGCAACTGACGGTTGGTGCAGCGGGTGCTATAACCGACAGCGGCATACTGGACATCGGCGGTGATGCCCAGTTCACGACTACTGCACTCAACGGCTCGGTGATCCTGGATCAGGCCAGTGATATCGACGGTGCCTTGATTGTGACCACCGACGGCACGGGCACCACAAGCGTTACCAATCTGACCGATGCTATCGATCTTGGGACAATCACCACCGCACAACTGCTGATTGGCGCAGCCGGTACCATCACCGACAGCGGCGTACTGGACATCGGCGGTGATGCCCAGTTCACGACTACTGCACTCAACGGCTCGGTGATCCTGGATCAGGCGAGTGACATAGACGGTGCCTTGATCGTGACCACTGACGGCACGGGCGCCGCCAGCGTCACCAACCTGGCCGACGCCGTCGATCTTGGCACGATCACCACCGCACAGCTGACGATTGGTGCAGCGGGTGCCATCATCGACAGCGGCGTACTGGATATCGGCGGTGATGCCCAGTTCACGACAACGGCAGCCAACGGTTCGGTGACCCTGGATCAGGCCAGCGACGTCGACGGTGCCTTGATCGTGACCACCGACGGCACGGGCACCACCAGCGTGACCAATCTGACCGATGTCATCGATCTTGGGACAATCACCACCGCACAACTGATGGTTGCATCCGGTACCATCACCGACAGCGGCGTACTGGACATCGGCGGCGATGCCCAGTTCACCACAACGGCAGCCAACGGATCGGTGACCCTGGATCAGGCCAGTGATATCGACGGTGCCTTGATTGTGACCACCGACGGCACGGGTACTACCAGCGTCACCAATCTGACCGACGCCATCGACCTTGGCACGATCACCACCGCACAACTGACGATTGGGGCTGCGGGCACGATCATCGACAGCGGCGTACTGGATATCGGCGGCGATGCCCAGTTCACGACTACTGCACTCAACGGCTCGGTGACCCTGGATCAGGCCAGCGACATCGACGGTGCCTTGATTGTGGACACCGACGGCACGGGCACCACCAGCGTGACGAACATGACCGATGCCATCGATCTTGGCACGATCACCACCGCACAACTGACGATTGGCGTAGCAGGTGCGATCACCGACAGCGGCGTACTGGACATCGGCGGTGATGCCTTGTTCACAACAACGGCAGCCAACGGCTCGGTGACCCTGGATCAGGCCAGCGATATCGACGGTGCCTTGATCGTGACCACCGACGGTACAGGCACCACCAGCGTGACGAACCTGGCCGATGCTATCGACCTGGGCGCAATTACCACAGCACAGCTAACGCTCGGTGCAGCGGGTGCCATTACCGATAGCGGCACTCTATCTGTGAACGGCAGTGCCTTGTTTGTCACTCGGAACGATGCTGCTGCCGACATCACGCTGAATGATGCCAACTCCCAGTTTGGCTTCCTGGCGGTACGGACCTTGAATGAGGGGGGTACGACGGCTGTAGCGGGTGCGATCGACGTGACCGAATCAGGGGTGATGAATATCAACCAGGTTGAGGCTTTGGGCACAGCAGTACTGACTGCTGAAACGATCATTGGCGGCGGCAATATCACGGCGGCTAATCTGAATCTGAATGCAACGGGTGGTGGAGTTGTGCTGCCTGAGATGTCACTGACCGATCTTGATGTTACAGCAAGCGGCTCGATCACCCAGAGTGGGGCGTTGAGCATTGGTGGAACCAGCAGCTTCACAACTGGTGCCAATGACATCACTTTGGTCGATGAGCACAATGACTTCATAGGCGCTGTCAGTGTAAACAACAGTGGCAATAACACTGTTACTGTCAGAGACAAGGATACCCTTGTTGTCGGTGATATTGCTGCGGGCGGCGACACAATAATGTGGGCAGACTCCATTCTTCAAACCGGGAACATCACTTCAGAAAATGGCTTTGTCAAAGTGTTTGCAGATACCGGCACCCTGACGATGAACGCCGGTACCCATACCTTAGCCACTTCTGGTCATCAGATTGTTTACACGGGTCATGACGACGTTACCATCTCTCAACTGGAAACCGCTGCAGCGGAAATAAATGTGAATTCTGAATTTGGTGACATCAAGGCGACCAACGAAAATGTGAATGTCAAGGGCAGCGGTGTGACAGCCAATATTTACGCATTGGGTTTCGTCGGTTCCATCGGCACAAGTACTCAACCGGTGCGCTTCCAGCAGCCGGATGTGGGCACCATAAACCTGGCCTTTAATCACGAAGCGGTCATCAGTGGGCAGTGGGGTGCAGTCATTACCGGGACAGTGAATGTCATCACGGGCAAACCTGTTTACGAAAGAAGTACAGGCCTGACTGCAGGGCGATCCTCCATCGGGGGAACCGTTACCGATTTGTCAGCAGTGCAAAGTCTGCTTGCCGGACAGGTTCAGGCCGCATCCCAGGATCAGTTTGAAAAAGTTGATGCAGCCCTTCTGAAATCTCAGATCAAGATCCACAATGTTATTGGGCTTGGGCTCAGGATGCCAGGCATTCTGGATGAACAAGAGGGTGGGGATTTTAGTGGCGATGAACTCACCATGGGTGGTAGGTGGCTTAATCTGAAATATGAACTGCCGAAAAATTGGATGAGTCACGTCAAAGCCTTCCCAAAGGTTTTTTATGCGCCGGATGAGTCGAGAATCGATGGTGGGAGAATGCGGTAGGCGTTGTTCAGGTCGATGAGAAACCCGGCTTGAGCCGGATCTGCAAGAAATTAAAAAGGATAATCAAGTGTCGGGAAATCCCATATTTTATCAATCCGTGATGCCCGTCAGTGAACAGCGTCATGCGGGCTTCTTTGTGCAACAGGGCAACGATTGCTCTTTTTCCAAAGCCACTAATGCCGTGTTCCTGTCGGTGGTGGAGTTCGTCAAGGCATCCCACTACTATCCCATCGTTTTTTCTGGTGATGACAATTCACTTTCACCCGTTGCGCTGCTGGGATTTGAAAAGGAACAGAACCTTTTCATCAAGGGGCGTTCGACCTGGGATGCCGATTATCTGCCAGCCTATGTACGGCGTTATCCATTTATCCTTGCGAATAGTGGTAGCGAGTTTACTGTCTGTATCGACGAAGCTTACGAAGGTGTAAATCAGGATGGACGAGGAGAACGGCTGTTCGAGAAGGATGGCAGTCAGAGTGCCTATCTGCAGCGGATGGTAGGTTTTCTGCAGCAGTATCAGGTGGAATCTCAACGTTCGCAAGCCTTTTCGAACCATCTGAAGGAGTTGGATCTGCTGGAACCGATGCACGCCAATGTGGAGTTGAACAGCGGCGCCAAGATGTCGCTGACAGGGTTCTATACGGTCAACCGTGATCGGTTAAAAAATCTCGATGCAGAGGTGATCGGGAAGTTGGCTAAAAATGATGAGTTGGAGTGGATATATATCCATCTCGCATCCCTGGATAATTTCAACAGTCTGATGGAGCGGTTTGCGGCGGTTGATGCGGGTTCCTGAAAGGGGTCGGCTCGATCGAATGTTGGTCCACTTCAGCTGGAAACATAGCTATACGCCGTATAGTTTGAGATCTCTCCCTACGGTCGAGATGACAATGATCCAATTCACCTGAGTTTCCTTAGGCCTGTGTAATGAACGTCGAGTAACCGCCGTCCCTGCTACGAGGCTATTCTGACTCCAAATAATTCCACTCCTGATTATGCGGCATCCGGTATCTGTAGATGTTCTTCATAGGTATCTTCGTCAAGAATGCGACTTCGACTCCTGCTTGTCCCGGTATAGCCAGCCCGATAATAGTCGCATTTGACAAGGAAGGGGTATCGAGTACGAGCTTGGGGTTGATCCCTCTGACGTCCTTGAGTGATCCTGTCGACTGGTTTCCGGATTTGTCGATCAAGTACAGCGTTTTGAACTTCATGGCATAGATGTATCCGCTCGCGTAGCCTCCGCAGCCTTCTGTCGGGTCGGTTGAGACATGGAAAGTATCTCCCGCTTTCTCCAGCTTGATCTGACGGCCTAGGGTCATTAGATTGAGGTTCTGGTGTTTATTGAAAGCATCTTCCAATCTTTTCGCCTCCTTTGGTAATTTGAGATTGAAGTTCTGCCCTTGACTACGTTTGATGACATTTCTTGCCTGCTCTGGACTCAACTCCACCCAGGCAGTGAATCCGTCATAGGTTGTTAACTGTGGGGGCGTCCTGGTGTCCCCACGATAGATGATGTGGTACCCAATATCGCTCCGCTGTTGTTCAGATTCTGACATGGTGTCGGATTTGAGTACAACGACCGGCGAAGGGCCGGCCAGCTTGGGTGGCGCTCCAATTCCTCCTGCCGGTCGAGACTTCTTCTTCATCAACGGCTTCGTGTCCGGCCTCTTGGGTTTCGGTTTCACCCACGGTTTAGTGACCGGCCTCCTGGGCTTCGCTTTCGGAATGACTGGCGTGCTAATGATGTTGGTGACACGAGCTTTGTCACACGCGGTACACTCTGGATTGATGCACCCACCGCGATTAGCGTTGTAGTAACCTTTGCAGCTGCTGCATTGCTTGAATCCCATGATTAGCGTCCTCGAATTTCTTCTGCCTGATCTGCCGTTGCGCGCCTATTCAAATCCGTAGCTAAACTCTCCCCCTTCAACTCCCACATGCACTCGCTCGATGGGTTTTGCTTCCATCATCCGCTTGAGCAACTCTTCACTGATTGTCGGCAATACTGTATTGGTCAGGATCGTATCGATCATGCGGCCGCCGCTCTCCAACTCGGTACAGCGGTCGGTGATGAGTTGGATGACATCCTGGTCGTAACTGAAGGGGATTTTGTGATTTTCGCGGATGCGTTTCTCAATACGTCCGAGCTGTAGTTTGGCGATAAGTCCGATCACTTCGTCGCTGAGCGGATAGAAGGGGATTACCACCAGGCGACCGAGCAGGGCGGGCGGGAAGACTTTGAGTAAGGGTTCCCTTAATGCCTTGGCGATACCTTCGGGCTCCGGCATCAGGTCCGGGTCTGCGCAGAGGTTTGTAATCAGGTCGGTGCCTGCATTGGTGGTGAGCAGGATGAGGGTGTTCTTGAAGTCGATCACCCGGCCTTCGCCGTCCTCCATCCAGCCCTTGTCGAATACCTGAAAGAAGATTTCGTGTACGTCTGGATGGGCCTTCTCCACCTCGTCCAGCAGCACCACGCTGTAGGGACGGCGGCGCACCGCCTCGGTGAGTACTCCGCCTTCGCCATAACCGACGTAACCGGGAGGGGCACCCTTGAGGGTCGAGACCGTATGGGCTTCCTGGTATTCGCTCATATTGATGGTGATGATGTTCTGTTCGCCGCCATAGAGGGTTTCGGCCAGGGCCAGGGCGGTTTCGGTCTTACCTACACCGGAGGTACCCGCCAGCATGAAGACACCGATGGGTTTGTTCGGATTGTCGAGGCTGGCGCGGGAGGTCTGGATGCGGCGGGTGATCATCTCCAAAGCATGACGCTGCCCGATGATGCGCTGCTCCAAAGTGTCTGCCAGATGAAGAATAGTCTCGATCTCGTTCTTGACCATGCGGCCCACGGGGATGCCGGTCCAGTCCTGAACCACCGAGGCGACGGCTTGTCCATCCACTGAGGGTAGAATGAGGGGATGCTCTCCCTGAAGTTCGTGGAGTTCGTTTTGCAGTCCCTTCAATTGTGCCAGTAACGTCTGACGTTCCTCGTCGGAGAGGGCTTCTTCGTCTCCACCTGTCGTACTTTCGACAGCGATATCTTCCGCTGCGGCATCAGCCGCTTTCTCCAAATCGCTGTCGGTACCTTCCACCTTGTGGGTGGTGACCCGCAATTTTCCCCGGATGTCGAGAATCTGTTCGACCAGTGTTTTTTCGTTGTTCCAGCGTTTGTCCAGGCCTTCCAGCCGTTTTTCTTCTGCTGCCAGTGACTCATTGGCCTCCGTTTCCCGTACGGTGGTGTCGACACCGACGTTTTTCTCCCGTCCGATGATTTCGAGTTCGGTATTCAGGGCCTGGATGCGCTTGCGCGAATCGTCCACCTCCGCGGGCACTGCGTACTGGCTGATGGCCACCCGGGCGCAGGCGGTATCGAGCAGGCTCACCGACTTGTCGGGCAGTTGGCGCGCCGGGATGTAGCGGTGGGAGAGTTTGACCGAAGCCTCCAGGGCCTCGTCCAGCAGTTGCACCTTGTGGTGGTGCTCCATGGTACTTGCCATGCCTCGCATCATGAGGATCGCCTTCTCCTCCGATGGCTCGTCTATCTGTACCACCTGGAAACGGCGGGTGAGGGCAGGGTCTTTTTCAATGTGTTTTTTGTACTCGGCCCAGGTGGTGGCGGCGACAGTGCGCAGGGTGCCGCGGGCCAAGGCTGGTTTTAGCAGGTTGGCCGCATCGCCGGTTCCGGCTGCACCGCCGGCGCCCACCAGGGTGTGGGCTTCGTCGATGAACATGATGATTGGTTTTTCGGAAGACTGTACCTCCTCGATCACCTGCTTCAGGCGGTTCTCGAACTCGCCCTTCATACTGGCGCCGGCCTGTAGCAGACCCACGTCCAGAGAGCGCAGGGTGACATTCTGCAGCGGTGGCGGTACGTCGCCGGCAGCAATTCGCTGGGCGAAGCCTTCAACCACGGCGGTCTTGCCCACACCCGCCTCACCGGTGAGGATCGGGTTGTTCTGGCGTCGCCGCATGAGGATGTCGATGATCTGGCGGATCTCCTCGTCACGACCGACGATCGGGTCCATCTTGCCGGATGCCGCCTCGGCGGTGAGGTCCACGGTGAACTGGTTTAATGCCTCCTGCTTGCCCATCTGGGCCGGGGCGATGGCGCCGCTGGCCTCGCCGGGGGCAACGCCGCCACCCACCTGGAAGCCGTCGGTGGCGTGCAGGGTCGCTTCAGGGGAGTCGCCCACCACTTCGTCGAAGCGGTCGGTGAGGCTCTCCAGCTTGAGCTTCTGGAACTCCTTGGAGATGCCGCTCAGGGCGTGCGTGAGGCTGCGGGTCTTGAGAATGCCGACAACCAGATGACCAGTGCGCACCTGGGATTCCCCGAACATCAGCGTGCCGTAGAGCCAGCCACGTTCCACTGCTTCCTCGATGTGTGCGGAGAGATCTGAGATGGAGGTGGAGCCTCGGGGCAGGCTGTCCAGGGTCTCGGTGATGTCCCTCACCAGGTGGGAGGGCTCCAGGCTGAAATATTTGATGATGTGGTGGAGATCGGAGTCTTTCAGTTGCAGGATCTGGTGGATCCAGTGCACCAGTTCCACGTAGGGGTTGCCTCGCATCTTGCAGAAGACGGTGGCGCTTTCGATGGACTTGTAGCCGACGCTGTTGAGCTTGCCGAACAGGGCGGTGCGACTGATTTCAGACATCCTTATATCCCCTTTGTTGTGTTCCTGGTGGTCTTCTACCCATAAACCTGATTTAGGAAACTCTGAACGAGTAGAGATACCTGTCATCTCGACCGTAGGGAGAGATCTCAATCAACGGAGTACTTACTTGCTGTCGGAGGCATGAGATTTCTCCCTACGGTCGAAATGACAATAACCGAGTCACTCTGAGCTTCCTTTTGGAACGCAGAGGGCGCGAAGTTAAGCGCTGTATGAAAATCCTGAACACAGCGTAGGAGCGGCGCTTCGCCGCGAGGGCGCGGCTCCTACATTGCGCATTGCCAGTATTAACAATAAAAACGCTCTATGATAATTGCGCTCCTGTGCGATCCGTTTGTACTGTTTTCCAATAGTTCACTTCTGTTGCAAGTATAGTTGGCTCCAGCCGGGTTACGGCTTGAAAAAGGGGTTGAGCATCAGGTCACGCGGGTCTTCTGTGGGTGGCTCACAGCTCAACCAGGTGGTCCAGCCTAACTGTCCCTCAGTGCCCAACCGGATTGGCGGTATCTGCTCTTTTTTCAGGATGAGATTCAGGTCCCAGTGCAGTTCGTCACCGATGTAGTTCTTTACGATGGCTGTCAGGCGTTTGAAACTCTCTCCACCAGGCAGCATACGCAGGTAGTCCGCAAGTTCGAGCGGCCCCAATATGATGCGGAACTTATGCTGACAATCCCACACTTGGGCGCCGATGACAGCGGTCAGACCGAGGGCGCCTGTCTCTGGGGATTCGCCAAGCCGGCAGCGGGTATCTTGCGGCAGGGTCATCCAGTGTCCCACGAACTGCTCAATGGACACCGGCAGCCGAAAAACCCCCGCCAGAATCGATTGTAGACCGTCTGCGTTGTGGACTTGGTTGGAGATCCAGCCTGAGTAGTGCAGTTTGGCCAAGTCGGGCATTTCGTCCCGCTTGCGAAGCGACGGCATGCCGTAACCGCAAGTGGCGCCCAAGTAGGTGGCGAACCGGTCCTGCTCCGGCCGATCATGACTGACTGCCGGTTGGGCATTGGCCCAGGCACGGTAGAAGAGCGAAAGAAAGCGGTGATGAAACAGGTCGGCGAAGCGGCTGAAGGTGGGGTCGTCTGAATTGCGCACCCGATCCCGGGCATATTCTGACAGATGCAGCGGGAGGGGCGCGTTGGGTCCGAACAGGCCGAAGAACAACACCTCCAAACGTGGGCGTTGTCCTTCATTAGCAGGGATGAAGCTGGAGATACTGGAGGGAGCGAATGACAGGGAAGCCTCTTCTCCCAGCCGGATTGCATCATCTGCGGGGCGCAGGGACTCGCCGAACCGGGGATTGCCCGGATGGTAGGCTTCGAGCGCCCGCATGGCCCAGTAGAAGTCGTAGCTATACGGCTCTTGGGTGAGGCTCTGCTCCAGCGCTAGAGCAAGTGTTGCTGTCCTGTGCGTAACGGCCATCGCATGATCTCGCCGCGATCCGTTGTGCGGATGACGGTCTGGGTGAATGAGTTGAGAGAGACATAGCGGCCAAAAAACCGCTCCATAATCGCGCCCAACAGGAATACGCCGGTGCCTTCGAATTCGTCCTCGTTCAGGGTCAGGGTGATCTCCAGGCCACGGCCGAAGGCGATTGGCCCGGGTATGGGAACGCGGCGGATGATTGGTTTTGAGGTGATGCTCTTGACACCGCCGATCTGCTTGCGCACGGGCGCTTCAGCGACATTGCTGTAAAGGCTCATCAACTCCCGTAGTGCCGCCGCACCCTGGGCCTCGTCGTTGTCGATCAGCGAGAGGTAGTTGAGCGACAGATGACTGACCAGCCGCCAAGTGGTATCACCCTCCGCCCAGGAGGGTCGGGGGCGAGTAGGGCCGGCGACCACCCGCACACTGTCGAACGGCCCTCCGCTCTCCAGGGTGAAGTCGGTGGTGCCTTTACCAACCGGCATCTGCAGTGGCAGATCCCGGTTGGTACAGAGGGTGGAGATACCCAACTGCCGCAGGTCCGGGTGGTAGGGTGCCTCTTTGGCATCCACCAGGGTGAGGAATACCTCGCTGCCGATGTAACTTGAACGCGGCCCGTTGCGTCGCTGACGGGAGGAGATGACACGTGGGTCACGTCTCAGAGTAAAAAATCCCTCATCGGTCTGTTGTACCGCCAAGTCGTGGGAGGCATAAAATGGCAGGAACTCCTGCTCCGCTTTAGTGCCGACACCGTAGCCGGTGACGCCGGTGATTGAATAGACCTCGTAGTCCAATGGGCGGGTCCGGTCCGGCACCAGGTGGTGTTCATGTTCTTTTTGGGTCAGGTGGATGCGGTCGCACTGCTTGGGGAAGAGGTTGACCGCCGGTGTACAGAAGAGGGCGAAATTGTCTGCGTTGACCACCTTTTCCAGATAGGTATCACTGCGGTTGAGCAGGATGATCAGTTCGATCTCATCGTGCGGACAGCGCTTGAAAGCTGGAGCCAGTCCTGTCAGCTCGACAAACATGAAGCGTGCCGGAAAAGCGAAATATTCATGCAGCAGACGGTATCCTTCAAAGGAGCGGTCGGTGAAAGGCAGCAGAGCCTCGCTGTCGTCAAATTCCATCTGATTGATCGATTGCCGATCCATAACCTCCTGCCAGGGGGCGGGACGACTGGTGGGGCGCGCCACCACCGCCACTGCGTTGCCCAGGATCTGCTCATAGAGGTGCATGGGGAGTTCGTCTGCGCCCTGCAGATAGAGTGGCAGGCTTTCCAGAGCCAGCTTGTCGCAGCTGAGTCCTGCGGTGACCCGCAAACGCAGTCGAATGCCTGCCTTGGCTTCCGGGAGATGGGGCAGGTCGATGCCGGCAAGAGAACGCAGGTAGGTGGCGTCGGTTACTTCCAGTGGCCAGAGGACCGTTTCCCTGACGGTACGATATTCGCAGGCGGTCTGATCGTGTTTACCCATCAGGCTACGCATGGCGCTGTCCCGGGGCAGGGTGAAACCGTCTGCCAGCCCCCCCTCCATAAGATCGGGCTGAAACCGGACGACTGTCATGGAAGGTGTTGGCGACAGGTAGTGGGGATAGACCGCTTCCAGCAGGTGTTGTGTGAAACGGGGAAATTCAGCGTCGAGTTTAAGTTGGATGCGACCGGCAAGAAAGGCGAAACCTTCGAGCAGGCGCTCCACATAAGGGTCGGCGCACTCGAAACCTTCGAGTCCGAGCCGACCGGCGATCTTGGGAAACTCCTTGGCGAATTCGCCGCCCATCTCCCGAATGAACTGTAACTCCCGGTTGTAGTATTGCAGCAACCGAGGATCCATCAGCCCCTGCCCCCGCCGGAATAGTCGGAGACGGTGACGGTGCCGACCTCCAGGTCGATCTCGGTTTTCATGTACATATGCAGCGGTACCGGTTCTGCCCAGAGTTCAGCTTCGATGTCGAAGGTCATGGCATTGTGGCTCATGTGGCTCTCGGCAACCTGGAGTTTGACTCTGACGCTGTTCTTGAGCAGCCGGGGTTCGAAGTCGATGATCGCCTGGCGCAACAGCCTCTCCAGAACGGGCACGTCGACACTGGATGCCGTGTGGCCGGCAAAGTCCGGGACCCCGTAGTTGAGCACCGACCGTGCTGCTTCAGGATACGCCTCCAGGTTCTGCATGGTGCCCAGATTTACCGTGTTGAGCAGCCAACTCAGATCCCGTAGCACACTCTCCCGGAGTTTTTGAATCGAGAGCACCCGCTGGTCACGGGACTCGTTTTTTTTGTTCGGGTGATCATCGGCCAACCGATCCAGCAGGGACGGCTGCAGACGCTCTTTTTGGGTGAGTTCAGCCAAGGTTTGTCGAATCCGTCAGGTCTCATCCTGTGGTGTCGGCTCCGCAGGTTCATCCACTGTGTCCAGGTTGATTTCACGGATGTTCATCAGAGGAAATTCACCGCCATCGGTGGTCAGCATACGCTGTCCCAGCCCCAGATAGAGGTCTGAACCGGCGTCGATCCACTCGGTCTTGCGGCTCAGTTGGATTTGTGGGTCCTGGCTGGCAAACGAACCGGGATAGCGGGTGGGAATAAGCCCTGCCGCTTCACCGCCGTTGGCCCAGGTGAAGTAGGCGGGCATCCAGACCAGGTCGCGCAGGTCCTCGGGTTCCTCGATGTTGATGCGGCGGATCTGCTGCATCGGCACCCAGTAGTAGTGCCCGTTGACCACCGCTTCGAGGACAGGGCCAAGGCGGGGATCCGCATCGGCGATCCACTCGAAGGGCTGGCCGTCGAGGGTGCCACTGATAGTGGGAGCCGCCTCGAAGGCCTGGCTGCGTATAGTCTGAGACTCGGCGTGTTGGCCCTCCGCACCGAGGCGCAGGGCTTCGATCAAAAGTGCTACCCACTCAGGGGGTTCACCGAACAGCAGGGGAGAGCGTTTGCCGGCAAAAATCTCCTCCCGCAGAACCTCGCAACGGATCGCTTCGCGGTAGGTCTGCACCATGGCCAGGGTGCCGTCATCCAGGTCGGCTACCACACTCAGTTGGTTGAGCGCCCTATCCCACCTGCCCATTACCGACAGCAGTTGGAACAGGAAGGTCCGGTATTCGGCCTTGGCGGGGGCCTTGCGCACCTGATCCTGGAGCTGAGCCAGGGCCTCATCGAGATTCCCATCGCGCAGGGATTGTTGCGCCAACATATTCACACCCCGATCAATTCAGCGAAGGGGTGTTTCGGTTCACCGCCTTCAGGATGACAGGAGAGGGCAGCCCCACCGGTTTGCGGGGCCATCCCATATAGCCATCGACGGAGATCCGTCACTTTTTCACATCATTTTTTGCCACATCAAAATCAAACTTGATCAGGCCGCCATCTTTGGCACCCTTCTGATCCTGCGGCTGGTATTCGTACTTTACCTCTGCGAAATTCAATGTGATATTTTCGGTCAGCCGGTCTTCGCCGCCGCTGCCACCTGCGGATATCGAGGTCACGATCACCTCTTTCATGGTGACGATGACGTACTCCAAAGGAGCCTTGCCACCGGCCTTGCGCACGGTCAATTTTGCCTCGTCGAATTGCTCGCCTGAGGCGCAATATTTGTAGAGATTCGGTGTGGACTTGTCCACATATTTAGTCAACGACAGATCCTGCACCGAAACCTTGCCGCCACCGCCACCACCACCCGTATGCATGGTGCCGGACTGACTCATGCCCCAACTCCAGGCGAGGACGTCGATCTCGCCTTTGTGTGATTTGTCCTGGGCTTCACCTTTGATGTCGCCAATCTTGATAAACATGTCAACAGCCATGATATCTCTCCTAAATGCTCAACGTGTTGTACCTGACATCGGCCGGGTGTTGGTCTGCGGAAAAAATCCACACTCAATAACCGGCGACATCTCCTTACCCGGCTTTAGCTGATGGCAGCTTCGATACTAGGCGCAGCGAAACCGTCAGACCTTCCAGTTGATAGTGGGGACGCAGGAAGAATTTCGAGGTGTAGTACCCCGGATTTCCCTCCACTTCCTCAACCACGACTTCCGCAGCCGCCAAAGGATGTTCTGCCTTGGTGGTCTCGGAAGAGTGGGCCGGATCCCCGTCCACGTACTGCAGGATCCAGTCCTGCAGCCAACGCTGCATCTCTTCCCTCTCTTTGAACGAACCCACTTTGTCGCGCACGATGCACTTCAGGTAGTGTGCAAAGCGGCAAGTGGCGAACAGGTAGGGCAGGCGGGCCGCCAGATTTGCGTTGGCGGTGGCATCGGGATCATCGTATTCCGCAGGTTTCTGGAATGACTGGGCGCCGATGAAAGCGGCGAAGTCGGTGTTTTTCTTGTGTACCAGCGGCATAAAGCCGTTTTTGGCCAGTTCTGCTTCCCGCCGGTCGCTGATCGCGATCTCGGTGGGGCACTTCATATCCACCCCGCCGTCGTCTGTGGGGAAGCTATGTGCCGGCAGGCCTTCCACCGCGCCTCCGGACTCGATGCCGCGGATTCGGGAACACCAGCCGTACATCTTGAACGAACGGTTGATATTTACGGCCATGGCATAGGCGGCGTTGGCCCAAGTGTACTTATCGTGGTCGGCGTTGCCGGTCTCTTCCTCAAAATCGAACTCTTCCACCGGATCGGTTTTAGCACCGTACGGCATGCGGGAGAGGAATCGGGGCATGGCAAGGCCGATGTACTTGGCATCATCGGACTCTCGCAGTGAGTTCCAGGCCGCATATTCCGGGGTCTGAAAAATCTTGGTCAGATCGCGAGGATTGCTCAGTTCCTGCCAGGAGTCCATCTGCATGGTGGTGGGTGCAGCGCCGGCGATGAAAGGTGCATGAACTGCGGCGGCAACCTTGGCCATCTCCCCCAGAAGCTCCACGTCGGGTGCGCTCTGGTCGAAGTGGAAGTCACCCACCAGACAGCCGTAGGGCTCACCGCCAAACTGGCCGAACTCTTCTTCATAGAGCTTCTTGAAGATGGGACTCTGATCCCAGGCAGTGCCTTTGAACTTCTTCAGGTTCTTGTGCAGATCTTTCTTCGAGATGTTCATGACCCTGATCTTGAGCATCTCATCGGTTTCGGTGTTGTTGACCAGATGGTGCAGGCCGCGCCAGGCACCTTCGAGCTTCTGAAAATCCTCATTGTGCAGGATCTGGTTAACCTGTTCGGTGAGGCGTTTGTCGATCTCGGCGATCATCTCCCGAATGGTAACGGTAACGTCGGCTGACACTGTGACGGAAGCGGATAAGGCCTGCTCCGCCAAGGTCTGCACGGCATTCTCCACATCCTCGCGGGCGCGGTCCGATTTCGGGCGGATCTCCTGATTCAGCAGTGACGCGAAATCACCGGCCTCCAGGGTTGTTGCTTCCGCTTGCGCCTGTACGTCTTTTTCCAGCTCTGCCATGGTTTAACCCTCCTCTTCCTCTGCCGCTGTTTCATCGTCCCCGGGCTTTGGTGCCGAGGCCAGAGATTGCAGCAGGGTGGGATCGTTCAGGGCCTTGGAGATGAGCTCCTCAGCGCCGGCTTTACCGTCCATGTAGGTCATCAGGTTGGCGAGTTGGGTGCGCGCCTGCAGCAGTTCGTTCAAGGCGCCTACCTTGCGTGCCACCGCTGCCGGGGAGAAATCGTCCATGCTCTCGAAAGTGAGGTCCACACTGAGGCTGCCTTCACCCGTCAGGGTATTGGGCACCTGGAAGGCCGCCCGGGGTTTCATCGACTTGAGACGATCGTCGAAGTTGTCGACATCGACCTCCAGCATCTTGCGCTCGGAAATCGGAGGCAGGGCCTCTTCGGGCTTGCCGGAGAGGTCTGCCATGACGCCCATGACAAAGGGAAGCTGTACCTTCTTTTCGGCACCGTAAACCTCAACGTCGTATTCGATCTGAACGCGCGGTGCGCGATTCCTGGCTATGAATTTCTGACTGCTCTGGGCCACGGTTTACCTCCAAGTTTGTTATTCAGGTGATACTGTATTTACCAATTGTCTTCTGACGCCTCCGATCCCTCTTCCTCGTCAGGGCCGCGAAATACGTCCACCTGGCTTATGGCATCCGGCGCCATGTTCCTGATGATATCCACGAAATCGAGAGAGATGAGTTTTTTTGCCCGCTCCATCAGGATAGGGATCGGGCTTGATGGTTCATTTCTGTTGTAATAGTCGATGATCTTGTCCAGGGCCCGTGTTACGTCTGCCCGGGTGTTGATGTTTCCACTGAGTGCTGGCGCAGGGGCGCCTGAAGCCGCGCCTTGCTCTAAATTCGTCTCTTCCTCAGATCCCACGCCACGTGCCTCCAGTTGCCCGTTCAGAACCTGCTGTGCCTCTTTGAACGAATCCACCAAATCGGAAAGGCTGATGGCGTTGGCTACACCGACCTGTTCCGTGATGAAGACCTCTAATTTGGTCAGGTGGTCGATGGACTCGTCCACGGCCTCTGCGGTCGCTTGTAGTTCCTCCAAATCAGTATCCATGAAGGCGGCGTTAATCCGGGCCATGTCCACCGTGTCTGCGTCATCCAGCGGTTCAAGTTCACCATCGGCGATGGCGTAATCCCGCAGGCCGAATCTCCCCAGCATTCGGGAAGTGACCAGGGGCGCCTTGCTCAGAGGGCTCAGCATGCTGGTATTGTCGGTCAGTGCACTGATCGCGTTGATACGCATCGTGGGATCATTGTTGTCTTCTGCATCGAGTTGGGGATGAATCTGTTCCCAGTTTTGTTCGGCCAGGTTGTGCAGGAGGTTGATGCCTTTGGCGGCGCCACTATAGCCATCGATGTGGAGGGCTGCGCGGATGAGATAGATGAGGATGCGGATGTCTTTGGTGCGTGAAAGGAGTTCCAGGGAGGCATTTTGCATAGCCTTCCAGTCGGGTTCTTCCGCCTCCACGAGCGTATCCCCGATCTGCTGTTCTGCCCGGCCGGCGGCCAGCCGTTCCAGTTCGATGAATCCTGGATCGTACTCCAGATCTTCACCGCATGGGCTGTCAGCCGATACCTCTTGCAGGATGCTCTCTACATCGATTGCACTTGTCATCGGCCAGCGTCCCGTTGTCCTCAATCTATTGCCGCAATCCGACCTATTTAGGATTGTAGACTACCCTGATTTCTTTATACTGAATCCAGCAAATTTATTGTCCTATACTCATTCTTGTAGCACACTCTTCAGACCCCTGCAATCAACTGGAAAAGAAAACAAATCCTTCCTGGGAAAAGCTGCATATTGCCTGATAGATGTCATAAAAAATGCCCTTGTCTCTTACCGATCAGGGGCTTATTACATACGCTCACTTTCAGTGGTTCTTGCCGCCGCCGCCATTGGCGATATCGATGGCCTGGCTGATATAGGTGCGGTATCTGTCGTTCGCCAGCTCCGGTGTCTTATGGTACGCCGCCAAAATCATGGCCCCCCAGACCATCTTGCCGGTGATGCCGTCAGGGGGCGGGACCGGAGGCAGATCGGCATGGGCGATGACGTCTCCGCTCCAGAAAGCAGAGGCTGCGGCGAAACCTGCGGGGGTGTCGAGTCCGGCGGACTCTGCGATATCCATCAGGGTCCGGCGCTGCTCATCAGTTGGTTTGTAGACCCACTGCTCGGCTTGGGCGATGGCCTTGTTCTCGGCCTCGGAGGTTGATTCATCGACTGCGCTGCGGGCAACCAGGCAGGCCAGCCAGACGGCTTCACGCTCGGGCAGGGCGAAGGCGATAAATCGAGCGGCATCGGCCAGGTATTCGTGCTCCATCAGGATCTGCAGAAACTGGGCGGGTGTTTGGTTCTCCTGCAGCAGAGGCGCTGCCTCTTCATCCAAATCGAAAAGGAGACAGACTTCGTTGGCGGTAGCGACTTTGACCTTGTTCAGTTTGATATCTTCCATTGAATCACAGCCTAGTTGATCTTGGTGAGCCCGCCTTTGAGGGTCAGGATGCCATCGCCCGTTACCGTGGTCATGGGGCTCTTCACGTCGAGCTTGCCATCAGCGCTGATAGCGATCTGCGGAGATTTTATCGTGATCTTGGCGGGTTCAATCTTAATGCTGCTGCCTCCAACCTTCAGCTCGATCGAACTCAATGCCTCGATGATGCACTTTTTGGTCGACATTTCGATAGAGTTGTTTCCGTCCATTTTGATCGAACTGTTGACTGAGCTCATCTCGATGTTTTCGGCGACCTTGACCACCTGCTTGCCGACATCAATATTGACCTTCATATCACCTTGTTCCAAGGAGAGGGTGTCATTGCCTTGAGTAACGATGGTGTCGTGGTTGCCCATCTTGATTTCGAGGGTGTCGTTGCCCTCGCTGATCAGGGTATTGCGATGACCTTTTTCGATCTCCAGTTGGTCGTCACCCTCTTTGATGGTGGTAGTCCGGTTATTGTGGATCTCCCGCGTCTGGTCGTTGCCGACGTTGAGAGTGTCGTCGTTCTCCACCATGCGGGTGAAATTCTTTTCCGCGTGGAAATAGACCTCTTCCTCGCCTTTTTTGTCCTCGAAGCGCAGTTCGTTGAAGTTATCCTCTTCGCCTTGTTTGGTGCTGCGGCTCTTGATGCCGGATTGGGTCTTGTTGTTGGGCAGGGCATAAGGCGGCGTATTCTCCCCGTTGTAGACCCGACCGGTAATGATGGGCCGGTCGGGGTCGCCTTCGAGAAAATCCACAATCACTTCCTGTCCGATGCGGGGAAGAAATACGCCTCCCCACAGCTTGCCTGCCCAGTTCTGTGAGACACGGACCCAACAGGAGCTTTTTTCGTCCATCTTGCCCTCCCGGTCCCAGTGGAACTGCACCTTGACCCGGCCCAGTTTGTCGGTATCGATCTCCTCACCTTTTCGTCCGACCACGAACGCGGTCTGTGGCCCCTGCACCACGGGTTTTGGCGTCAGCCGGGGGGCGCGATACTGGCGGGTACGGTCGATGCAGCTGAACTGGCAGCTGTAGAGACCCTCGTCTGCGCTGCCGGAGCCACTGATATAGGCATTGGATTTGATCTGGTAGGAGGCGGAGGTAATCAAGTACTCCTGGTTTTGATCTTCTCGCGGAAAGTTCTCCAGATTAAACAATTCACCCACGCTGATTCGGGGGCAGTTGCTCGCTGCCTCGGCTACGATATGGGGGGTCTGCAATTCCTCTAGGCGGATCTGAGCGTAGGTCTCGCCCTCGTTCGGCTTGCTGTATTCCCCCGGATAGTCATAGATCTCGCCGTCGGCGCCCTGATGGCTCTCGGGACTGTCCAGACGTGCTTCCAGTTCTGTCTTCGGCGTCTCATAGTTGAAATCGTCGGTAACGAATTTACCCGGGCATACCTCCGAAGCTACATACCATTCGTGTATGAACTCACCTTCACGCCGCGCGTTTTCCCGAGGTGGAAAATAGGGGATTGCGCCCACGCTGTTATGGGAGCTGACCGAATCGGTCATGGCGAGGAAGTGTTGGTTATCCTGGTGGTGGAAATAGAAGTAGATACCCTCCTGCTCCAACAGGCGGCAGATGAAGTTGAAGTCGGTTTCACGGTACTGAACACAGTATGTCCAGGTGCGGTACCTGCCACTGCTGAGGCTGAATTCAAAATCGGAAAAGCCGTTTTTTCGCAACACCTCGGCCACGATATCGGGAACGGTCATCTCCTGAAAGATGCGGCAGGTGGAGGTTCGGGTCAGATTCCAAAACCAGGGTCGCAGGGTGGCTTGGTAGAGATGGTAACGGTCTAAAGTGCCCGCGTAGCTGAAACGGCTGACCTGTCCGTTGAAAAAACGATCCTTGCCCCCTTGGGCTGCCGGGGTAACGCTCTCCAGACGAACAGTAACGCTTTGTCCCAACATATCGTTGAGATCGATGTCGCTTTGTTCGCTGAGCAATTCCAGTTCGTACTCGAAGAGCTGGCTCATTCCCTCGCTGGCGCTCATGCTCTTGAATAGCAACACATCCCCGCCGAGGGGGGTGGAGACGGACACGCTCCTGGTGGATTGTGTGGGGTCAGACACCTGGCAACTCTCCCTGCATTTTCAATTCGAGTTTAGCTGATTTTGCTTTCTTTTGCCCCACATTGCCAAGTTCCGGCAGATCCCTATGAAATTAAGCAGGAGTGAGCGGCTACACTAAAGACAGAAGATCAAATGGGGAGTTTTGACCGATGGCTGCACACATGGAATTTGAGTTTGGTCTTCGCGGTGGTGGCGCAGCACCGCAGCGAAAATCGACTTCGGTTATGCGTATCTTGTTGATGGGTAACTTCAGTGGTCATCCTGAGGATGCAGGGCCGCTGATTGAACGCGCCATTCGTCAGGTGGACGTGGACAATTTTGAACAGCTGATCGGGCGCTATGCGCCGAGTGTGAGTCTTCAGCTTGGTGAGGGAGAGAATGCCCGGATCGATCTTACCTTCAGTGAACTGGAGGAGTTTCATCCCGATGCCTTGTTTCAGCGCCTTGGTCTTTTCAAGGCATTGCGTCAGCTTCGTGGCAGATTACAGGATGCGAATACATTCTCTGCCGCCGCTGCCGAACTTCGGCAAGAAGCCGCAGCCGTCGACGTAATATCAACCAGCGAAGAAACAGTCGGCGATTCTGCCACACCTGAGCAGCAAGGCGATGTGTTCGAGCGCCTGTTAGGCCGTGAGTCCAGTAGCCCGATAACAAGAGAGAGTGCGCCTAATGCAGGGATAGAACAGTTTATCCAGCACATTGTCGCAGCGCATATCGTGCCCGGGGCCGATCCTCAACAGGCGGCATACATCTCCTCAGTGGATGATGCCATTGGCGAGCAGATGCGAAGTCTGCTGCACGCGCCCAAGTTTCAGGCGCTGGAGGCCACCTGGCTTGCACTACAACGTCTGGTCACAGGCGTGGAGACAGATGAGACTCTGAAGCTTTATACATTCGACATTACCAAGTCGGAACTGGCGGCAGATATTTCCACCTTGTCGGACAACCCGTCAGGATCGTCGCTCTATCGTTTATTGGTGGAACAGGGGGTGGGGAGCACGGGTGGTGAACCCTGGTCGGTGCTGGCGGGCGACTTCGCCTTCGGCGCAGGAGAGCAGGATGTCGCTGCGTTACATGCCTTGGGGCTGTTGGGCTCTCAGGCAGGTGGTCCTTTTCTCGCCGCCGCCTCACCACAACTGCTCGGTTGTGATGTCATCACAAAGCCGGTGGAGAAGTGGGCTGGATTAGATGGGGATGCGGCACAGCGTTGGCAGGCGTTGCGTCAGACTTCAGCAGCCCGTTGGCTCGGTTTGGCTCTGCCACAGCCTTTGATGCGACTGCCCTACGGCAAAGGGGGGGAGGAGATCGACAGCTTTTCCTTCGAAGAGATTCCACTGCAGCCGGGAGATCATGAAGACTATCTTTGGGGTAGCCCGGCCTTTGCCTGTGCCCAGCTATTGGCGGAGGCATTTGTCGCACGTGGCTGGGCCATGGAGCCCGGAGACCGCCTCGATATCGAGGGTCTTCCAGTCTTCACCTTTGAAGTTGACGGCGAACGGCAGATGCTGCCCTGCGCCGAGGCATGGATCAGCGAGCGTGCAGGGGAGGTGCTGCTCAAACAGGGTGTCATGCCGCTGCTCAGTCACCGCACCCGCAACATGGTCAGGGTGTTGCGGTTTCAGTCATTGGCCTTGCCGCCGGTTAATCTGGCTGGACTGTGGCAATGATATTGGGGGCTTAGTATCGGTCTGATAGTGTGGCCTGTTCTGAAAGATCCAGCAGGAGAGTGTTATGCCCAAGTTTCAGGGCTCCGGGTTTGCCGTTGAACTGCCGGAGCAGTGTATCGATGCCTCGGTCTATACCTTCGCATTTCCGGCAAAGGGAAATGATTCACCCTATATGACGATCCGGGTGGAGAAGCGGTCTGAGGCGCCTGATCTCAAGACCTTGGCGGATCAGGAGATGGAAGCTCTGAGAGAGAAGGTCGAGGCGTTTCAACTTATCAGCCAGGCGGCAGGCAAACGATCGGGTTGTGACGGTATCATGAGCAGCTGTGAGTGGGGTGAGGGTCCGGCGCGGGTGCGGCAGAAACAGTTGCTCATAATGCAGTGCGGTGAAACCGTCCATCTTTACAAGCTGACGGCGGTCTCTTTGGCCTCCAATCAGGCCGCAACCGACCCACTGTTTGATCAGATATTCCGTAGTTTTGCGCCCAATACGATTCAGCTTCCTTGAAGGATTACGTCTATTATTTTACAGACCCCGTAAAGAACAAAAGATGCTTGATAGCGTGGTTTTTCCTGACCAACTCCATTCATAGAAAAGGTTGTACCTGGAAAATTCCAGAAGATCGTTGGACCACCTGAAATCGCGATAGGTACGATAGTTGGAAATCCTTTCAAGTCGCTCAATTGCCATGGGTACATCCTGTACAAATCAAGTTCACAGTACGCGCTTCACCATGTTTGAAACATAGTCATCTGCATCATCAATCTGGAACAGGATATTCCAGCCTTCCATATCCTGCTTAGTCACTGTACGTCCATCGCCAGACCACTGGCTTTCGAGCATTGAGGCCAACGTGTTGGATACCAGAAAAGCGTGCAGCTCGATATCTTTGCTTGCTGTATCCTGTGCATGCAGATCGGCCTCGATAGTTTTTATGGATTTATAGAACTGAACTTTAGGGTCTTCGGGCTTATGGTTGCGCAGCCCCTTGGGATCAATAAAGACGATTTTCTGCTTGGCACCTTGAATAAGCCAAAGAATGAAATCCGGGTAAAAGCCCCCTTCCAGGAAGAAGCCGACGCCATCGCCTCTACTCTCGTTTCTAAGCAGATAGGTCTCGAAGCCTTTGAAAACACCATTTTCCATCGCCTTCTGCATATCCTCGACGAATTGCTGCTCGCCTTTGTTCAGGGGAACAGGGGCTACTTCTACTTCTTTGTCATGTTGGGCCAACAGAGGTTGGTAAAGATGGCGTTCGCACCATAGCAGCTCCAGGCCACTCGGCTTCTGCCCACGCCAGTTCGAGATATTTCCCCCAAGTATCTCAGTGCGCAGTTTGTCGAGCTGATTGATCAGGGATTCGTGACGATTACGATCAACAGTCAGCACATAGCTTCCGCCCGGAGTCTCTTCGCTGACACCGGGAAAGAGCGCCTTATCGCCGACCAGGGGGCGGTACTCAAGTTTATCTGCCTCCCACTGCTTACGCCGCCATGCATAGAAGGCTTCGGTATATTTCTTCAGCAGGGTCAGGGCGATGTCATACCAGGTTCTCAGCCCATCCAGTGCGCCGGGTGAGAGGGTTTCCTTGGGTATGTAAAGGGTATACCAGGAGGGATCAGCAATTACCTCTCTGATCTGGTCACGGCTCAGGGTCAGGCTCGCCCAGCGCTTGTCTCGTTTGAAGGTGAGCAGATCGAAATAGAGCTTATCCATATCCAGCATCGCTAGATGCAACGCACCCAGATTGCCATTATTACGGCCAGCCTCCTGCTGCCCCCGCCTATCGGTAGCAAAGCCTTTAACCTGCGGATACCAGTCCAGGGTGATACGAGGCGGGCAGATGAAGTAGTCTTTTTCCTGTGGCTTGAGCGTCTTCGGCGGCAGCAGGTATACCTGCTCGGCAAGCTGACTGAATGCGCTGCCCTGCCCTCCCAGGGCACGACCGGCGATGGATTCTTTCAGGCGGATAACGCTGAGGTTGCCGGGCAGAGGTTTGATGTGCGCCAGCGGCAGCCGGTACTCTTCCAGCCCTTCATTGATAGGAATCTCTTCCTCTTCGAGTTCTTTGCGAAACTGGGCAATGTAGTCCGCTTTGACGCCGAAGATATTCAATGTTTCGAGAACGCCGATATGTTTAGGGCGCTCCAGGCCCTCAGGCAGTTGCGGCACGACTTCAGCGGAACGTTTCAGGGTCTCATTCCACCCCTTCAATCGCACCCCGCGACCAAAGAGCTGGATGATCTGCGCACCCTCACTCTTGCCCACGTTCATCAGCGTCATATTAGAAACACGCCAACTGCTCCAACCTTCGGTGAATTTCTTGGACCCAATCAGCACATTGACCCGGCTATCCGGCTGGTTGATGTCATTGAACAGAGATGCGGAGAAGCGCGAATCCTGCACCGCCAATCCGGCCTTCTCACAGAGCTTAACCAGCTTACTGTCATCACCGACGTTGATAACACCGAAGGGAATGTCTGAGGCGCCTGCTCTCAGCGCAATCTCACCGGCAACACCACTGATATTTTCCACATAGAGATGACCACCTGCGGTATGGAATAACCTTTCCAACAGGTCGCTATAAAGCGTCTCGGGCGTTTCGGTTAACGACTTGAGATAGTCGAACCGACCGGATAGCAGATCCACGCCCCCCGCACCGACCATGCCGTTATCCAGAAGCCTGCGGATAGCCGATACGGTCGCCTCTTTATCCTTGACCGCCTTGTCGAGAAACTGCAGCACCTGCACCGTATCAGAGGCTTCTCCCGTAGAGAGACTGGCGGTCACCTTGCTGCTGACGAAGATCCACAGCGGCGGCTCAATATTGAAAGGCTTGAGTGTGTCTTTCCGTTCATCGAAGAGGCGTCGCTGCTGGTAGAAGCTCAGAAGCGATGCCACCAGATAGGCGTAGTGGTCCTTGTCGTCCAGGTTCTTCTGCAAGTTGAGAATCTGCGACTGCTTGCCATAACCATCCCCGTAGAAAAAACGGTAGGAGTAGTCGAACAGAATTGCCTTGCTGTAGAGCTGACGCCTATCATCACGCGCCATAGCGGCTTGGGCAAAGGTGGCGGAGTATTCAAAAGAGAACCCCTTCTCACAGAGCGCATTTCTATGCCGCAGCCACTCTTCACCCGAGGAGCCACGGTGGCCTTCATCCACCAGCACCAGGTTGTTATTGCCGAAAGAGGCGGTGGCTACCGTCTTCTCTTTGGCCTCGTCACGGAACTTGTTGATGTCGATAACGATGACCGCATCGGCAAACAGTGAACCCTGGTTTTTGCTAAAGGGGGTGGCATGTATGCCAGAGGTTTCCATCTCCACCAGATGCTGCCGGGTAAGTCCCTCATTGGGCGTCAGAAGGATGATTCGACCAAGATCCTTGGCATTACCATAGTGCTCAAGGTAGTGCCTATACTGCAGGATATTGGCGTGCATGATCAGCGTCTTGCCTGAACCTGTGGCACTCCAGTAGGCGACTTTGTTGAGTTGCAGCCACGGTAGTTCAGCCTCATCCAAAACTGCCAGTGGCGGTTGATCCGCATGTTGGTCATTCCATGCCTCAACCTGTTTGTTGAGTGCGTCTCTAAGATCTTCCGGTTTACGGAACAGCCAATCCAGATAGACCTCGGTAAACAGCAGCATCAGGTACTGAAAGTACTTCCACTCCACCGGCTCCTCTCGCGCCAGTGCACGGCCGTCATTGATGCTCTCTGACAGGTGCTTGATATTGCGGTCATACTCTCGCAACTCCTCGTCGCTGATGCCAGGCAAGCCTTGCGCTTCGTTGAGCAGACGTTGAACAATCTCGTGCTCACCTTCGCTGTTGCGGCCAACCACTTCGCCCATCATCTGGTGACGGTCTCTGAGCGCCTCCAGCAGAGGCACCTCTCGTCCACGAATGTCATAGCGGCCATCCATCGAATCAAAGCCAAACAGCGAAAACAGCCACTGGTTGAGTACCAGTTGGCGGCTGAACGGCAAGGGTGGTGTCCTTTTCCTGGCTCTTTTTACCACGCTTAGCTACCCAGTTCGTCCTGTTGATTGGTCGGCGCATCTTCACCAATGATAACCGGCTTGCCATCCTTCCAAATCACCGCGTATTGGCCCAGTTTATGTTTACGCTTAAGCGCTTCCTGAACCGCCTCGCGCAGGCTATCCAACATCTTTTGACTCTCTTCTGAAATGACAGGGGTTGCAGGTTGTTTGGTGTTGCTCATAGTCCGCCCTCCTTTAAAAGGCGTCTGTAGAATTCAGTATGAATGATCTCGCGTTCATCGCCGACTTGTTCAAATACAAGCTCAGGGTATTCCTGATGATTCATGAAGCAGCGTGTGCGGGATACCAAAGATGAATAGTCCACCAACAGATTGTACAGACTGCGTGGGAAACGACGTTCGATGGCATGAGCAGGAATATTGTGCCCACCATGAGCCACTCGTTCGGCGACTCGCATTTGTGACATCTTCACATTGGGCAGGGCCAGATAGACCAATTCAACTTGCCAACCAGTTTCTATCAATCCATTGACTAGACGCAAATAGGTACGGCCAGATAAGGTAGTCTCAAAGGCGAAATCTCCATGTCTGCCGATATTCGCCTTAATTTCCCGGAGAAAAATCCGGTTTGCGGCCATCTGCTCCCGCTCCGGCGCCAGTGGAGACAGTCCCGCCGCAATCAGGTCGGCATTGATGAAATTGCGGCAATTAGCCACTTCCGGCAGATACTTCAAGGCATAGGTGGTTTTGCCCGCTCCGTTGGGTCCTGCAATTATCCAGCAGATAGGCATGTTCAAACTCCCTCACTGCTGAACATAAGGCGATGGAAGTCCTCCTCGATAAGCTTGATGCGTGCTTCCAGCAGTTCACCATTGCGCTTCTTTGGAATGGTGATGTTGTGGTCGCCATTCACGTAGAGGATGTCAAACTCGTCATCCAGACTCTCGGTCATACGGATCTTGAGTTTGTCGATGAGCACCGCATCGAGCACAGCGTTGTCTTTCACCAGGCCGTTCTCCTCCTTGTCGATGACACAAGGCAGATTGCGCCAGACCACTAGCACCTTCTGGCCCTTGCGGGTAGTACCCACCACAGATCGGAACCACCAACGGCCACCCTCAAAACGCTTCACGCTGGCCTGCCAGCGGCCATGCTCGGCCTGGCTCAGTTTGGCATCAAAGTGGATCGGCGCGGCGATATACTCCACCGTCAGGCCGATTAGCCAGTTGAAGGTCTCCAGCAGATCCACATTGACCCGTTTGGTCTCATCCCCGGTGGGATTGCGTACCTGGAGTTGATAGCGGGTGGGGTCAACGAACTTGGCGACGTTCAGTAGCGAGTCGGAACCACGGGTCTCCACATCCAGCATGTAGTTGAGCAGATAGGCTTCGCGGGCGGCCTGATCTTCCGAGCTTTGGGAGGTAAGTAGATCCTGCTGGGCCTTTTCACGGTTCAGTTTTAGGTTTGCCAGGGCGTCTTCGTAACTTTCAAGACGGAGGTATTTGAAACAGTGGGAAACGCCGTTGAGATTGCCGTTTTTGTCGGGTTTTGGTTTACCGTCTTTCCAGTCTTTAGAATAAATGACTTTTTGAATACGGGGTTTAAGGATGGTATCGAAATAGCCACCCATCTCAATGAGCGTGTAATTGCGCGTACCTTTATCTTCTCGGTTTAAGTCAATTACTGCATGCCCTGTTGACCCAGACCCAGCAAATAAATCGAGAACGTTACCGGTTTTCGATAGTCCTGATGTATTTATAATTTTTTTAATTAATCTCGTGGGTTTTACCGTGTTGAAAACATCTCCACTAGTCTCAAAATAAACCATCGAAACAAGCTCTTTTTTTGCTTCTTGCGTATGACCAACCTCTTTATGTGGCCATATCGTAACCGGTGTCACCCCGTCTTTAACCTCACTTAGATACCGCTTTAAACGAGGCATATTGTTTCCATCTTCACCCCACCAGATGATGCCTTGTCGATCCATATCCAGGAATTTATTCTTCGCTATTCTCCAGTAATTGCCGACTGCAGGTGTAAATATTTTTCCTGTTGGACCTTCTACTTCGTATGTCCCTTCACTGTAATAGTTTCTTGCGGTTAGATCACCAGAGGTCCAATCCCCCCTAGAGTCACCATCTGGATTAGAGTAGCGATTAATTGCATCTTTACTCCTAGGTAACAAGCCGATTTCAAAATTATCTATTGATTTCGCATAAGACAACACATAGTCATGATTTTCTGAATAGAATTTGGCCGTGTTACGAGGCGAGAAATTTTTCTGCCAAATAATATTGGCTATAAAGTTCTGCTTTCCAAACAAGCCATCGAATGTTGCTTTAAGATACGGATACTCGGTGTCATCAATGCTCATATAGCATGAGCCATTTGGTGACATTAGTGGGCTAGCGGCGGCTATTCTGTTATCAATAAATGTCAGCCAACTACTGCGTTTTGCATTATCCCTATATAAAAACTCATCGCTACCTGTATTATATGGAGGGTCTGTATAGATTGTATTAATTCTGCCGATATATTTTTCTGTAGCTAGATTTAGTGCCTGGAAATTTTCAGAGTGTACCAACAATCCATTACAAAGCGCATCAATGCCATCAACACCTGCCACTAATTGAGTTTTCAAATAATTTTCAAATAACCCCGTATCCAAAATAAGAAACAGATTCTCGATTAAGAACGTCTTCGTGATCTTCGTGTCCTTCGTGGTAAACCCCAGTCTCTCCCACTCCTCATGCTGCCGTTGGTTCGCCACAATTTCGTCATAAAGAGACTCAGGCACCCGATCCAAGGTAATGCAGTAATTCGTCTCCGTAACAAACTTCTTCTTCAACCACAGCTTCTTCTGAAACTCCTCAAGCTGTGCCAGAAAGGCAATGATCTTCTCGCCAATAGTTCGAATCACTTCGATCTTGGAGAGCAATGGCGCCAGTCTCGCGGGCTGGTTTTTCATCGCCGCCACGTCTTCCCATCGCAGCAGTTCATTCTTGATGTAGAAATCCAGCTCACGGGTGAGGAAGCCCCCCAAATCCTTGTGGATGAAGTAGTCGAAGGTGTTTTTCCTGGTGTAGTTGTTGAGCTGGCCCTGCAGGATGGGGTAGTCGGCCTTCTCACCATCGGCCTTCGTATAGGGCTGGCCGAGGCCGTTTTTCCAGGCAGCGGGCAGGTCGCTGTTCTCGCCCAGCAGTCGCTCCACCGCCATCTGTCGGCAGTGATCCTGGGTGGGTGATTTTTTGACGGCAGCGGCTGTTGCTCCGGCCTTGGCGGTTGCCGTCCAGTCACTGGCGGTGGTGGCGCGGTAGTGGAAACGGAGATTGAGCGCTTTACCTTGCTCTCCTTCCAGCTCTTCCCAAGGCTGTTCAGCATCGAGTATGAAGATCCGCTTGCTGGTCTCGCTCTCCTTCACATTGTTCTGCGCACCAGGATCGGCATCCACCAGCTTGAAGTGGACGCGCATGGGGTTGGCTTCATTGTCTGGATCCAACCGGAAGCTGTAGTCACGCAGCGTCTCTGAGGATTTGATGTAGTACTGGTCTTTGTTGGCCCAGTGCAACACCACCTCTTCACCGCTGTAGGGGATGGCGTAGGTGCCGTCTTTATAGACGCGACGGGAGATAAAATCACCCTCATCGTAGTAGCGGCTGAAGAAGGTGATGAGTGCATCGTAGACCTCGCCCTCTTCACGGCCCAAGTCGAGACCATGGGCAAGCTGGCCCTGTAACGCCTTAACCTTTTCGTGTTCGTCCGGGTTTCCACCAAGTTTCTCAACAGCCTGACGAATTTCTGCCAGCTCTGCTTGGAGAGCAACTTTGTCCTGTGACTGGAAATCCTTAAAGGCGTCATTGACGATGCGCGGCAGGTCTTGCTCAACAAAACGGTTAATGTCGTCCTTACGGGCATGCATGATGCGGTAGATGCCGAAGTCGAGTTCCGGCTGGTTGAGCTGGAACAGTTCATGCAGCAGGGTGATGAACTTCTGTTTTTTGTTGTAGCTTGAGGCCATGGGTCAAATTTCCGTGTCTACAGGGTGAATGGTGCGGTTCGTTCCTCACCGGCACCCTACGTGAATGTAGGATGTGGTGAGCGGTAGCGAACCGCATCAATCACGCGATGTGTTTGCATATCGCTCAAATTCGTTGTTGTCACGGGTGAGCAGCGTTAAAAACTTGGAGTGCAGGAAGAGCTTTTCACGCCCGACCTTGTGCTCTTCCAACACGCCGATGTCGCAGAGCTGTTTGAGGTAGACCGATGCGGTCTGCCGTTTCGCGATGCTGTTATCCACCAGATTGGCAATGCGGCAGTAGGGCTGTACAAAAAGCTGCTCCACCAGTTCGCGGCTGTAGATGTTGCCGGCTTTTTTCTGTGCGTACTGAACGGTGTGCTCCAGCAGGGCCTGTGCGGCGCGGATCTTGTCGCCGGTCCAGACGGCGGTCTGGCGAATGGCATCCAGCATGTAGAGCATCCACGCTTCCCAGCGCTCTTCCGTGGTCACCTCCAGCAACAGGCGGTAATAATCGGCCTTGGTGCGGTTGATATGACCGGAGAGGTAGAGTGTCGGCTGGTTGAGCAGCCCCTGTTCCACCAGATAGAGCAGGTTGAGTACACGGCCGGTACGACCGTTACCATCGATAAAGGGGTGAATCGCCTCAAACTGGTAGTGGCCCGCCGCCATGCGCACTAAGGGGTCAATGGTCTCCTCCTGGTGCAGAAAACGTTCCCAGTTGGCGAGCTTATCGCGCAGCAGCGCCTCGCCTTCGGGTGGGGTATAGATCACTTCTCCCGTACGGTCGTTGACCCATTGTGTGCCGGGGGTTTGGCGAATATCGAGATTTACATCCTTGATGATGCTGCAGACTTCAACCGCGGTGCCGGTACTCAACGGCCGTCTCATCAGCATCTGATGTCCCTGGTAGAGTGCCGTGCGATAACGCAGCGCCTCTTTGGTGGCGGCATCAATCTGGTTGTTACCCGCCTCGGCAAAGCGGAACAGGCGGTCGGATGTGGTGACGATGTTTTCAATCTCAGAACTGGCTTGAGCCTCCAGCAATGGGATGGCATTGATCAGCACGGCCTGATTGGGCAGATTTTCCCCCAATTGCTTGAGTTCAGCCACTGCCGCCCGAGCCTCAATGCAGAGTTTAAGTACAGCGCGGGTTTCCAGCTCCTCAGTGGGCGGCAGGAGTGGTAATTCGTTGTAAGGTGCCTCTGGCAGAAATGGCTTCATATGTCGATTTACTTACAATTTTTCGACATATTTCTCTAGCGTGTCGATCGCATCAACGCATTGGCAGAATATGTCGATAAAAAATAATATGGTCGACATATTAAGCTATTTCCCACCGGATACGGAAGAGCAGATGAACCAGCGTCTTCTTTTTCAGACGCCTTTCCAGAGCTTCGATAAGCTGATCCCGTTTGGCCTCAATCTCATCTTCCACATCAAAGATCTCCTGCCTTTGTCGGCGTTGACGACGTTCCAGGTTTTTTATCTCTTCCTGACACTGCTTTTGCTCTTCGACCGTATCAGAAAGTCGGGCACGACGTTTGCTGTCCCGAAGACGGCTTTTGGTGTCCTGTAAGGTTTGCTCTGCCGCCAAAATCTGATCATCAGCCCAGTTTTCGAGCTTTTCACGCTCTCGCTGAAAGTACTGATCATTTTCATCCAGTGCACGAGCCAGGGTGGCTTCAATCTGACGCTGGGCTGTGCCGGACAACATAGCAGGGGAAGAATCACCGTTAGCCTGAGTGGATTTCGCTTCCAGGCCAAAAAGCCTGATACAGGCATCCTGATCGAGAAGCTCTTCATCATCAGTCAGCGCGGTGAAAACCAGATGCTCTTCTTTCTCAAAGCTATGCAGTTCAAGTAGGTTGAGCTCCAACCAGCCAGATTTGGACGACAATCCCTCCAGAACAGACACCTTATAGGGGTGCCCGCTTAGGTCAAAACAGAGCGTTGCTTGCGGGGTATCGAGTCGGCGACCGTGATCCAGGACATACTCCCCGAGAGGATGCGACAGGCGATAGAGGTGGGCATGCTCTGGAATGGTCTCCCCTTTGCGGATGAGTTGGTACTCACCAGGGAGAGCGCCGTGACAGGGTGAATCGGCCAGATGAAAGCTGAGTGCTTCGTTGTCGAAGGTTGCGGTATCTACCAGGATATGGCGCGTGAGCAACCAGAATAGTCTGGCGATATGATCCAGGCTCTCTTCCGCACGTTTACGCTTTATCTTGAGCAACTCATGGATGTCAGCATCGAAGTGCTCAAGCAACTTCTGCTCTGTCTCCCGCATGCGCTCTTCAATGGATGCCTCCAGCTCCTTTTGCAGGGCTTCGAAAGCTGTCTGGATCTCTTCTGTGGTTCGACAGGTATCGTAGATAGCCGCTATGCGCTTCTCAAAATCGACACCTGACTCAATACGACCGAGGATTTCATCAGAAGCACCGAAGACACCGTCAAACAGATGGAATTTTTCTGAGAGTAATTCCAGCACACGACGATCTGCCTCGTTGCGACGGTTGAGGAAGTTAATGACCACAACATCGAATGCCTGCCCATAGCGATGACAGCGACCGATACGTTGCTCGACCCGTTGGGGGTTCCATGGCAGATCATAATTCACGACCAAGGCGCAGAACTGTAGGTTGACGCCTTCAGCTGCCGCTTCTGTTGCCACCAAAATTTCACCACGCTCACGGAAATGGTCGATAATGGCGGTACGTTTATCAACCGCGGGGCTACCGGCAATACGATCACTGCCCGCATGCTCTTTCAGCCACCGTTGGTAAATACCTGTAATGGCCGGTGAATTATTCGTGCCTGAAAAAGTGACCACTTTGCCGGCATGACCATGGGCTTCCAGAAATCTGGCCAGATAATCCTGTGTACGGCGTGACTCAGTAAATATGACGACTTTACGCGGCGCCCCCATCTCGGCCATGTGATCAAAACCAATTTGCAGGGCCTTCAGTAATGCGTGAGACTTCTCGTCCTCCTTGATGCTGTGAGCAAGGGTGATGTAGTGCTCCAGTTCTGCGATTTCTCCACGCAGTGCAACCAGGTCGATTGTGCGCTCATTATCTTTATCGACCTGGTAGTTCCCGGCCTCTTCAGCCGCTTCGCTAAGTGGCTCATCTTCAAGTTCGTCGTCAATTTCCTCTTCAGAAATGAGATGATCAAGCCAGTCATCATCCAGTGTTTTTCCTTCCAGGAGCACGCGCAGGCGCTCATGCATAGTCTCAAGGGTATTGATGACCGCCTGAGTGGATGATGCCAGCAGTTTGCGTAGAACAAGAGCGATGAGATGACGCTGCCGAACAGGGAAGCCGTAGGTCTCTTCGCGTTGCAGGTAAGCTGAGACAAGGTCGTAAAGGCGTTGCTCATCTTCTCCTGGGGTAAAAGGTATGGTTATCGGTTTTCGCTCTGTGTAACGCACATATTCCAAGACCTGGCGACGCAGAGTGCGCGTCACAAATTCACTGAGGCGACGCCGGAGAGCAGGAAGGTTATCCTCACCGCGCATGTATTGACTACGGAAGCTGACCGCATCACCAAAAAGGTGTTCGTCAATAACGGTTGAGAGCCCGAATAGCTCAAGTAGGGAGTTCTGCAATGGTGTGGCTGTCAGTAATAATTTTCGGCAACCAGCCAGTCCCTTTTTGATAGCTTGCCCTGTTTGATGGCTTTCACGATGGGCGTTACGAAGTTTGTGCGCTTCATCGATAACGGCCAGATCCCAGGGGATGCCACGTAGTTTGTCTTGGTTACGTGCCGCAAAATTAAGAGACATGATGCTGATCTGTTCCTGATCAAGCGGATTGTAAATTCCACCTTTCTTCAGGTTCTTCCAGGTCTTGGCATCAAGGATTTGTGTCGGCAGATGAAACTTCTCAGCAAGCTCCGTTGCCCACTGCTTGCGAAGTGATGCGGGGCAGATAACCAAGAGACGACGACGGCGCTCAGCCCAATATTGGCAAAGCACTAATGCGGCCTCAATCGTCTTGCCGAGACCGACTTCATCTGCCATTACAACGCCCTTGGTCAGCGGGTTACCCAGGGCGAACAGGGCAGCGTCAATCTGGTGGGGATTTAGATCAACGCTGGCATCAAAGAGGGACTGGGAGATGCGGTCAACATCATCGCCTCTGCGGCGGCGAGTGAGTTCCCAAGCGAAATATTTGGCGTGGTGTGCTGTGGTCACGTGGCCCTCTTAACTACCCAACAAGATGTGAGCAACAGAAAAGCTGAAAAGATTTGTACAAAAAGGGCGGGCTGGCATTAAATTTTCTCAAATCCATTCGCTTAAGTGTTCCTTCGATCTGATTGCGATCAACACGAGAAATCTTGCAGTATTCAGGCTTGAGTCATTATCTGATCTATTATCGCTGAATAATATTCCTATTCTTTTACTTTTTCGAGCAGATCACCGATTTCACAATCAATAGATCGCATCGCCTCTCAACAGCATCTAGTTCCATCCGCTTGGCTTTTTCTTGATACAGCAGGCGAATTGTAATTCGGTTCAACACTCCTATGTCCAGGATCTTCATGTAGAACTATGAACGGTGCACCGTTCAAATGTCAGTCGACACGGCGGTTACCAGATGAACACGGTACTGCATAATGCTGCGGTCATGGATGCGGGTGTGCCAGGGGAAATCTGTGATTTCGTTGGTGAGTCGCATCCCTTTGACGGATTGGGGATGTGCTTCCGGGGTCAGCAACGACCTCAACAGAGGTTCTGCGGCGCCTGAGTTGGGACCGCGTTGGGAGTGGCCGCCGATCCAGCCTTCGAGGGGTGTGACCGCAGGCGACCAGTCGTAGGGTGTCGCCATGATCATGGTGCCGCCGGGGCGCAGGTTACGGGCCGTCTCTTCCAGCAGGAACGTTGGAGAATTGACAGAGTCCACCAGTTGCAACCCCACCGCCAAACCGAAGGTGGCATCGGCGAAGGGCAGCGCAAGTGCATCACAGGCCCAGAAATCGATCCGTTCCGTTTGGGTCACTGGTACAGAAAACTCCCGTTGGTCGTAGACGATACCGATTCGCCGTCGGGGATAGCTGACGCTCCGCTCCTGCAGGACCCGCTGGGCCAGCCGCAGCAGGGAGAAGTTGTTGTCGATGCCGAGCACCAGCCCGTCGGTGTGAAGGGCAAATTCAAAGGTGGAGCCACCCACGGCACAGCCCAGATCGACGGCCGGTCCTTCCGGTATTCCCGGCAGCAACTCCATCCCGGCTTTAAGGCAGCGTTTTACCGCGCCGGGTGAAACACCCGGTTGGGCTTCCTGTTCCTTGGGATCGTATTCCCCGTAGGCGTCCCAGGTGTAGGTGCTCAGGTACTGGCGGTTGCTGTCGAAGGGGGTGCCCGGTCCCGCCGCATCGCCGAGCATGGATGTCAATGTGGGTGAGAGATCGCTGCGCAGAGTGAGGTGGAACAGATTGTCCGCGAGATACTGGCGGACGTTGGGCACGATGACAGGGATGCCGTCGATGATCGGATATTCCAACTGGCAGGCCGGATTGGAACAGTGGATCACGCCTTCGATGATCAGTTCCCCGATCTGTTGTTCCACGGTTGCCACCGCTAATGGATGTGTTTTCGCCGTCTCCAGGCGACATCGGGGGCAGATTGGGGCAAGGGTTTCAAAATGACATAGACGCAATGCTCAATCCGCCTTAGCCAATCAGGACAGTGGGACATCCAGGCGGCAGAATCTTGCCCACCGGGCTGGGGATGGGTGCCACGCAACCCGGATGAGCGGTCATGTCTCCCATACGTGCTGCAGGCAGGTTACCGATCAGCACGGTAAAAGAACCCATTGCGACCATGCCGGGGCCGTTGGGGACGCAGCCGGGCAGGGCGCAGGGAGCGGTCATGTCGGTTACCCGGGCCGCTGGCATGCCTCCGATCAACACGGTCGGCTCGCCCTTAACGATCGCCAGAGGCAGCGGAGGATGGGGTACCGGGGTGGGAACCGGTGCCGGTGGGTGAATCGGGGCATGACAATGGGGGGCCTGCTGGATGACATTATCCCCCATTCTCGCTGCTGGATTGCCCATGTTATCTACCGTCCTATGTCAGTGCAGCTTGCTGCGAAGCGTCTGTAGGAGCGGCGCCCCGCCACGATTTTTCCATCTGCGGAGTTATCGCGGCGAGGGCGCCGCTCCTACAATCTAATACCCCGTCCGGGGATCATTTTGGCTCTTGTTAAAAGAGCGAATCGTCTCCGAATGGACTGCTGGTTTCCTTTTTACTGCCTCCACCGAAGAACCCGCTTTTCTCCTTCGGTGGTCTCCAGGAAGTGGCGAACTTCATCGGTTCGGGAGCACGTTGGGAGACTATCTTATCGCCACGTTTGATACGCGATGCCTTGAGGCGTCCAGTCGGTTTGGCAATGGAGTATTTTTCCTTCGCTGCAGTGATCTTGACCGAGCCGACCAGTTCTTCTTCCCCGCCGAGGGAGATGCCCGTCTCAGGATCGATCAGTTGTTCACCCATGCGCATCAGGTCCAGGCTCTCTCCGGGTTCCACTGTATCCTGACCCAGATTGAGATAGATCTTGTTGCCCTTAACCTTGATTACCGAACCGGTGGCGGGAGAGGTGCCGGTCTGCTTGATCAGACCGTAGACCCCACGATTGACGGTGGAGATTACAGCCTGCCCGATTGGGGTTTTGGCGTATTTGGACATGAAGCCTCCCAGCCCGCCGCCGCCGGTTATGCCTGCCCCGCCGAAGGTGAGCCCGGATTCACTCAATTCTGCCTCTACCTGATCGGTGTAGACGATCTCGCTGGTTTCAGAGTTGATCAGACGGAAGTTCATGCCCAGTACTGCCTTTGACTCTTTCACAGAGATGGCTCCCAGTAGCGCACCGGCACTACCGCCTATCAAACCACCAAGGCCGCCGCCTTTCTCTTCCACCCCTGCCTCATAATGAGTGATCACCGCCTGAAACAGGTATTGAGCGCCGAGAATCTTTCCGATTTTGGCGGCGGAAGGTTTGGCTATGCGCCCGGTAGCCCCCAGATCCTGCTCCTTTATCGCCTTGTCCAGCACTTTGCGCTCCACCAGGCGAAAACGTTTGGTCTTGTGCATCGTGTCCATCAGCATCGCCTCGATACCCTGGACCGGAACACCGCCGCTGCTGGTGGCAGCATTGTACGTATAGGTGCCACTGGGGCCGCTGACGCTTACGCTCTGGCTGGAGGAGTTGTTTTCCACCGGCAATACGCCGATACGGGTCTTCTTGCCGCTGTATCCGCCCCACTCAAGATTGACCAGGTATTTAACATCAATGTCGCCGATATATTCGGGTAGCGGCTGCTTGGCACCACCTTCTTTTATGATCGAATAGGCTACGTAGTCCGCCTGCGCCAGAGAGGCGAGTCCCAAGGTCAGTGCGGCGGTGAGCAGACATAACCCGTGCTTGAGTTTCAACATCTGTTGGCTCCTTCCCATGATTGCAGGTGAGGCGAATATCTCTGTCCTTAATCTGAAGTATAAGATCAAATCGGCGCTCTGATTGAAGTATCTGCTGATAGCCTTATTGTGAGAATTAAATGTATATGCCTACTCTGATTGCAGCCGCCTTTTCAAGATTTGGAGTTCTCTGTGTTCGGGGGCTGCCTGAAGGCCCTGGTCGAGTAGGGTTTGTGCCGCTGAATTATCTCCCTGTTTCATGGCCTGTTTTGCTTGATTCACAAAATGGTTGGCCACTTGATCCAAACCCTCCCGTGCAATTCGGTTTTCGGGGTCCAGGTCGAGAACCGCCCGATAGGCCTCTACCGCATTGCTGCCTTTCGGTTCCAGATGGCGACCGATCATCCGGTGAAGTGCAGCGACTTCCAGAATGCGCTCAACCTTGGCCTGGGTTTCAGCATCGAGTTTTCCGGGTTTGGGTTCAGGTTCGGGTTTGGCGCCGGCAGCCGGTGCTTCTTCGAATTCATCCGGTTCTGATGGCTCCAGTCGGACCACCGGCATCGGAGTTGTTTTTACCAGCGGCTCAACCGCCGGTACCGGCAGGAGTGAATCCTTCGGCTTGTCTGACTCTTCGCCGATCAAAAGATAGATCCCAATGCCCACAACTGCCAGCAGCAGGGAGATAGCCACTGCCAATCCCCGCAACTTGAGATTCGCGCCGCTTCCCCCTTTCAGCTCCTGTAGAAACTGCTCCAGATCCGGGGTGCGCTCGCTGCGTTCAAAGGCCAGGGAATGAGCCAGGGCCTGGTTCAGTTGGCGGCTGAGTCCGGGGATGGGTTTGGGTATTAATTTTCGGCCACGGGCCTGGTTGGCCGGCAGCTTGTCGAAGGGGTGGTGTCCGGTGAGCAGTTCATAGCTGACGCAGCCGAGGGCGTAGATATCGTCTCGTGGATCGGGGGCTGCCTGGTCGAACATCTCACAACTTGCGTAGGCAGGAGTGAGGGCCTCCCATTTGGCGGGATCGAAGACGGTGGCGTCGCCTGAGCTCTGTCCCGGTGGTTTGAAGGCGCGGGCGATGCCGAAGTCGAGCACCTTGATCTCGCCATTCTGCAGGATAAAGGCGTTTCCCGGCTTAAAATCAGCGTGCACGATATCCTTTTTATGGGCGTAGGCCAGGCCATGGGCCATTCCTTCAATGATCGGCAGGGCCTTCTCCATTGGCAGTCCGCTGGGCCGGATTCGCTTGATCAGATGCTCTACCGACTCACCCTGCATCAGTTCCATGGTCATGTAGACTGTATCGCCGTCCCGGTCGAAGTCGTAGACTGTAGCCACGTTGGGGTGGGCCAGACGCTGGGCCTTCTTGGCCTCCCGCTGCAGGGCGATAAAGGCATCGGAATTCTGTTGCACCGCCTCGTTCAGCACCTTGATGGCGACATAGGGCTCCCGGTCCCGCGCCTCTTCCTTGCGCAGGTCCTTTGCCAGGTAGACCACGCCCATGCCGCCGCGGCCGATCTCGTCTTCCAGCACGAAACGTCCGTTAAGGGTGTCGCCTACCAGTGGGTGGGCGGCACGTCCTGAAGCCTGATGAGGTGCTGGGGCGGACCATGTTTGAGCAGCGGGAGAGGGCGATGGTGTCGGGGTTCCGGCGATACGGGTTGCTTCGTCGGGAATGGGGGGCAGACGGTCTGCTTCCAGGTCTGAATGAATTCGCGTTTCTTCTCCCGCAGCATCCTGGGCGGGTTGCGCGTATTGGTCGAGGCGTACACGCAGGCTGGTGACGATCTGTGTCGGAATCCGGTTGCTGTGCTGCAACTCTTCGAGCAGTGCAGTGAGTTCTGTCCGGCTTTCCGGGTTCAGCAGCAGTTGGGCATCGAGCCTGCCCAACAGCCCCTCCAGATCCAATCGTCCGGTGAAAAAGTCGTCCAGCGCCGCTCTGAAATCATCCATGGAGTGAAGTCTTCCAGTTACACCAGACCAGGATCAACGCTGACCTACCAGGAGAAATTCACCAAACTCGTGGCCGGTACGCTTGAGCTGGGCGTATTGGGGGGATTGATCGACATTGAGTTCTTCTGCCCGGGCCGACACCCGTGACTTGACTTCGCGGAACAACTTGGAGCCTTCGAGTACCCCTTTACTCCCGTTCAGTACATCGATGAGTGCATTGGCAAACATGGAGTGACCGTTTCCTCCGTCGTCCAATACCGGTTTTACGCCACCCGAAGTCAGCACATAACGTGAGCGGGTCTTGGCGATGACCCTGAGCCATTTCATACGGGTCTCTTCCGACATACCGGGATCGAGTTCAGTGTTGACTGCACGGGTGAGGGCGCCGGAGTAGCAGGAGTCCGCCACCACCAGCACATGTTTCGCCGACATGGCATTGAGGATGTCGGTGATTGCCACGGTGGAGATCCAGTTGGCGGTGCTGTCGGTCTCCGCGTCCACCGGCAACCAGTGGCCACGGTTATTGGCCTTGTCGTACTCTCCGTGGCCGGCGTAGTAGAGTAGCAGGTTGTCTTTTTCCGTGAGTTCCCGGCGGGCCTTGTTCAGGGCGGAGAGAATTTCGTAGCGGGTGGCGTCGTAGACGCGGGTGACGGTGAATCCATAACGCTGTTTGAGGATGTCGGCGATCACGTCCGCGTCGTTTTTCGGGGTACTGAGGTCATCCAGTTTATCGTATCGGGTATTGGCGATGATCAGGGCGTGATAGGTGCCGAAGATGTCAGGGTCGCTGTCCGTACCGGCGGCAGTGTCGGGTTGTTCCTGCAGGGGTTCGGGCAGCAGTCGGAACTCCACCGTGCCCCGTTTGCCCTGATTATCCACGGCGACGATGGTTACCGGTGTTTTGGAACGACTTACCGGTACCTCTGCCTTGAAGATGCCGTGTTCGTCAACTTTGTGAGACTGGCCGTTGATGGTCAGGGAGATCAGACCTGCGGGTGAGTTGATCTTGCCTACTACGATCCGCTTATCGGCATCCGATGGTGTGATGACATTGGTAATGGAGCGGGTGTTGGCGATTGGCGGGTCGATGATGTTGATTGCCGGTCCGGGCAGGTCGCTACGCACCGACGGGGCCGAACGGGTGGCGGCTGGGGGCACAGCTGCAGCTGGACGTTCGTGGCGGATCACGGTCTCTTTCTGGATCACCACCTCGGGACGGGTCAGACGTTTGATCTTGGCTGCCTTGATCTCCTTTATCTGCTGCAGGATGTTTCTGGCCTCCTCCTGAGTGACCCAGATGACATCGTAGGTGACCAGGCCTGATTTGGATTTCAGCAGCACCTGCTGCAGCTTCTGTCCGGTATTCGGGTCGCTGCAGTCTGCCGATTGCATCTTATAGAGGTCCCGGGAATCGAAAGAGGAGAATCCGATGTCGCCGGAGCAGTCGGTGGTCTGGGCTGTCACTTCGAAATCGAGTGCCAAAAGAGAAAGCGGCACATTCATCAGAAACAGCATCAAGAAAAGGCGAATAATTCTGAACATCGTCATTCTCCTACAGTTTTTCTCTTCCACCTATATTTACAAGCTAGGATACTGTATCGATGAATGCAAGCTGGTGAGCCGGGTTGTAAATCGTCAACTTGGAGGGGCGGCGACCAAAGAAGTCCCTCTCGTAGCTGTTCCATCTATTAATACAAGACCCACCAAGTGAATATTGCGGGATGATCTTTTATCGATCCTCTGTGATAGTCGTCTTTTCAGCGACAGCCATTTCATCCGGCATATCAATTTCTCTGCACTCGTTGTCAATGCGCGTCAGGCAATTATGGGGTGCGAATGTATCGGAACTCGCCTCCTGCATAATTAGCTTGAATAAGTCAGGTATTGAATTCTCTAACAGACAGTCTGCGGGCAGGTAGGGAAAGATCTGGTCATAGCGTTTGATTTCGTACTGGCTGATACGCCGATAGATATGGGTGCGATTCAGTTCAGAGGTGTGACAGATGCCGGTTGATGCAATGATTTCCGCAGTCGCATGTACCGTTTTGGCATGATAGTGCGCAACACGTGCTGCCTTATCCGGTACAACCAGCCCGTTGAAGAGTCGAGGATCCTGCGTGGCAACCCCGGAGGGGCACCTGTTACTGTTGCAGATAAGGGAGTGTACACAGCCAACTGCGAGCATCATGCCACGGGCGCTATTGCAGATGTCAGCACCGAGTGCCATGTTTTTTACCAGATGAAATCCGGTGATGATCTTGCCGGATGCAATGATCTTTATATGCTGCTTCAGGCCGAAACCGGTCAGGCAGTCGGCAACAAAGGTGATGGCTTCACGCAACGGCATGCCGATGGAATTTGTGTACTCAAGCGGGGCGGCGCCGGTACCACCTTCACCGCCATCAACAGTAATGAAGTCGGCGAGAATGCCGCTTTCGTGCATCGCCTTGCAGATGGCGACGAATTCGCTCTTGCGTCCAATCGAGAGCTTGAAACCGACCGGCTTGCCGTCGGAGAGTTCACGCAGTTGAGCGATGAATTGCACCAATCCCAGCGGTGAATCGAATGCGCTATGGGTGGCGGGCGAGTTGACCTGTGTATAGGGTTTCACACCACGTATCCTCGAGATTTCAGGGGTGTTTTTTTCCGCAGGCAGGATTCCGCCATGGCCGGGTTTAGCGCCTTGAGAGAGCTTGATCTCGATCATTTTGACGCTTTCGAGGGAAACCTTCTCTTTGAACTGATCAGGGGAAAATTTGCCGTTCCGGTCACGACAGCCGAAGTAGCCGGTTCCAATCTGCCAGATCAGATCGCCCCCATGTTCCAGATGATATGGGCTGATTCCGCCTTCACCGGTGTTGTGCGCGAATACGCCTGATTTTGCCCCCTTGTTGAGTGCCAGGATGGCATTCTGGCTTAATGCGCCAAAACTCATGGCGGAGATATTAAATATGCTGGCCGAGTATGGCTGCCTGCAACCTGGTCCGCCGACATTGACCCGTAAATCCTCGTCGACATCTGATACGTTTATCGCGGAGAGTGAGTGCCCGATCCATTCATAACCGGTTCGGTAAGTGTCGACCCGCGTACCGAAAGGCACAGTCTCCAATGCCCTTTTGGCGCGTTGGTACACAATGTTCCTGAACATCCGGTTGATGGGTGCTCCGTCGGTGTCTGACTCCACGAAATACTGACGGATAAAAGGCCGGATCTCCTCCATGATCCACCGGCCGCGCCCGAACAGGGGGAAGTTTCGGCGAATGGAGTGCCGCTTCTGGAGCATGTCGTAAAACCCCAGTGCAGTGAAAGGGGTGATGAAAACCAATACCCACACAGTGGCTGGCCAGAGAGGGTAGATGATTGCGACCGCAATCAGTGTGGCCGACAGGGTCTTGATGAACGTTGAATGCATGCTGTTTCCTGTTATTAATTTGTCTTACGAACCCAGAAGTGACGCTACCAATCCAGTCCAGCCGGTCTGGTGAGAAGCGCCGATCCCGCGGCCGTCGTCACCGTGGAAATACTCGTGAAACAACAGGTGATCACGAAAGTGGAGATCGTCTTGTAGTTTGGTGTTGTCACCAAATATCGCTCTTCGTCCCTGTTCGTCGCGACGAAAAAGCCGGGTCAGGCGTATCACCAATTCATCGGCCACCTTATCGATCGAGAGGTATTCTCCCGAGCCAGTAGGACACTCGATCTTGAATTCGTCACCATAAAAGGTGGCGAAGCGGCGCAGCGAGACGATCAGCAGATAATTTACCGGGAACCAGATGGGACCGCGCCAGTTGGAATTGCCACCAAACGCATTCGAATCCGACTCGCCTGGCCGATAGGAGACTGACAGGGAGTGCTTCAAGAAGTCGAAAATATACGGGGCCCGTTGGTGCGCGCGGGATAGTGAGCGCACACCGTAATCGGAGAGGAATTCTGTCTCGTCCAGCATGCGCCGAAGCAGACATTTCATGCGATGGCCGCGCAACAGAGAGAGTAGCCTGCGATTGCCCCGACCAGGTTCTTCCCAATGGGAGACCAAGGCTGCCAGGTCGGGGCGGTAGTTGAGAAACCACTGCAAGCGGCGTTTGAAGTCGGGCAGCCGGTCGATAAGTTCTGGTTCCAGAATCTCTACCGCGAAAAGCGGTATCAGTCCCACCATCGAGCGGATTTTCATCGGCATCAGCTTTCCATCGGGAAAGCGCAACACGTCGTAATAGAATTGATCCTCCTCGTCCCATAGGCCAATGCCCTGATCGCCGATATTGTTCATCGCGGCAGCGATATAGAGGAAGTGTTCGAAAAACTTGGTGGCGATGTCCTCGTAGGTGTGGTTGGTCTGTGCCAGTTCCAGCGCGATACGCATCAGGTTGAGACAGTACATGGCCATCCAGCTGGTGCCGTCGGCCTGGTTGATATGACCGCCGGTGGGCAATGGGGAGCTGCGGTCGAATACCCCATTGTTGTCCAGGCCGAGAAAGCCGCCCTGGAAGATGCTGTTGCCGTCTGCATCCTTGCGATTGACCCACCAGGTAAAGTTGAGGATCAGCTTGTGCAGTTCCCGTTCGAGAAAATCGAGGTCTTCCTTGCCCGTGGTGTCGCGTTCGGTGCGATAAACTTCCCACACCGCCCAGGCGTGAACCGGTGGATTGACGTCATCGAAGCCCCATTCATAGGCGGGGATCTGTCCGTTCGGGTGCATGTACCAGACCCGTGTCATCAGTAGCAACTGGCGTTTGGCAAAGTCCGGGTCGATCATTGCCAGAGTGATGCAGTGAAAGGCCAGATCCCAGACTGCGTACCAGGGGTACTCCCACTTGTCCGGCATGGAGATGATGTCGGCATTGTTGAGGTGACGCCAGTCGCTGTTGCGACCATGACGGCGTTCCTTCGGCGGCACTGATTGTCCCGGGTCGCCCTCAAGCCACTGTGGAATGTCGTAGTAGTAGAACTGCTTGCTCCAGATCATCCCCGCGAGAGCCTGGCGCTGAATCAGCCGGGTTTCGTCATCCGGCAGACTCTTCTGTAAATCAGCGTAGAAGGCATCGGCCTCTTCAGTGCGCAATTTGAATATGGCATCGAAGTGCTCAAAAGGGTGCTGATGCCGCCCTTTTTTCAGCCGGATGCGCACCTGCACCTGATCAAGAGCAGGGATTTCAAAGTGGTAGAGTCCCGCCGCCTTGGTGCCGTTGCGCTGCGGGTTGATCGCCGTGTGGTCGCCATTGATGAGATAGTCGTGGAAGGCATCCTTGAAGTAGCCGCTGGCCTCCATTTCTTTCAACGGCTTTACATGGGTATCGTTGTTGCAGAAGAGCAACTCGGGGCCGCCGTCCAGATGACAGTGGTAGTCGCCCAGCTTATGGTGGTGTATCGCAATGCAGCCACGCTCTGTGGCAGTGAGTGTCGGTCGGGCCGGATCCTGGCCCCAGGCCCAGGTGTTGCGGAACCAGAGTTGGGGCAACAGGTAGAGGGGGGCATCTTTAGCGCCACGATTAATCACCGTGATTCGCATCAGGATGTCGTCCACATCCGCCTTGGCATATTCGACAAAGACATCGAAGTAGCGGTTTTCATCAAAGATGCCGGTATCAAGCAGTTCGTATTCGGGTTGATCCCTGCCGCGACGGTGATTCTCTTCCACCAGATCAGCATAAGGAAAGGCGCGCTGGGGGTATTTGTAGAGCATCTTAAGGTAGGCGTGGCTCGGTGTTGCATCCAAATAGTAGTAGAGTTCCTTGACGTCCTCGCCGTGGTTGCCTTCGTTGTTGGTCAAGCCGAACAGCCGCTCCTTGAGGATCGGGTCCTGGCCGTTCCAGAGGGCGAGCGAAAGGCAGAGTCGTTGTTTTTCATCGCTATACCCGGCAATGCCATCTTCGCCCCAACGGTAGGCGCGGCTACGTGCCTGGTCGTGGGTGAAATACTCCCACGCCTTGCCGCGGGGGCTATAGTCTTCACGCACCGTGCCCCACTGGCGTTCACTGAGATAGGGACCCCAGCGGCGCCATGCCTGTTTTCCACTGGCTTGTGCCGACACTCGTTCCCGCTCGGCTTTATTGATCCTGCCAGACTCATTGGGTTTGCCGTCACGCGCTGTTTTACGGGTTGTTGTTTTCACGCCTTCCTCATCGTGCTACCGCCCTCCTGCCAAGTCTGTACTTGCCTGCTTTAACCAAGTGTAGGCTGAAAGGCTCCAGTTAGAGTGTGTTTCACCCGCGTGATGTTTCTCGCTGGCTTTTTCCTCTATTTGCGATTGGTCGCTTGAATAGGCTGTTCCTTACGTCGGTTTTATTCTGCAGGTGCCCAGGTGTGTTGTTCGAAGGCACTATCGAGCGGGGTTTTGGCGAGATGGTTGGTGAAGTTGCTGAGGGTTTTCTGTCCCACGCCGACCAGCACATCGAGGGCATGAGAGGGTTCAAAACCGGCAGCGAGAAATTCAGCCATCTCTGTCTCCTCGATCCAGCCGCGTTTTTCTATCAGACGATTGACGTAAACCCGTAGCGCCTCCAGTTTTGGATCGGTGATCGGATGATCGCTACGGATGGCCTCAACCACATCTGTGGGTACCTGCTCCATATCAGCGGCCAGGGAGTGGGCGGCCATGCAATAATGACATTCGTGGAAGCGGCTCACCGTCAATAACACCACTTGCCTCTCTGCAGCATTCAGGCCGCTCTTCTCGAAGATACCGGATAGAGCGACATAGGCCTCTGCAAGCACTGGAGAGGTCGCCATTACGCCAAGCAGGTTGGGAAGAAAACCGAACAGACTGGTGACTGCATCCAGAGTCGGGTGTGCCGCATCTGGGGCTGATTCTCGGGAATGGACAGGAAAAATCGGCATGAGAAGCTCCTTTTTGGTAATTGAGTGATCGTTCAATAACCATAGTTGTTATTGAACGACCGTTCAAGTAACGCTAGCATATAAGTAATTTCAGAGAATTTGGTTAGAGATATGGCAAGACCTATCGAGTTTGATCGTGAAACAGCGTTACAGGATGCAATGCTGCTGTTCTGGCGCCGGGGTTATCACAATACCTCGGTGCGGGATCTTACCGAAGCGACCCGTTTGCAACCGGGCAGTCTGTATGGCGCTTTTGATAACAAACGCAGTCTCTTTTTGTATTCTCTTGATTACTACGCTGGAGAACTGAAACGGTTCGTTGACGCCGTGTTGAACAGCGATGAGCCACCATTGGTCAGGATTCGTCTTTTTTTTGAACATCTTCTTGATGAGACAGCTGCTGACCCTGAGGGAAAGGGCTGCCTGTTGGTAAACACCCTGCTGGAAGTCCCTGCGGAGGATGCAGAGATAAACCAACGGGTAATAGAAGCGCTTGAGTACGTTGAAAAGCGCTTCTGCCAAGTGCTGACTGAAGCGCTTGAGCGGGGTGAGCTTGCCTCAGGAAAGGATCCGTCCACGCTGGCACAGTTGCTGATGACCGGCATATTTGGATTGCGGGTCTACAACAAGATGCACCCGCAACGGGAAGAAATGGACGACATTGTGGATAGCCTGCTGTCAGTTGTGAATGCGTGATGTGTATCCGGGGGTGATTGATCTGACAGGTAGTGTCTGATTTTGGCCAGAGCTGAATGGCAGGGTCACCCAAGGGCTGTGCGGAAAAAAGTACCTTGCACGATTCCAGAAATATGGAACAACCAGATCAAACAGGAGCTAGAATGAGCATACATGGGAAATACTCCTGCTAAAAACAATCAGATGGAAAAATATGTTAGCCGATCTTTTTAAACCCGCCTGGAAAAGCAGCTCAATTCAGAAACGCTTGAAAGCCATTTCTGAAATGGATAGCGCAAGTTCAGAGAAACAGAAGATACTTACTCAGCTGGCCACAGATGATGAGGATGTTTCAATTTGTATTGCGGCTATCCAGAAGTTAACGTCTGCCGCTGCATTGCACGAAATATCGATAAAGCATTCCAATCACTCAGTTTGTGTAGAAGCTGAGAAAAGGGTTAATGATTTAATGAGTACAAGATGTTCTCTTAATAAAGATCAATATAGCGACTTGCTAAATCGCTATCCAGAATTGAAATTGCGCATTGCAGCCCATGCAGACATCTCTTCAGTTCGATCTGAAGCCATACAAAGCTTGTCCACAAAGCAACTTCTTGAAGTACTTGGTCTAACCATTTTTACTGACTCCCGGCAACTGGTTGCAGAAAAACTAAAAAATATCGAAGCGCTCGAGTCCGCCAGGAAGATTCTGCGCGGAAAAGACAAGAATGCCGAACGCATTCTTAAGGAAAAAATAGATGAATTCAGAAGACAAGAGCGACAGCATGTCAAGAATTTAACGACTGTAGAAAAGCTGTCTGAAGAAATAGAGTATCTCGCCAGTCGAGATTGGCGGCCCGAGTTCAAAGCTAAACTACTGGTTCACCGAAAGCACTGGGATAACCTTGATTTCGAAATAGATCCAGATTCGAATCAGCGATATCAAACTGCGCGTAAGATTGTTGATTCTCGATTTGAAGAACAAAGCACTCTTGAACAGACTCACCAGTCTCAGCAACAATTGGTTCAAGAAATCAAAGCTTTTCTCGAAAACGTAGCGAGCAGGGATCTCACCAGCTCAATAGAGTCACTACCCAAAACGCTAAACAGATTAGATCAATTCAGCTCTAACTGGCAACAATTAGCCGTGAAAGCCAGGCCAGCTTTTGTAATACATGATCGATACGACAAACTGCTCAGTGCATTACAATCTGCGACTCAGTTGGTGCTTCAGGCCACCAACATATTGAAGGATGAGAGTATTACAGAGTCAGATGAATCTGATGTATCCGGGCAAACCAGAGCCGCTAACAAGTTAGCCGAAAATAGTCAGAAATTGAGTGCCGCTTTAAAAAATCATAAATGGCTTTCTGCGTATGGTGAGCTACAAGTGGCGACTGAATTACAAGCACAGCTGACAGACTGGCGAAAAACACAGAAGAAGTCTGCAGCCGAACGGGAGCAAAAACTTGATCTTTTGCATAAGAAAATCAGTTCTATCTTTCGATTTTCCCGCACTGGCAATCTTGCGAGAGCAAAGCAGTTCTGTGAAAGAGTCGAAAAAGGACTCCATCATTTTGAAGGGAAAGATCGTTTGGCCCTCGAAGAGCGATTTGAAGAAGCCAGGAAAGCATTGGGTGATATGGATGATTGGAAGAATTTCGCGACAGAACCAAAGTATATAGAGCTTTGTGAAAAGATTGAGCTTCTTGGCACCTCCAAACAGCACCCCGACAAGCTCTCAATCGAGATAAAGAATCTCCAGCAACAGTGGAAAAAACTCGGGCACTCGGACATATCAGAGCAGTATTGGCCAAGGTTTAAACATGCAACTGATAAAGTTTATCAACCCTGTGCAGAGTTTTTTAATGAACGACACAAGATTCGTAAAACTCATCTCGAACAACGACAACAGTATGTTGAACAGATGCAAAAACTACTCGAAGGAACCGATTGGGACAACAATCCTGACTATAAGGCTGTACAGTCTTCTGTACGCAGTATTAGTAAGAACTTTACCAACATAAAAGATGTTGAACGAAATGAAGGCCAAAAACAATGGAAGCAATTTTCAAAGTTTAAGGGCGATGTGTTTGCAAAACTTGACGTTGCTTATGAGGCTAATATAAGGTTGAAGCATGATCTGATTAAGCAAACTGAGGTGCTTGCTGAAGCAGCCGTCAAAGAGGAAAATCTGGCGCAATTAAAAACACTGCAAATAAGATGGAAGCAGATCGGTATCACTAAGCGTAATCAAGACCAAAAGGCGTGGACTGAGTTCAAAAAACAGTGTGATATTGTCTACAGCAAAGTACAGGAACTTCGCCAGGGGAAAAGAGATAAAACAGACCAACAGGTCAATGCCTACAAGGACATTATTAAGGATATTAAAACACTGGCCAGAACAGCTAATAATCTAGGGGAGGCTGATCAGTTATTTACTATTCTGCAAGCTAAATACGCCGATCTGCCTGAATTACAGCTTCCTAAATCGAATCGGCCTCAATCACCCGGGCAACTCCCTGAAAAGCTGGCAGAAGGTATTCAACGTGAATATAGCAAAGCTTGCGATCAGTTCGAAGAATGTCATTCTCGAATTGTTAATAGTATGCGCGCCAAGCAGATAGATGCACTCCGACTGAAAGCTAATCTTTGCGCTCAACTGGAGGCCTTGGGAGAATCGCCCTCAGACGAACAACTTCAGGGAATATCGCAACAATGGGATTCCATTGACCTTCATGACTCAGCATTGTCCAGCCGTATAGAAAAGCGTCGAAATTCAGCTCAGACGGTTGTTGATCGAGTTGCAATCGGGGCAGAACGCAGACTGCTTTGTATTCAGTTGGAAATTGCGATGGGAAAGGAAAGCCCTGCTGATGATAAAGCGATACGTATGCAATACCAGCTTGAACAGATGAATAAATCTGGACTGGGCCAGCAAACAGTGAATAGCACCGAACAGTTAGAGCATATGGAACTAGACTGGCTATGTATGCCAGGTGCGGAACCAAAACAGCAAAAAGAATTAGACGAACGTTTCCAGCGAGTACTCCGATCAGAATAAATGGATGCTGCTTCTTCCAGGTCAGCTAAGAATCGGCGGATCGGTGCCACTAAGATTTACCTTTAATCTCCTGCTGTTTAAAATGCCATTGTATTGCTGATAGTTCGCCTCGATGGGTCTGTCAGATTTGAATGTGAATCGCCTACTTCGGTGATTCCACACGAAAGAAATCGGGAAAATCCGGATTCCGCCAACCGGGCGCTGCCAGCCGCCCAGACGTTGGTTTCAGTCGTGACGTGTAGTCCATGATGGCCGAGATATTGCGGTCTGTGAATCCCTGAATCTGCTCCACCATCTTCTCATCTGCGTTACGTCGTTTCCCTGTTCGAATCCATTCGAACTGGCGTACAAGATAGTTGTAATGCTGTCCCTGGATCAGGGGCATGTAGTCGTTATTGGTTCCCTCCCCATTTTCTCCATGACAATCTATGCAGTTCTCTTCATACAGCCTCTTGCCGTGCTCCAGGTCCGTCCCGGGGCCGAGGCCGTTATCGCGCGTCATCGGCAGGCCTGCCAGATAGGCCGCCACGTTGGCGAACTCCTGCGGCTGCAGGTTCTCCAGAATAGTGAAGGGAAACATGGTGGGGGTGTCCCTGTTGCGGGCCAAGATATCCGCGAGCTGCTTGATGATTACCGTAGAATGTTGTCCGGCTATCTGAGGATAATATCCATCCTCAGTGCCCAAGCCCTCCGGCATATGGCAGACAGCACATATCCGGTAGACTTCTCGCCCGTTGTCGATATCCGGGGTCAGGTGTATGGCCTCTTCGATCTGCCTCATGGCCTGATTGATACTCTGTTCCGCGGCAGGCTGGCCTATCATCAGCAGACAGGTAAGCGTTATAACCAAGATATGTCGTACCATCCTCATCACCTGGGAGATTGGATTTTTATTTGAGTATAGGAAATATCACCTACATATTCCTTTAAACTCGGTCAAAATGCTGCTTTCGGCCAGAGGTGCCGTTCACTAACGCTTTCTGCGAAGAGCAGCTATCGACCAGAACCTGTCATTTAGGTGATTTCGTTCCAAGCAAATTAACCCGTCCCCAGACTTATGTCTAAAAACAAAAAGCCCTGCACGAAGCAGGGCAAGTTATAGCTTGGCTTCTTATGGTAATACTTATTGTTTTTTACGACTGGCAATGCCAATACCAATCAGGCCAAAACTCATGAGAGCAAGTGTGGAGGGTTCTGGGACTGAAGCAAGCGCATCACTGGTCGCTATAAACTGATCAGGACTTAATTCATTCCCCGTTGCGTCGAATGCCCGGACAGCGTCTAACGTCATGGAATCCAGCCAGTCCATCTCAGTGTTTGGCAAGACAATTGTAAATGCTGCAATGTCAATGGGTAGATAGGTGCCACTATCTACCATCTCCTGCACCATATTTCCATTTGTGGAGTAAGTGACCGTCTCATGGTAAGACCCCACTTCAAAGTATGAATCTTCAATACTAGATGGTGTTTCACCAAGTCCGAGTACAAAAAAACGATTATCTACGACAAAACGTGGGACGAAATATACTCCTCCAGGCTCACCTGTTCCGGTAGCACTAACGGTAATGTCTAAATTGAATTCGAATGAAAGATAAGCTGGAGAAGAATCTGCTGTTTCAAAATAGATCTGGTCTTTAAATGCCCCATCCACCGCGATAGAAGAGCTTGTCCCATCATTCAAGCCATATCCGTGCAGACTATAAGGATCGACCAGCATTTCTGATCTCCCTGGCTCGATTGCATGAGCGTGTTGAACGCCATCCGCAGGTTCATCAGTTGCATCGCCTGCATCCGCCCAAGCCCAGTACGTATATGGATCATCGCTCGGCGTTGCCAAACCTAGCGCCACAGCATTGCCTGCTGATACCAACAGACATGACATCAATAGAGTTTGAAAAAGAGACTGTTTCATTTCGAGACCTCTGAAATTGATTACTTTCCAGTCTGTAAAACTCAGGTCGTCTTGACCCAATATCTCTAAGAATCAAGCGCCTCCCTCCCCAATAAAAAGGCATATTTAGTGCCAGACTAAATTTACACTTATATTTCATAGGGTTAATGCTTGCTTAAATTGTTAGGTATTTCATGACTGTAAGATTATCCGACACCCCCTGCGGACCTGAGGTTAGATAAAGGGTCAAGAATTCGCATATCAGCCCGAAATCAGCCCGAAATCAGCCCGAAATCAGCCTGAAAATGGCTTGTTTTGGGTCGATATATGCGCGGAACCGGCGTTTAGGCGCATCTGCCCAGCTTAGAGGGTGTAAAATATTCCGACATATGATCTGAATGTGAGGCGGATGTCAGTTTAGTGTCGCTTGCAGTAATTCAGTATCTGACACTCTTTGCCAAATTAAGTCTTCACTACTACACATAAAAATCTAACGACTGTATTTCTCTCCAACAGGAGGAAGTGTCTTGCTTACTCGTGTCTCCTTTGTTTTTATTCCACGCCGCCATGAATGAAAACGCTCGCTCCAGCGCAATAGACCTGCGGGTGCGTGGGCACGTTTCCAGTTTCCGGCAACATACTTGTTGGCTTCAGCCAGGGTTGGGTAGATGTGGATGGTGTCCAGGATCTTGTTGAGGCCGATGCCATGGCGCATGGCCACCACATACTCGGCAAGCAGGTCTCCTGCGTGCTCACCTACGATGGTGACGCCGAGAATCTTGTCCTTCTTCGGCACAGTGAGCACTTTGATCATGCCGTGAGCCTCCCCGTCGGCGATAGCCCGGTCTAGATCGTCGATTCCATATACCGTCACTTCGTAGGGAATATTGCGCTCCTTTGCTTCGAGCTCATTTAAACCCACCCGTGCTACCTCCGGGTCGACGAAGGTGGCCCAGGGGATAACCGAGTAGTCTGCCTGAAACTTTTTGAAGGGATCGAACAGGGAATTGACTGCCACGTACCACGCCTGGTGAGCGGCGGTGTGGGTGAATTGAAAGGGGCCAGCCACGTCGCCTGCGGCGTAGATGTTCGGGTAGACCGTTTGCATGAACTTATTGGTCTCAATGGTGCGACCGGCGGGGATTTCCAACTCTTCCAAGCCGAAGCCCTTCAGGTTGGCTGCACGGCCTACCGCCACCAACACAGCATCGAAGGGGATGCGCACTTCCACTCCCTCGTTTTGCAGATCATCCACGATCAGGACTTTTTCGTCGTTTTCAATCAGGAACTGTTTTGCCTTGTGTTCCAGCAGCACATTGATACCTTCGGAACGGAAGCGCTGGATGACCATCTCCGACACCTCCGGGTCTTCGCGTATCAGAAGCCGGGGCCGTCTTTCCACCTGAGTGATTTGTGAACCCAGGCGGGAGAAAGTCTGCGCCATCTCCGATCCGATAGGGCCTCCACCCAGAACAAGCAGACGCCTTGGGCGTATTCGCAGATCCCAGATATTGTCGGAGGTGAGATAGCCAATCCCCGCGAGTCCCGGAATCTGCGGCACAAAGGGTCTGGCTCCGGTGGCGATGACGATGTTGCGGGTTGTAAGGGTTTGCATGCCCTCTGCCGTTTTGATTTCTACTGTCCAGGGTGAGGCGATCTTCGCCTCGCCCTGAATCACATCCACGCCGAGTTCGCTATACCGATCCACTGAGTCATGGGGTTCGACTCTTTTTATCACACGTTGAACCCGCTCCATTACTTCGGCAAAGTCGAAGTCAGCATGGGCCTCACGGATACCAAACTCTTTGGAACGAGACATGTGGGAGAGTAGCTTGGCCGAGCGGATCAACGCCTTGGAGGGCACACACCCGGTGTTCAGGCAGTCACCACCCATCTTATGTTTTTCGATAAGCGTGACCTTTGCCTTTATCGCAGCCGCGATATAGGCGGTCACCAGTCCGGCTGATCCCGCCCCAATCACCACCAGGTTACGATCAAATGTGGAGGGCTTCTGCCATTTCGCATAAACTTTTCTGTTCTTTACCCACCCCGCGACCTTTTTGGCGGCCATCAGAGAAATACCAAGCAAGAAGAGAGAGATAAGAAGCGCGGGTGAAAGGATGCCGGTCAGAGATCCTATGGCGAAAAAGACGCCTACGAGGGTGAGGATCGCAAAAGCAAACAACGTTCGGGGTGTGATTTCCACTTTTTTTCTCCATGTGTGCCAGGTAAATTGTGGTTCCTCTTAGTCGACGATAAAGAAAAATGCTTACAGGCTAATATTTTGGGCTGTGCTTGGCAGGGCGGATCATGTTCCGTCTGTTAGAGAAGAGCTTTTCCTGCCACGAGTGTAATTCGTAGTATCGGCCGAGTAAGGAAAAAGCGCTCTCGTGCGACCAAGTCGTATGCTGTTAGGTGTGTATTTAATTAGATCGGGTAAATGGTATGCGCTCTAATATTTGTCTTACAGTGAACTCGGTGGAATACCTGTTTCAAGATAGAAAGGACTACTGGACGTCAATATGAAAACTTTTTTGCTGGTCTGTCTGCTGAGCGGTTCTTCCATCCTTCATGCAGCGTCGCCTATTGTTGAGCATATCAATATTGATGGCCTGGCCGGATGGGAGGGGCACGATTTTAAAGGTCATACGAGTTATCAACTGATCGAAGAAAACGGCAAGCAGGTGGTAAAGGCGGTAAGCGTGGGGTCCGCATCCGGGCTGGTGAAGAAGATCTCTATCAATCTGGACAAGACGCCGTACCTCAATTGGCGTTGGCGGGTGGCTGGTGTGTTGGACAGTCCAAATGAACGTAGCCGGCAAGGCGATGATTATCCTGCAAGGATCTATGTAGTGAAGGAGGGTGGTTGGGCTCCCTGGCGTACCCGCTCAATCACCTATGTCTGGTCGAGCAGTCAGGCAGAAGGCAGTGTCTGGCCCAGCGCCTATACCGATCAATCAATGATGGTTGCTGTACACTCAGGCGTATCGGATGTGTTGCTGTGGAAATCGGAGCGACGCAACCTGAAGGAGGATTTTAAACAGCTGTTCGGTCAGGATGTTCATCAGATCGACCTGATAGCACTCATGACGGATACAGATAATACTGGTGCAAAAGCGACAGCCTGGTACGGTGATATCTACTTTTCGTCGGAATGAAGCCGTGGCTCCGTTTTTGAATCTTGGAATTTTTATGCTGAATTGGATTAATGAAAAAGCCTGAATTCATACTTAAGATTGGCCTCGTCCTGGTTGTTTTTGCGTTGCTCTATTGGGTTGAGTCCTATTTTGAGATCAGCGATTTTCTGCAGCCTGACAGGATCAGTCAGTGGCTGAATGACGCAGGACCAATGGCGCCAGTATTGTTCATTGGTGTGATGGCCTCCGCTGTGGTGATAAGTCCAATTCCCAGTTTGCCGTTGGATATCGCTGCCGGTACTGTTTTTGGCCCAATTGCCGGAACCCTGTACGCGTCTATCGGCGCGTTGTTGGGAGCGATGGTCAGTTTTCTTATTGCCCGCTTTTTGGGACGTGATTTGATAGAGGGCCTGATAAGTGGCCACATCAATTTCTGTACACTCTGTTCCGACAGGTTGCTGACGAAAATTGTTTTTTTCTCCCGGCTGATGCCTATGATCTCCTTTGATATCGTCAGTTATGGTGCCGGATTGACCAAGATGTCATTGGCAAAATTCAGTATTGCCACCTATCTTGGCATGCTGCCGCTGACCTATCTTTACGTTACCTTTGGCGCCGTGGTGGTGGAAGGGGGTGTTATCAGCCTGATTGCGGGTGTCGCAGTTGTCTTCCTGTTTTTTCTTGTGCCGAGGCTGATTGAGAAGAGCGATCTCTTTTCTTTGCGTAAATACTTCCAGCATACGGATATCCATCACCATTGATTCTGCGGATGGTTATGACAGCCTGTTTCAAGTAGATGAGTTGCTGTCTTCGTTTGAGTATTCTTTAAGGACTTTGCGGATACGCTCATGGGCCTCCTCGGACAACTGCTTGTCCGTGGGTAGATCGCCACCTGACCATCCCCGGCGCAAGGCTTGGCGCAGATGAGCCACCTGTTTTTCGAAGAGACGGCAACTGTCGCACATCCACAGATGAAGGCGCAGGCCTATCTTTTCCCTCTGACTGAGTTTTCGATCCTGCCCCTCGGAGATCAGGCGGCTCGCGTCTTTACAGGTAAGCATTGTGCAGAGACCTCACATCAGGCACACAGGTTTTTTTCCAGGCACTGTCGCATACCCAATCGGGCTCGATGCAGTGTTGTCCAGAGGTTGGTCGGTGTGATAGCCATTTCCTTACACACCTCTTCGGTCTCCATTTCCCATAATTCGCGCAAAACAAAGAGTCGTGCCATACGGGGGGAGAGTGCAGCCAAACACTGCTCGATCAGTGACCAGAACTGATCGCGGGAAAAATCCTGCTCCGTGTCCCCCCAGTTTGTGAGTGGCTGACTCCAGCGGCCACTATCGGTGAAATTCTCGGCAACCCGTCTCGCTTCAGCCGCATCCCACGCATCCTCGGGAGAATTCGGGGTGGGTGCCTCGCGGGACTGTCGCCGGAATTCGTCCATGATCTTGTGCTTGAGGATGCCGGTGAGCCAGGTTCGGAGAGAGGCGTTGCCCTGAAAACGTTTGCGGGCTTTGAGAGCCGCCAGCAGGGTCTCCTGCACCAAATCCTCAGCCCGATGCCCGTCGCGTACATGCAGGAATGCAAACGCATAGAGCGCGGAGCTATGTTCCTCAAGCCAGCGTTCGGGTTCCGATATGGACATGCGCTTCCCTTGAATGGTTTATTCTATAAACGCTCAACAACCTGGCTGTTCTCAAATGAATCTTCAAGTCAGGATAAGAGGAAAAATGTGCATTGGATTGGACGAGATCCATAGTCGGGTCGACAGACTTCCAGTCAACGATTATGGCTCACTGTTCAACTCCAGCGGTATCTCTCTGCGAAACAGAGTATAGACCGATGCCTCGGCATTCTGTAGTGCGAGACGCAGGGTTTCGGCGCCTTTATCACTCGATCCGCTGTTCAGGGTGGCCCGATAGAAGTCCCGGTAGAAAGTATCTGGCTCGACCTGGATTCGGAAGAGGATGGATTGGGTTTCAGGATGGCGGGGGGCCTGATAATTCAGGCGGGCGGTCTCTCCGGGTGCGAGGCGGGTATCGAACAGTTCCCGACTTAGGTCGAGGCTCACCTGCCTGGCGACAATCTGCTCCTGCCGGGTTCCGGGAATCTGTTGATTGAGACTATCCAGTTGTATCGCCTCCAACACCACGCGAGGGGTGACATAGGTTGGGAACTGGTGACCCACCTCCGTGCTGGTCAGTGACAGGATGCCGCTGATCCTGTCGTTGTTTGTCTCTACCCCGTCCAGCGAGATCCTGACGCCCGACAGCACAGTTGCCTTGTCGTGTATGCCTCGCCACAGATGACGGCGGTCTGGCATGTGGCAGGACTGGCAACTTTTTCCCGCCTTCGCCTGTGGGCTTCCCTTCCACTCCTCGAAGGTGTTTTCGAGCAGTTTGCCGTTCAGTGCGTAACCGTCTGTATCGAACTGGTGGCAGGCTGCACAGAAGCGGGAACTCTCAAAGGCATCCTGGGGTTGCCATCCATTGTGGGGTTGATGGGCGTTTTCAGCCAGTGGCGGGGAGGGGGGAAGTGCCTTGTTTCTGTGTGGGCCGTGGACTTGAAAATTGCGCAGATGACAGCCGGCGCAGATCAATCCCTGATCATAGAGCGGGTCATTGGGAATAGTCACGTCCAGGAGATTGCTGCTGCCGGTTTTTTCACCGGAGAGCCATGTAATCACTTCATCGGCCTGCTCAGCCAGGGGCGCGTGACAATGCAGACAGGCCTGATGTTCTGCTCTGCTGACGGGGTTCATGTCCATGAGTTGACCCAGCAGACCGGGACCCATTGCATGGGCGTGCAGGCTTCCCTGCCAATCCTGGAACTGCTGTGGATGGCAGGTCCCGCAGGCCTTGGGGTCCAGTGAGGTCTCCAGGGCCGGGAAGGAGGCCGGTGCCTCGCCCTGATGTTGCAGCGGGCGTTGCCAGTGGCGGGAAAGGAAGGTATTGATGGATGCGCTGGGATCGTTGTCAGCCATCGCCGTCGAGATCAGCATCGAAAACACAAACCCGCAGGCAAACTGAAATTTGATCCGGTGACGGCTCACGATGAAGCCTGTTCCAGCAACGCCATCCACTCATCCACAGAGATGGGCAGATACCCCGTCAGCTCCAGGTTACGATCTTCAAACACATCCATCCCAGGGTGGGCCTGCTGCCAGGCGGAAATCACACTGTCGCGGTGGGTGAGCAGGGCGAGGATATGCGGTTGGAACAGCCTGACCACGGCGCTGATCCAGCGGTTCACCGGCCAGGAGGGCCAGGCGTGCTCGATGGCGAAACGGGGCAACATTTCGATCATGGTCTCAGCAGGATACCAGGTTTCACCCGTCACCCAGCGATTGGCGGCAAACAGCCCGATAGGCCGACCCCAGGCATCCATGGAGATGCCAACCAGATGGCCGATTGCATCATCTCCCTGTGGCCAGGGTTCACTGGCCAGGGGGTAGTCCAGCGGTTTGGCGCCTTCAGGCATGCCACCGGCCCGCAGAAAAGTATGGAAGTGACCATGCTCATCCGCATCGTCACGATGGGTATGATAGTAGTACTGGCTGTGGGTCTCGTCGTCAAAGACATCATCTTTTGGATAGTGTTCCAGTTCGATAAAATCGCCCTGGTCTTTCAACACTTCGCCTACCAGGTTGAGCCCGACCCGCTCCAGTGCCCGCATACTGGCACGTACCTCTGTTCCTGCTGTCAGCATCTCCGCGATTTCTCCGCATGGGAGTTGAGCGGGATTCGGCGGAGATAGGGTGGGTAACGGAATATCGGAAATTTTACTGTTCACTTGTTTCTGCTGCTCATCAGTTTGAAAGTCCAAGACGGGGTCGCCAGCGTACGCCCAGTGCGCTGCCGAGCAGGGCGCAGGCGATCCAGAGCCAGCCGTGCAGGCTAAGGGAAGCGATGCCCGAGAAAAAAGCGCCAATATTGCAACCATAGGCGATGCGGGCACCATAACCCATCAAAAGACCACCAATGATGGCGGCAGCAAGCGAACGCAGGGGGATGCGGAATGAGGGCGAGAATCGGCCTCCCAGTCCGGCGGCGGCCAATGCCCCGAGCAGGATGCCGATATTCATCACCGAGGTGACATCCTGCAGGATGTCGGCCTGTAGCGCCGACTGCTGAAAAGCCCCACTCCAGAATGGTGCACTGGACGGATCCCAGCCGAGAAGGACTGCCGCCTTGGCACCCCACAGGGTAAAGGCCCAGGTAATAGTCCAGGGATGGCCAGCTGTCAGCAGGGTTGCGAAATTGAGCAGCGCGAGCAGCAGGGCACCCATGACCAGAGGCCAAGGGCCTGATAACAAACGCTGCCAGCCTCTCTGCGGTGGGGTGGTAGCGGGTTTCTGTCGGCTGCGCCAGCGACGTAGCAGCAGGGCAAGCAGGGCGAAAAACGCTAACTGGATTGAGACCGCAGTAGGGTATCCCAAGGGTTCGGCGAGCGATTGGGTCTGTAGCGATGGAAGCTGTTGCCACCATCCCATGTGAAGACTTGCCCAGAAGGATCCTGCACAAAAGGCGATGAGGGTGATCAGCATTCGCGGTGCGCCACCGCCTGCCTTGTAGAGGGTGCCTGAGCCGCAGCCGTCGCCGAGTTGCATGCCGATACCGAACAGAAAGGCACCTGCAGCAACCTGTAGGCCTGCTGGAGCCACAGCACCTGCCACGCCATGCCCAAAAACAGTGCCACTGCTTAGAATCGGCGCGAACAGCAGCGTGGCGACTGCTAGCATGATCAGTTGGGCATTTAATGCGGCGGTATCACGGTAAAGTATAAAACGCCGGTAGGCGCTGGTAAAACCGAAGGCGGCATGTTGCAGGGTGATGCCGAGGGCGACGCCAATCAGGAGCAGCAGTGTGAGGCGTGGCTCGGTGGTGAATAAGAGCGGAACCACGATGACCAGCGACGTTGACAGTACAGGCAGCTGCATCAAATCAGATTCCCCCTCGGAATTTGAGCGTCTTCAGCAATCATGGTGCGCACAGCGCAACCTACGTTCGTCACATCCCATGCCAAACATTACCACGAACTCCGAAGCTTGAGTTCAGAGCCATTGTGTGAATGGGCGGCTGGCTGGAGCGCCCACCGCATGACACGTTAGTGCATCTTTGCAGAGCAAGGATTTCTTGGCGCGCAAGGGTTTTTCGCCCCACATGGATTCTTGGCGGCACAAGGGTTTTTTGCCCCACAAGGATTCTTGGCGGCACAGGGATTTTTTGCGCCACATGGGTTCTTGGCGGCACAAGGATTCATTGCGCCCATCTTGTGGGTCTTGGTGAAGCTCTTCTGCTGTGCCAGAACATAGCCGGTGAGGGCGGCCAGCTCTCTTGAGTCCCAGGCCAATGCTTTGGCATTCATGGGACCCATCATGCAGAGCTGCACCATCTCGTCGGCATGGACGGATTTCAGCTTCTGCTGGTCATCGGCCATGCGTACATAGTGAGGGTAGGGCTCAGCGAAGGTAGCCTGGTAAGAGGCGTTATTATTGTGGCAGGTATTACACGACATGCCATTGGTGCTCAGGCGGGTGTCCTTGAACAGCTTGCTTCCTTCGGCTGCAAGGGCCGCACTGTTGCCTCGGTAAGGCTTGTAGTCGGCTGGTCGGGTCACTTTTCCAGCCCCGCAGGGATTTTTCGCAGCACAGGGATTCTTGGCGGCACATGGATTCTTTGCACCACAAGGGTTTTTTGCCGCACAGGGATTGCAGGGATTGTGTATCTTCATCGCCTGCTTGGCGGCGCAGGGGTTCCTGGCTCCGCAGGGATTGGCGGCAAACAGGGGTGCGCTGCTCAGGGCAACTGTGGCCAGACAGCCGGAGAGAATGGCATTTAGTGTCTTTTTGCGTGTGGTGAGTTTCATCGTGTTTCTCCTGGGTAAAAAACGGTAACGAAAATCTTTTGTATTTTGTTTTCTGTCCGTTAGTCGTTGTTATACGGAGATACTTACAGTTTGGTTTCGGAAATGGTCTGTTTTTTTGCTGATGTCATGGTGAATCAGTAACGTACCGCGATGACTTCGCCAACAAGGTGAGCGCGATCAAGATAAGGGTTATGGTTTTATACTCGCGTGAGGACACCGTAGTAGAGTCAGCAACATGTTATGCTCGCGACTTTATCATTCCAGGAGTGCTGCTGATTATGCAGGAGTTCCACGTCGATTCCTTTACCGGACTGAACGCGCTTTGTGACCAACTGCGGACCAGTGAACGGAAAAGGAAGAGCAGGTCTGTTTCGGCGGGGGGTGTAACGAAATAAAAATTTACACCCAATACATGCGTGTTTGATAGATATATAACCAACTGATTAATAATGATAAATGAACTTTGTGCAGCCTTGATCTGCTTGTAAATGCTCGTTTTGTTACACCCCAAAAAGTTATTTCTCTCTCTTTCCTCTCATTCTATCTGATTGATTTTAGGTCAGTAATCTTAAATTGCATGGGGTGGTGCGTTTTTTGCTTGAGATCTAAGTCAATGCATTGAAAAAACGGTCAGCAGGGATAAAGCGAGTTTGAGGCCGTAATGGGTATGTCATTTACTCCAGGGTTGTTTGCTGATGAGGAAATTAAAATTCTGGGTGCTACAAATACAAAATGAAATATAGAAATGGGGAGAAGTCAATGAAATATCAAAAGCTAATAAATGAGCTTGACAGCCTCTTGGATTCAACCTCCAAGCAGTGTCATAAGCGTCAAGATGAGTTGAATTTCTTTCTCCGGCAGCTCAAGGCGGAGAAGAAAAAACTACTCAAGAAACTGGAAAGACAAAATAGCAAAACGATGCGTAGGAAACTGAAGAAAGACTTGGGCCTGATAGAAAGCGCATACGCTAGCCTGGGTGCTTTAACTTAGTAAAACCTATACAAAATATGTTAATCGTTTCTGAATGAAAGAAGTGTATTCGACAATTAGGAGTTTCAAATGCCATCTGAAAACAATATGAAAAGCTTAGAATTCCCAGTGGATGTTTTTATCCTGCCTGTGCTGTTTATTTTCGCAGTGATTTCCTTTGTAGCGTTAGTAAGCTTGATCTAATTTGCTTTATCCCTTGTCTCGTGTCGAAACCAATATTCCACCGATGCCTGCGACAAGCTCAATTGGTATGACGATGGAATGATTGCCAATTAGCGTAAAAAGCATTTCAGGCTCAATCACCCCGCATCCTCGCTAGGCGCCGGTTGAGGGCTGGTCGCGAGATGCCCAGCAAGGCGGCGGCAGTGCCTTGGTTGCCGCCGGCTCGTTGCAATGCCTCCTCAATGTGCAGTTGTTCCGCCTCCTTCAAGGTCTGGAATCTTCCCTGCGAGTCAGTTTTCTCCGTTGCCTTCTTCTTTGATGGCACCGCAGTGACTTGTTGTGTCTTGATGGTCTTGCGGAAACTTTTTACCGCCAGTACCCGCCCGGATTTGTGGCGTGCCACGGCATCGAAGACCATCGATCGCAGTTCTCGCACGTTGCCGGGAAAATGATAGTTGGTGAGTAAAGTCAGTAACTCCGGCGGTGCCTCCGGGAACTTCTTCCCCAATGAGTCGGCCGCTTCAGCGGCGAAGACGGCCAGCAGAACCGGAATGTCTTCCTTGCGTTCCCGTAATGGGGGAATATCCACCTGATGTACGGACAGGCGATAGTAGAGGTCGGAGCGGAAGGACTCCTCGGCCATGCGGGCATTCAGATCGCGGTGAGTGGCGCAAAGGATCCGGGCACTGCTCATCTTCGCCATGTCCGAACCCAATGGGTAGTAGTGGCGCTCCTGCAGTAGCCGCAGCAGCTTTACCTGGGAAGCGAGCGTCAGATCGCCGATCTCATCCAGAAACAAGGTGCCGCCTTCGGCTTGGGCAATCATTCCCTCGCGTGTTGTATCAGCACCTGAGAAAGCACCTTTGCGGTGCCCGAATAGAGTGTCGGAGAACAGGGCGTCGTCCAGCCCCGCCACATTTACCGGGACGAATGCTCCCGTTCGACCGCTCAGACGATGTATTGCCTCAGCTAACAGTTCCTTGCCTGAACCGGTCTCACCGTTGATGAGAACGGGTTCTCCAGAGCTGGCAATTGCCTCCAGGTATTGGAACAGGGAGCGCATCTTGCGGCTGACGGTGACGATATTGGAAAATAACTCTCCGTGCTCCAACTCGTCTGTCATCAGACTACGCTTGAGGACGCTCACCTGTCTGCGCAGAGTGCGCATCTCAAGTGCCCGCTTGACGCTCGAGACGAAGCGGCTCTCCTCCACTGGCTTGACCAGATAGTCGAAGGCCCCCTCCTTCATGCAGGCCACCGCTGTTTCCACCTCCTGGGCCGCTGTCATAACGATTACCGGGAGTTCGGGATGCTCCCTGACGATCTCCGGCAGCAGTTGGGTTCCAGATAGGTAGGGCATGAACAGGTCCAGCACCACTCCGGCTACCTCCTGACCTGCCAGCAACGGCATCAGCTCCCGGCTGTCTTTTACGGTCAGCACCTCCTTGATCCCAGCGCTGGCGAGAATCATCTGGGAGCTGAATAGTACCGTAGACTCATCGTCTACCAGTACCACTGGGAAAGAGGTGTTCGATTCATGCACCATATGATGCGCTCTCATGCCTTGTGAATGGTCGGGACCCGGATGGTCACCGTGGTGCCGCTGCCCAGTACCGACTTGAAGCCTATTCTACCACCGTGTTTCTCCAAGATGGAGCGGGATATCGATAGGCCCAAACCGGTGCCGCCTGCGTCAGTTCGGGTGGTGAAAAAGGGCTCTGTCAGCTGGCCTAGATCCCGTTCTGAAATGCCTCGACCTTGATCCTGTATAGCAACCCATATCTCGCTATTATCTGCATCGAAGTCAGCACTGATATGCACCCCTTTGGTCCGATCCGGCAGGGCCTGCAGTGCGTTCAGCAAGACGTTGATAAATACCTGCTCGAGCTGCTGGGAGTTGCCCGGTACGGCGGGTAGGCCATCCGGCACTACCAGGGTACAGTCATCGGTGAATTTCTGGATCTGATTGTGCAGGATCATAACTGTTGCTTCCAGCACCTGTTGGATGTCCACTTTCTCGGTCAACTCACCGGTATCCTGTCGAGACATGTGTTTGAGATTTTGTACGATACGGCGGATGCGGTCCGAGTTCATGGTGATTTCCGACAGTAAGTGCGGAAAGTTGTCTCGGACCTCAGAGAAGGGCAGTCCGCTGAGAGCAAAGTCGCCGTTTTCCTCGAAGTATCCATTTAAAATCGGGGTGATGTCATGCCATGCTCGCGAGACCAAAGTAGCGTTGAACTGTATCGCGTTGTTGGGGTTGTTGATCTCATGGGCCACCCCGGCAGCCAGCACACCGATGGAAGCGAGGCGTGCGTTACGCAGCGCCTGGGATTCCAGGTTACGTTTTTCCGTGACGTCGCCAGCGATTACCATGGCAGCAGTCACCTGCCCTTCATCGCTGCAGATGGGTACGATGCGACCTTCCCAGTATGTTCCGTCGTCTGCCGAATACTGGAATTGCCGGGTGGTGCTTTTGTGGAAAACTGTTTTCAATGCCTTGCGGAACCACTTGCGAAATTCCCGGGGCATCAGGGCCATGGAATTGCGTCCAACGGCCCGCTCTGCCGGCAGAGCAGGAACGGAGCGGTTCATGAGCAGAATCTTGCCTTGGACATCCACTGTCATGATAATGTCCGGCGACTGCTGGAATAGATCAAGCAGCTTGGCCTCGGACTCACGCAACGCTCTGTCTGCCAGCTTGCGCTCGGTGATGTCCTCCATAAAGCCTACTAAGCGGTATATACTGCCGTCCGGATCGCGCACTGCGAATCCCCGGGTCCGCACCCAACGCAGCATTCCGTCCGCACGTTGTATCCGGTGAATTATCTCGGCGTCATTCCCTTCCCGTCCGATGTTCTGCAATGCTTCGGTCAGCATCGGGCGGTCTTCGGGGTAAGCTGCGTCCAGCAGAGGAGGAAGTTTACCACCATTGACAATCCCCAGAATCTTCTCATAGGCGGGGCTGAGATAGAGTATCTCTATGCCGTTCACCGCCGTGGCCCAGAATGCCTCGTCCACGGTCTCTGTCATTTGTCGGAACAACTCTTCACGCTCCATGAGTCGCTGCTCCATGGCCGAGCGTTGCCGAATGTTCTCTCGAATTCTGGCCAGGTAGAAAGACATGAGTAGAGTGAACAGCAAGCCGGCGATCAGCACCATCCATGGTCCTTCCTGAAAGGCCTCGGCACTGCGGAACAGATTTGTGCGCCCACAGACGATCGCCAATTGCCGGTCAGCTACCTGAACCCGTTCAGCGAACTTGGGCTCCTCCTGATTGTTCCACCAGCCTTCATAATCGTCCGCCCCAACGTCTTTGGGAGAGAGGCGGCTGGAATAAAAATGCAGGAATCGCTCGTCAATAGGCGCCGACTCATCAAGCATCAAGATTTCCACTCCGCGCGGTTCAAGCAGCGAGATGGCGGCATTGGCCAATTTGCCAAACTGGAAGAATCCCACGACGAAACCTGACAAACTCGCTCTGCGCTGATCGGCCGTCTGTACGGGGGCGCTTGCGCTGAAAACTGGGTTGGCTACCATGAATCCGTACTCGATGCCGCCTTGTGGCGTCGGATAGGCGATGCGCCCGCTCGTTGCCACCTGCCCTTGTTCACGGGCACGTGACAGAGCCTCTGCGAACTTGGGGACCGAGCCCAGATCGAAACCGGCTCGAATCCCGTTACCCTGCTCCGGGGCCATATGGAGCACCGGGTAATACTCAGCGCTTTCGCCACGAGGGACCAGCTTGAAGTCGCTGGTGCGGGCGCGCTCGAACAGCTGGTATTCGTTCCGCCTAAGGGCAGTGGATGCCTCGAAGGCTTTCCTTTCCGGTCCTCTAACCAGTGGTACCCATAATAGTGCCTGGATACCCTGGTAACGGTCCAGGAGCGATTCGGCGAACATCCGGAATCCATCACTATCCACCCGGTCCGATGCCAGGATGTGATCCCGGAGAGTCGTAACCGCGAGCATACTGTTATCTATTCCGTGGCTTAAGGCTCGGGTGCGGTTGTGAGCAACCCATTCGAAGTCCAGCATTTTGTGTGCTTCCAGCTGTTGCTGCATCAGTAGCTGGGCGGCAAAGGAAAGACTCAGACCGATGATGGCAACCAGCCAGATTGCACTGTTCTCGGGACCGAACAGAAGACGGGAGGAATCCAGTGGCGGCTTTCGCGTGATCATAGGGCGTTTGTGTAGTTCAGATCCTATTTAAGGACTATGGGCGGGCCTGACCTCGAGGGAGATACGGTAACATTATCGTTACATATTTGGCGAAATTCGTTGTTTCATTTTTTGAGTTGGAAAAGCAGGGATGTGCGGATTTGTCCACACATAAGAACTGCTATTTTAACTACTCCGCCGTGATGACCCAGCCAACAAGGTGAGTGCGATCAAGTTAAGGGTTGTTATGCCGGGTTATGGTTTTATACTCACGTGAGGACACCGCAGTAGAACCAGCAACATGTTATGCTCGCGGCTTTATCATTCCAGGAGTGCTGCTGATCATGCAGGAGTTCCACGTCGATTCCGTTACCGGACTGAACGCGCTTTGCGACCAACTGCGTGGCAGTGAGTGGCTGGCGGTGGATACAGAATTCATGCGGGAGAAGAGCTATTTTCCCCAACTCTGTCTCTTGCAGGTGAGCAACGGGCAGCTGGCCGCATCTGTAGATCCGTTGGCAATTGACGATCTCGCCCCGCTGCTGGATATCCTCTACGATCCGGCAATAGTGAAGATCTTTCACTCCGGGCACCAGGACCTGGAGATCTTCTATCTACTGCGGCAGAGTCTGCCGGGGCCATTGTTCGATACCCAATTGGCGGCAACCCTGCTGGGTCTGGGCGATCAGGTGGGTTACGGTACCCTGGTGCAGCAGGTGCTGGATCATAGCCTGGAGAAGGGCCATACACGAACCGACTGGTCACGACGCCCCCTGGAGCAGGAGCAGTTACGTTATGCGCTCGATGATGTGATCTACCTGGGCGAGGTCTATCTGAAGCTGGTCGCCAGTCTACAAGAGAAAGGGCGGGATCGATGGTTGGAGGATGACTTCGCACGCTTGGCCGATCCCACGACCTATGCAGTAGATCCAGATGAGTCCTGGCAGCGGGTCAAAGGACGGCAGCGTCTCAAAGGCATTCAACTTGCCGTGTTGAAGGCATTATCAGCGTGGCGTGAAGAACGGGCGATTGCGGCGGACCGCCCCCGTCGCTGGATTATCAAAGACGAGGTGCTGCTGGAATTGGCTCGGCGCATGCCTGAGAAGATCCGGCAACTCGAACGGATTCGCGGTCTTGAAAGCGGGACAGTGAAGCGTTTTGGCGAGACGCTGCTGGAGAGGATTGCAGATGCCCGTAAAACCCCCAAGGAGCAGTGGCCTGAGGAAAAACGGCGTTCTCCCCGGCTCTCCATCAACCAGGAAGCGATGGCCGATCTCCTTATGTGCAGTCTGCGTCTGTTGGCGGCGAGGGAAGGCATCACGCCATCGGCCCTGGCGTCACAAGGTGACATCGAAAGGCTGATTCTTGGAGAACGGAACCTGGCGATCCTTGATGGCTGGCGCAAGTTGATTGCTGGAGAAGCGTTACTGGAGGTATTGGCAGGCAGGTGCGCCCCGCGAGTAGAGGAAGGGAAGATATACCTCCGGCCTTAGTGGGTGTGCTCATCGTGGCGGCAATCGATGGGGTCAGACTCGATTGGTTATAAGAGGATTGGCTGAGGTGCTTTTAGCCGGAGAAACGCCATTAGCACTGGGTCGGCTCTGCCCTGGTGCTTCAGAGGGCTGTTCTGGCCCGCATATAATGGATAAAGAGTGCCGGATTCAACTGCTTCAGCTCGCCGCGTCGCTCTATCTCGGTTGCGCCCGGGGTGTTTTGAGACGGTTGATCCTCTCGCAGCATGTGATAGACCCGCACATAGGACGGAGGATAGAGTTCGTCGCCTTCGGGGGGCGGGAGTTGCCGCGCCAGGCCGGGGCGGATCAATAACAACCAGGCAGGGAAATCCTCTGCGGTCAGTTCCGGGTCCAGGGTCAGAAAAAGCCGCCACATCTGTTGCAAGTCCGTATCTGCCTCGGTGGCGATCGCTGCCGCCTCATGAGGAGAAGACCAGCATAGCCGGATCCAGCTTTGCAGGGACTCCAGCAGGTTGTGCAGGCGTCCGCAGGCATGGGCGTGGCGGCGCAGCAGCAGGGCTTGTTGTGGCCAGCCGGGATCCTCCTGAGTTGCCCGGCGTACCGTTTCCCAGTCAAAGGCACGGCTCGCCGCGTAGCTGGCATGCAGCTCCGGCCGGGTGGGGTCGAAGGCCAGGTCCTCGAGGGCGTCGGTGAGTCGCTGCCAATAAGGCACCAGCAGATTGCGGCTTTCGCGCCCCAGCTCCCTTTCGGCTAGAGGCAGGAGTTCATCCATCAGATACCGGAGTTCCCACTCGCAGTCTGCGACCGGTTCGATCAACCGGTCACCTGCCTCAACCATTCGTTCCAACGCTCCCAGCGGGGGATGCCCCGGATCCACCTCATACAACTGATCGAGCAGGCGATGGGCTTCCTCGTTGTTGCGATCGATAAGCGCCAGGACGATACCATTGGCCAGACTGGTGGCTGTGGCGTCCATGAACAGGTCGAACTGAGGCTGATCATTGGCCTTGCGAAATACAGTATGGAAGCGCTGCTCCCGGATGATGTTGTCGCTGAAGCTGAGTGGGGATCCACCGCTATCTCCCCAAGCGTGGTAGCGCAGGGTTTCCGGTTGCAGGCCCAGGGCAGTTGCATACTCCTGGGCCTCGGCCAGAAGGCCGTCCAACCTTTCCGGGTCGCCGAACAACACCTGTTCCAGTCGTGGGATATCAGCGGTGCGCCAAGCCTCATAATCGCTGTAATCCAGACGCCCCTCTGCCAGCAAAAGTTCAAGGGGGCTGTATTCACCCTGCTCCAGGAGCAGCTGATCGACGGCGTGTTGGATAGGGTGGCTCATGATGTTATCCCGAACTCGGGGGAAGTGCTCAGCAAAAACGCCCGATCCGCTATGCTTGATCGTGCCTACGTCTCGAGCAAAAGGAAATAATCCCCGCGTAAGCGCTTATGTATCACAGATTGTCGCTTTGCGGCCACCTTTCATGGTTTAGACCAACGGCCCGAACAGCGCTTTCAGGTCTTGCTCGGTCCATTGGGGATCGGCGGCGCCGGTGCTGTCATAGAGTGCATCGGCCAGTGCCTGTTTGCGTTCCTGCATGGACTGGATCCGTTCCTCTACCGAACCCTCGCTGATCAGCTTGTAGACAAATACCGGATTTTCCTGACCGATGCGGTGGGCCCGGTCGGTGGCCTGGCGCTCCACGGCCGGGTTCCACCAGGGATCATAATGGATGACCGTGTCGGCTGCAGTAAGATTGAGGCCCATGCCGCCGGCCTTGAGGCTGATGAGAAACAGGGGCACCTTGCCGGCCTGAAAACGATCGATGGGGGTGGCTCGATCGCGGGTGCTGCCGGTGAGCAGGACATAGTCGATACCGGCCGTCTGCAGTGCCTGCTCGATCAGTCCCAACATGGAGGTGAATTGAGAGAAGAGCAGGATGCGGCGACCCTCTTCGATCATCTCCGGCAGCAGATCCATGAGCAGTTCCAGTTTGGCGGAGTGTCCGGCCTCGATCCGCCCCCGCTCTTCCGGGCTGATCAGGCGTGGATCGCAACATACCTGACGCAGCTTGAGCAGGGCGGTGAGGATCAGGATGCCGCAGCGGGAGAGGCCTTTTTCAGCTACCTCTTTACGCACCCGTTGGTACATGTTCTGACGGATATCCTCATAGAGTTCCCGTTGTGTTTCCCCAAGTACCACCGTGCGCAGGATCTCGGTCTTGGGCGGCAGTTCCGGCGCCACCGCCTGCTTGGTGCGCCGTAACAGGAAGGGTCGGATGCGGCGGCGCAGCCGGTCGGCCTGATACTCGTCGCCCCATTTTTCAATCGGCTTACGGCAACGCCGTCGGAACTGATGCTCCTCTCCCAGCAGACCGGGCAACAGGAAATCGAACAGGGACCAGAGTTCTCCCAGATGGTTTTCCATCGGCGTGCCGGTCAGACATACCCGGTGTCTGGCATTGAGCTGGCGTGCGATTGCGCCAACCTTGGCCTTGGGATTCTTGATGGCCTGGGCCTCGTCCAGGATCAGCAGGTGATACTCCTGGATCAGTAGCCGGTCCTGATCCCGCAGCAGCAGGGGATAGGTGGTGATCAGCAGATCCTGTTCCCCCATTCCTTCGAACAGTTCATGCCGCTGGGGACCGTGCAGGACCCGCGTCCGCAGATCGGGAGCGAAGCGTTGCGCCTCCCGCTGCCAGTTGGCCATAAGGCTGGTGGGGGCGACCACCAGGCTGGGCCTGTCCAGTTGCCCCTGTTCTTTTTCGTACAGCAGATGAGCCAGGGTCTGCACAGTCTTGCCGAGTCCCATGTCATCCGCCAGTATGCCACCCAGTCGATGAGTCCGCAGAAATTGCAGCCAGTCCAGTCCCCGTTGCTGGTAGGGACGCAGTTCTGCCCGCAGGCCCGCCGGTGGCGTTATGGCGGGGATGGCTCCGATGTTGCGTAGGGTCTCTGCCAGGCTGTGTAACGCTTCCGCGCCCAGCCATTGCAAGGGTTCCCCGTCCGGTGACTCGTCCAGTTCCGCCAAACGGGCCAACTGGAAGCGGTTGAGCCGTAGACGCTGCATCTCGTCGAGCCTGCTGTCGTGCAGCTCGAACAGGCTCTCCATGATCCGGCGAACGCGGTTTTGGGAGAGGAGCAGGTGGCGGCCGTCTTCCAGGGGTACGGCCATCCCACACTCATGGATCAGCCCATCCAGTCTCTCCCCGCGCCGGTCCGGTGGCAGTTCGTGCAGCCACTGCACCAGGGCTGGCAACAGGTTGATGCGCTGGCCCTCCAGAACGATGCCGATGCTGACACCGTAGCCATCCGCCCCCGTTTCCAGGGGTTCGAGTTCACTGTACCAGTGGTCCGGGCGGGCCAGGCGGTGGGGGAAATCCTTGTCACAGGTTACCCGCCAACCCTGCGTCTCCCATTCCGGCAGTTGACGGGATTGAAAATCGAGCCAGGGGAGAGGCTCGTCTGCAAGCGAAAAACAGTCGGTTGCTCTCTCCCTGCTCTGACCTTCATGGATGCGAAAACCCAATGTGATGAGTTGCTCTATACAGCGCTGCTCGGCGGGTTCATCCCGGATCAGATGTACCTGTGCGCCGTCTTTGAACTGTATAGGCGCTCCCCGGGTGCCGATGCGGATTTCGTGATACTTGAATGAGAGGCAGGCCAGGGGCATCTCCGGTCCGCAGAGGTGCAGGCAGGGCCGGGGCGCCACAGGGGGACGCCGCTCAACCCTGATCTGTCGCAAGGGGGGTAGGGTGGTGTCAGGAAAGTGCTTTTGCAGGTCGGCCGTTACCTTGGGAACCTGTTCCGGGGTCACGGGTGGCATGGCGGCCAGCGCCTCTACCAAGGCGCCGGGCAGATCACTCGCCAAGGGGGTGCATCGATCAGACTCCAGACACCAGAGAGAGGCGAGGAAAATGGTGGCGCGTTCATGCCATCTGATCCGTTGATTGCCGATGGAATCCACTTCCCAGCAGGGGGTTGCAGATTGTGGCTTGCCCAGACGCAGAGTCTTCCCGGAAACATGTCCCAGATGGCAACGCCCGGTCTCCAGCATGGCGCGCAGCAGCTGTTCACCTGACTTACCCTTGAGCGACGGCTTTGCCTCTCCCCCCTGATTCAGGCCAGCCAGAATATCGAGATCGGTCTGAAGCAGAAAACGTGGAGGTGTTCCCCGCTGAGCCCAAGCGGGTTCATAGATACGATCCTCCACGTAACCGCCGTTTTTCAGTGCCCGGGCGCAACGGGTCTCAACTTCTATCCGTGTAGGATCAACCGGGTCGGGGCGGAGGAGATAGGTCAGGCGCTGATGCACTCCAGGCGGATAGTCCAGCAACCCCGCCATGGGTCGTCCCAATGGATGCTTAGCCTTTCTGGTTTCCTGCGCCTCGCTTGGTATCTCCTGCTCATCCAGCAATACCTTGATCAGCACAGCGGCCACATGTGAACAATTCTGTCCTGATGAACAGCTGCACTCCCCGTTGATCTGGATCTTCTCGCCCGGATCCATTTGTACGCGGACATAGACCCGTAACCGCTGTTGATCGGCGTTGATCAGTGCCGTGATCAACGCCCCCCCTCGCTGAACCTGGGGTATGAAGGCGGCATGATTCTTGAGGAAGCGGGAACCTTGCTCAAGCCAGGCTGGGCCAAAGCGTTCGCGTAAGTCTTTCAGAGTGTGGATCATGGTTGGGGAGCAGTGGCAAATCAGTCGGAGCGGTTTGTACGCTTTTCTGCCCAGACGAGTACTTTGTCAAAGGGCATCTGGTCCAACTTGCCGAACAGTGGATGCCCGGTCAGTTTCTCCCGGCTCAACCGGGGGGAAGTGATTCCACAGAGAAGCCGGGTCAGCAGGCGTGCGTCCGCAAGACTTTCTCCCTGTTCCTGTTTCAGGTTGCTAACCTCCTGCCATATCCCATCGCTGATGGAAACGGTCCGGCGCGGCGCTATCCTTTGTTTCCCCCGGCGGCACCAGCTGCAGTGTCCACAGGGTTGCTCCCGCTGTTCGCCGAAGTGGGCTGACAGGGCGTTGGTCTGACAGCCGTCCAGGTCCACCAGGTCGAGTACCTGTTGCAGGCGATGGACCTCCGCCTTCTCTCGTTTGAGCATGCGCTGGTGTAGTTCGTGGGCCAATTCCTGGGCGGGATTGGGTTGACGAAGACGCCGGTAGCGGTGGCGGATGCCGGCCACCTTAACCTCCAGTAACTGCTGTTCCCCCAGCCAGTCGAGGGCGCTGATGATACGTTCCCGGGTGGTTTCCAGGTTGGCGGCGGCCTGGGCCGGATCGAGGCTGAACCAGATTCTGCCCTTGACCGACTGGCGAAACAGGGCAGCGAGAAAAGTTCGACGTTCGCCATCGAAACGGGAGAGGATTTCTGCTGAACTCAGCAGAGGTTTGAACCTGTAATCGGCGTAGAAGGGGATTCCACCCTCCAGATAGCCTGCCAGTTCCAGGTAGGTGAGCAGGGTGCGCAGTACCAGGGGACGGATGTCGTGTAGTGCCGAGAGGGTGTAGAGGCTGACATCGAAGGTGTCACCTTGGTCGAAGAGGTCGTTGATCAGGCTGTGAAGTGCCGACTCATCCGGGGTGTCACCGTAGATGAAATTCTCCAGCACGTTCAGGTCGTCGGCGCAGGCGAGCATCTTGCAGAGGGCGGGTTGTCCGTCACGCCCGGCGCGGCCGATCTCCTGGGAGTAGTTCTCCAGGCTCTTGGGCAGGTTGTAGTGATAGATGGCACGAATATCGGCCTTGTCCACCCCCATGCCGAAGGCGATAGTGGCCACCGCCTCTGCTGTCTTTTGCAGGGTGACATAGACAATGCCGGATCCGGTTGGTGCCTCCCTGATGGCATCAAGCAGTATCCGGTCGCGTTCCGTGGCATCCACCGGTGTGGTCTCGATGGTGAGGTTGGGGCGGTAGAATCCGGTGCGGATGGCACATTCCGGGCCGATTGCAAAGAGCCGGCAGATATCCTCAAGCACCGGTGTCGTGGCGGTGGCGGTTAGGGCCAGGATGCGTTCGGCGCCGAACTCCCGGGCGAATCCCGCCAGCTTGAGATAGTCGGGGCGGAAGTTGTGGCCCCATTCGGAGATGCAGTGGGCCTCGTCCACGGCGAGCAGGGAGATGTCGATCCGGCGCAGGGTCTCGCGGAATCGTTCGTTGTTGAAACGCTCGGGGGCCACGTAGAGCAGACGCAGGGTGCCGCTTCTGAGCTGCGCCATCACCTCCCGGTATTCGTCGGCACTGAGACTGGAATCGAGCCGGCGTGCGCTGATGCCTCGTGCAGTGAGTGCATCGATCTGGTCTTTCATCAGGGCGATCAGAGGCGAGACCACCAGGGTCACCCCGGGCAGCAGCAGCGCGGGCAGTTGGTAACAGAGCGATTTGCCGCCACCGGTAGGGAAGACGGCTGCGGCCGAATGGCCTTCCAACAGATGCTGCATCACTTCCTGTTGACCGGGGCGTGGTTCGGTGAAACCGAAATATTGTCGCAGTGTTGTCTGAATCCTTGACGGCATCTGGACCTCCTGTCCGTTTGTGCTTGATGGGTTCTTTTGCATCCTGGTCTCATCTCCCGGTCGGTTTGAAAGATCCGTTTCCGGTAGAGACCAGATGTTACGGGCCTCAAGATGTGACGGCAAGGCGGTGAGGCATCTCTTCCAGAGAAACGAAGTCAATCCTGTTATTGCATTCGGTTTGACTCCGGCCTCTGACCGACAAAAGAGATGGAACTTTTTTGAAAATTGACTGCCAGAAAAATGATTGAAATAAGAATGAATCTCAGTATTATCTAAATATGCCTCGACTGTCTGACAAATTTCTGGCTCTGCTCCTGACACTTTTGCTGGGGTTATCTCCGTTGCAGGGTGCGATGGCCGGTTTTGCCGCTTCCCCTGACCGGGAGGGGAGCGTGCATCAGATGTCGGATATGTTTGATAGCGGCATGGTTATGGACCAAACGGCCCACGATTGTGAGCAGTGTAATGCTGACGATGGCTGTGCCAACCATAGCTGCTCATCCGGTCAGTGCGCATCCTGCGTGCTTGCGCTGCTGCCGGTTTTCTTACTTCCCACCCATCTTGCCGCAACGCCTGTTTTGCCCAGGGCAGAAAAGGGCTTTGTAAGCCAACTCTCCTCTTCTCTCTTCCGCCCGCCCAGGGCCTGACTTCCTTGCTGCTGATCGCTGATTTATCAGAGATCACCTGACAACTGTTTGTTGACTAAATAGTCAGCGGCTATCACTTTGCCGTTGATTTGCAGAGGAAGATTAACTCCATGAGTAGTATTAACGACCCGATCAAGGGGGTGTGTCTGACGCGCCGCCGATTTGTACAAGGTGTGGCGATGGGTGGCGCCTTCGCTGGGCTGGGGCTGGGGTCCAGCGCGCTGGCCGCCGTCATGAAACAGCAGGGGCCTGAAACCCTGCGCGGCACCGATTTCAATCTGACCATTGGTGAGCAGGCAATCAACTTCACTGGTGCCGCGCAAATTGGCACGACCGTCAATGGTTCACTGCCGGCGCCGATTCTTCGTTGGCGAGAGGGCGATACCGTGACGTTGCGGGTGACCAACCTGTTGCGAGAGACCAGCTCCATTCACTGGCACGGCATTATCCTGCCGAGTGCCATGGACGGGGTGCCGGACATTGCAACAGGGTTTAAAGGTATCAAACCCGGTGAAACCTTCACCTACCGGTTTCCCGTGACCCAGAGCGGCACCTACAGGTACCACAGCCACTCCGGGTTTCAGGAGCAGACTGGTCTCTACGGCCCCATCATCATCGATCCCGGGGAGCCTGAACCCTACACCTATGATCGTGACTACGTGGTGATGCTCTCCGACTGGACCGATGAAGATCCCACCAACGTCTATGCCAAACTGAAAAAGCTCAGCCACTACTACAACTTCAATGAGCGCACCCACGCGGACCTGATGAAGGACATCAAGGAGAAGGGACTGACGGCCACCTGGAATGACCGCAAGATGTGGAATCAGATGCGCATGAGCCAGCGCGATCTGTCGGATGTGACCGGCTATACCTACACCTTCCTGACCAATGGCCAGACCCCGGCGGAAGGCTGGAGCGGGCTGTTCAGAAAAGGTGAAAAGGTTCGCCTGCGTTTCATCAACGGTTCTGCCATGACCTTCTTCGACGTGCGCATTCCCGGTCTGAAGATGACCGTGGTGGCAGCGGATGGTCAGCATATCGAGCCGGTTTCCGTAGATGAGTTCCGCATGGGTGTGGCGGAGACCTATGATGTCATCGTCGAGCCCAAAGATGACACGGCTTACACTATCTTCGCCCAGGATATCGCACGCTCTGGTTATGCCAGGGGCACCCTGACGCCCGATCCCTCATTGACGGCCTCGATCCCCGAAATGGATCCGGTACCGAATCTGGGGCATGACGACATGGGCATGAACATGATGAACCATGCCGGGCATGACATGTCGGGCATGGACCACAGCCAGCACCAGATGCCTGACGGGAAGATGATGCCGGGGATGCAGATGTCTGGCGATATGGATATGGGTGGCATGCAGATGGCTCCGATGCCATCCGCGAAACCGGCCATGAAGCCCAACCCATCAGACTTCACCGCCAAACCTGTACATCACGCTTCAACGGAATACGGCCCTCATGTGGACATGCGGGCGGACGCTCCCCAGTACCGGCTGGATGATCCCGGTGTCGGCCTGCGTAACAACGGCCGTCGTGTGCTGACCTATGCGGATCTGAAAAACCTGCACACCACCCATGATCACCGTGATCCGGATCGTGAGATCGAACTCCACCTCACAGGCAACATGGGCCGTTACATGTGGTCCGTCAACGGCGTCAAACACAGCGACGCCGAACCCCTACGCTGGAAACTGGGCGAACGCCTGCGCATCACCTTCGTCAACGACACCATGATGAACCACCCGATGCATCTGCATGGCATGTGGAGTGACCTGGAGACCGGTGACAACAACTTCATCCCGCGCAAACACACCGTGATCGTGCAGCCGGGTTCCCGCATCAGTTATCGGGTCACCGTGGATGCGGAGGGAGGCTGGGCTTATCACTGCCATCTGCTCTATCACATGCTCGGCATGTTCCGCACCGTCGTCGTCAGTTGAGGAGGAAATAAATGATGAAAAAGACATTGGCTGCGTTGATGGCGATCGGATTATCCAACCCCGTTTTTGCTGGTGGAGCAGATGATCCTCTGGTCTACCAGGTGATGATCGACAAACTGGAGACCAGGGGTACGAGTGGTTCCAATCCGCTGGTGCTGGAAGCGGACGCCTGGATTGGATACGACCTCAACAAGTTCTGGTTCAAGACAGAAGTGGAGCGCGTGAATGGCGAAACTGAGGAGGCTGAAGTGCAGTTCCTCTATAGCCGCGCCATCGCACCATTTTGGGATCTCCAGGTTGGCTGGCGACGGGATATAAAACCGGATCCGAACCGGGACTTCCTGGCCTTCGGTTTCAAAGGCCTGGCGCCCTATCTGTTCGAGGTGGATGCCGGCATCTTTATCGGTGAGTCAGGGCAGATCGGAGCTCGCTTGGATGCAGAATACGAATATATGTTCACGCAGAAGTTGATCCTGTCGCCAGAGGTCGAGATGAATCTCTACAGCAAGGATGTCGAAGTGATCGGCGTCGGTTCCGGTCCCTCCGATATGGAGTTGGGGCTGCGGTTGCGCTACGAGATACGGCGGGAGTTTGCTCCCTACATAGGTGTCAACTGGACAGGGAAATTCGGCCAGACTGCCGACTTTGCCAGAGATGAAGGTGAGAATACCAGCGATGCTCAGATTGTTGCCGGTATCCGCGCCTGGTTCTGATTGGTGATGAAGAAGTTGGAGTTAATTTTGAATTTGATCCCTGCCGCCAGACAACGGGAGAGAGAGTAATGAAGAGAAGATTGTTGAGCCTGTTGCCGCTGATGGGACTGGTTGTATTGGCCGGTTGCAGCGAGCAGCAGGATGCAGTGGCCAGCATCGAAAAAGCGGTTGTTTCGCCGCCAGTATCTCCATCCGTTCAGCGTTGGTACAACCAGGAGCAGGTTGCGAGGGGCAATGTACTGTTCCAGACGAATTGCGCTAGCTGCCACATGCCGGACGCATCGGGCACGCCGAACTGGAAAGAACCGCTGCCCGATGGCAAATATCCACCTCCACCCCTGAATGGTGCCGCTCATACCTGGCACCATCCGCTATCCGTGTTGCGCCGAACCGTGCAACGGGGAGGCATTCCTCTCGGCGGAACTATGCCGAGCTTCGCTGACATACTGAGCAATAGACAGATCGATGACATTCTGGCCTGGGTACAGACTCACTGGTCCGATGAGATCTATCGCGTGTGGCACGAGCGGAATGCTCAGGCCGGTAAACCAATACAGTCCAGTAATAAAGGCTGATAATCACAGAGGAAAAAATCATGCCAAAGACAAATATTAAGAAGTCGAAGAAATCACCCTTTTACGGAAAACTTGCTGGTTGGTTGCTGACCGGGATCACGCTGGTTGCGGGTGGCGTACTGTTCAGCCAGCAACCCGCTGAGGCGGCTGATGTAGTGGTCTACAAAAGTCCGACCTGCGGTTGCTGCAAAGATTGGGTCAGCCATATGAAAGAGAATGGCTATTCGGTGGAGGTACACAACCAGAGCAATATGAGTTCGATCAAAACAGAGCTTGGCGTGCCGCGCAACATGCAATCCTGTCATACCGCCAAGGTCGGGGGATATATCATAGAGGGACACGTGCCTGCGGATGTAGTTGCCCGCCTGTTGAAAGAGAAACCGCCGATCAAAGGTCTTGCCGTACCCGGCATGCCCATGGGTTCGCCAGGGATGGAAGGGCCGAGGAAAGATCCATATAACGTTGTGACTATTCAGGAAAACGGGAAAGCCACCGTCTATGCCAGCCGGAACCAGTAGGAGATAGAGATGAATAAGAAGAGGCTTGTTTCCGCCATCACATCCGTTCTGGCAATGGCACTGCTGCTGGCGACACCCATCTCGGGGGCGCATTCGCCACCGGAAGAGGCAAAGATCTATTTTGTTGGTCTTACGGATGGAGAAGTGGTGAAGAGTCCGTTTAAAGTGAAATTCGGCATCAAGGGTTTCGGTATCACCCCTGCCGGGACCAAGGGCAAGCGCCGGCACACTGCAGGCCATCATCACCTTCTTGTGGATTTGGATCAGACACCGGATATGGATGAGACGATACCAAGGGATGCACATAACATGCATTTTGATGAAGGGGAGACTGAAACTCTGCTGGAGCTGCCACCCGGTAGACATACGCTCCAGTTATTGTTGGGCGATGAGCAACACGAACCCCAGGATCCGCCTCTGCTCTCCGAAAAGATTACCATCACTGTACGGTGATCTTCAGTGCTGGAGGAAAACCGCTTTGAATAGACCAAGAGGAAAATTTGGATTGAGTGTGCTGGTTCTGCTGTTGGTGACTGGTGCCACGTTGGCTGCCGACATGATGATGAACCACAGCATGGGCAGGCACCACCAAGGCATGATGGTGGGGGTTCCTGAACCCTACAGAGATATGCGAAATCCATTGTCTGCATCCGATGAGGTGGTAGTTGAGGGCGGGCAGCTCTTCCAGGCCAACTGCGCTGTCTGTCACGGTAAACTGGGTTATGGAAACGGGCCAGCCGCCGAGGAGCTTTCGCCCCGTCCCTCCAATCTTAATGCCTTCATGAAGATGCGCATGATGGCCAGAGACAACTATCTCTTCTGGACCATCAGCGAGGGTGGCAAGCGATTCAATACGGCTATGCCGGCCTTCAAGGATTCACTCAGCGAAAAGGATCGCTGGAAGATTATCCGTTTCCTGAGGACGCTATAGTTTTTATCAACAAACCAAGAGAGGAAAGATAATCATGTACAGCTTTTCAACCCGACTGACGGGAAACATTAACGAGATCGAGGCGAAGTTGGTCGATGCCCTGAAAGAAGAGGGATTCGGCATCCTGACCGAGATCAATGTCCAGGCTACGCTGAAGAAAAAACTCGGTTTGGAGAAACGTCCCTACAAAATCCTGGGCGCTTGCAACCCAACCCTGGCAAATCAGGCAATCGATGCAGAGCCCGATATTGGTCTGCTGCTGCCGTGCAATGTGGTGATCCGTGAAGAGGAGGATGGTGCAATCACAGTTGCATTTATGGATCCGGAAGCGGTCCTGAGTCTGGTGGATCGGGATGACGTGGCCGATCTGGCGAAAGAGGTGCGTTCCCGTCTCCTTCGTGTACGCGGGGTGGTGGGGGGGAGTGTTGTGGACTAAATGGCGAAAGCACAAGACCCCATGAAACCTGTAGGCACCTGGGAAGTCAGGCACAGGATTAAAATACCGGCACTGGTGCATGCTGCTGATGCGATGGTAGTGGAACGTGCGGTCAGCGCCTTGCCGGGAGTTTGTAAGGTGGCCACCGATGTGGAAAAACATCAGGTCATTGTGCGTTACGACGCCACTCAATCGGCCTACCAGGTGATTGCCGATGTGTTGGAAAACACCGGCTTTCCGCCATTGGATAGTTGGTGGAGCCGGTTCAAGGGTAATTGGTTTCAATTTTCCGATACCAATGCCAGAGACAATGCAAATGCGCCACCTCCCGCCTGTTGTAATAAACCACCCAAGTAGAAGGGTAGGTGATGTATCGCTGTTCGCATTTGTCAGGTAAGTCGACCGTGAGTCGATAGGGATGGAATAGACTTGTGACTGGCCATGATGTCTGTTCAAATCCAGTGCTCAGCGGCGGAACCATTCGTTGCCAGCAGTGTCTTTAACTGAACATATGAAAACCTTGGGAAGTAAGAAGCCTTAAGATGTCATTTGTCCGCGACAACAGTCTTCGATTGACCACCTGGATGCTGGTGGTGGTATTGCTGTTGTCCTGGGGGCAGGGTGCCTTGGCGGCTTTTGGGCAGCACTCCATGCCGATGGGAGAGGACTCCCATAAGGTCATGAGTGATGATCAGCATTGCCAGATGCCCAAGATGGTGGACACTCTGTGTCGTTGTGACACCGCTCATCTCAATCTGCAGCAGGTTCTGCCGCAGCGCGATTCCAATCTCCTGACCTTTGAGCGCATCGATCAGCCGGTTCTGGTCTCCAAAGATCTGGGGGACCTGCGCCCGGTAAGGGGGCCACCCCGCGATGAGATTCTGTTCTCCTTCCCGGCCCCGCCAGTTCCAATACCCCCACGCCTGAGTTTCTGCTGCCTGCGTATCTGATACCTCCTGTTGTCTGACGATCGTTTCAGCAGGCAGCATCCCGTTCTCCACCCCCTGATGTTTTAGCGTCCGCCAGGACGACTCGAATTTGCTTGGGGTGAGGAAACCCCTGCTGCCAATCCCGAATCAAACAGCAGGTTTCCATCAATGATCTCTTTTTCGCAACGCCGGGTGCGTGCCGCCCTTCTCTTTGTGTGCGGTATGGTCTGGCAGAACAGCCAGGCGGCCGGTACTTTGTCGATCGACCAGGCGGTGAGCCTGGCGTTACAAGGTAATCCGGGTCTCGCTGAGATAGAGGCCAGGGCAGAAGCTGCTGCCCAGCGGCCGAGTCAGGTTGGCGCCTTGGCCGATCCTGTGTTGTCCTTCAATGCCGCCAATCTTCCCCTGGACAGTTTTGATCTGACCCAGGAAGCCATGACCCAATTTCAGGTCGGCATCAGCCAGAAACTGCCCTGGTCCGGCAAGCTTGAACTGCGTGCCGAAGCGGCACGCTTGGCGGCCTTGGGCAAGCAGGATAAAGCCCGCGAGGCGCGGCTGATGCTGGTCCGCGATGTGAGGCGCAGCTGGTGGAACCTCTTCTACCTGGATCGCGCCTTGGCCACCGTAGAGGACAATCAGTCGCGGTTGCGCTCTTTCGTCCAGGTGGTGCAGGTCAAATACCGGGTGGGGGAGGGACTGCAGCAGGATGTGCTGCTGGCACAGGTGGAGCTTTCAGGCCAGCTGGAACGGGCGGTACGCCTGCGGGGCATGCGCCGCAGTGAGGCAGCCCGCCTGCAAGCCCTGATGGCCCATCCAGGCGGCTCATCAGTGGAGCTGGAGCTAATAGATCCCCCTGAGCTGGCGGATCTGGAGGGTGAAGATGCGTGGCTGCAGCAGGCTCTGGTTGTGCGTCCCCTGCTGAGTATGAAGCAACATTCGCTGGATGCCTCAGATCGGCGTCTGGAGCTGGCGCGTAGGGGGAACTATCCCGATTTCACCATCAAGGGGGCCTACGGCCTGCGCGGTGGAAACAATCCGGACGGCTCATCCCGCAGCGATTTTCTCTCCATCGGTGTCAGCCTCAACCTGCCGATCTATCAGGGCGATAAACAGAACCGGGAGGTGGATCAGCGCAACAGTGAACGGATGGAGGCCCGCTATGCCCTGGATGATGCCCGGCATGAGATCCGCGAACAGGTGGAGCGGGCGCTGGCGGACTATGAACAGGGCCGGGAGCAAGCCCGTCTGCTGCTCAAAGGAATCATCCCACAGACCGAACAGGCGGTGGCCTCCATGCTTGCCGGTTATCAGGTGGACAAGGTGGATTTCCTCACCCTGGTTCGCACACAGATCAAATTGAACAACTTTCGTATCGCCTACTGGAAGGCACTGAGCCAAGCCAAACAGGCGGAGGCGCGTTTGCTGGCTGCGGTCGGTGGGGAGAAAAAATCATGAATAAATACCTGATAGGTCTCACGGTCGCACTGCTGGTTGGCATAGGTGCTGGAGTTTGGTTGAGTGGTTACCCGTTGCAGATACCCTGGACAGTGCTTGGTGTGGAGGCTGCGGTTGCAGCGCCGGTTAAGGCGGAGGGGAAGAAACCCCTGTTCTGGCGTAATCCCATGAATCCCGCAATTACCTCTCCGGTCTTTACCCAGGATGAGATGGGCATGGACTATCTGCCGGTCTATGCGGATGACGGCGGGGCAGCGGATGAACCGGCCGGCACGGTGAAGATCGACCCGGTGACGGTGCAGAATATCGGTGTGCGCACCGTCACGGCCAAACGTCAGGCCTTTTCGCGCTCGGTACGGGCGCTGGGCCGGGTGATTGCCGATGAGACCCGCATCACCCGTCTGCACCCCAAGACCGAGGGTTGGATCGAAAAACTCTTTATCAACAAGACAGGGGAGCCGGTCAGGAAGGATGACATCCTCTTCTCCATCTACTCCCCCAAGTTGGTCAGCAGCCAGCATGAGTATCTGCTGGCGCTGCGCAATCTGAAGACATTGGGTGAGAGTGAGTATCCCGATATCCGCGAGGGCGCCCGTCAGATGGCAGAGATCTCCCGCGAGCGGCTACAGCTGCTGGATGTGCCGGAACACCAGATTCGGGAGTTGGAACAGAGCGGTAAGACGTTCAAGGCACTGCACGTCCACTCCCCCTTCGACGGCATCGTGATGAAGCTGAATGTGAGCGAGGGGGAGTATGTGACCCCCAAGAGCGAACTCTACCGACTTGCCGACCTCACCAGGGTATGGGTGCAGGTCGATGTCTATGAACATGAGCTGCCCTGGGTGCGTATCGGAGACAAGGCGCAGCTAACCCTGAAGAGCATGCCGGGCCGGACCTTCGAGGGTATCGTCTCCTATATCTACCCCTATGCGGAGGCAAGAACCCGGACCATCAAGGTGCGTCTGGAGCTGGAGAACCCGCAACTGGCCCTGAAGCCGGATATGTTCGCCGATGTGACCCTCAATACCGGGTTGCAGAAGGATGCGGTGGTGGTGCCGGATTCTGCGATTGTGCGTTCCGGTGAACGGGAGCAGGTCTTCGTGGTGCGTGCACCGGGCAAATTCGAGCCACGAACGGTGACCCTGGGTCAGAATAGCGAGGGTTGGGTGCAGGTGCTCGATGGAGTGAACGCCGGTGAAGAGGTGGTGGCCTCTGCTCTGTTTCTGATCGATTCCGAGTCCAAGCTGCGTGAGGCCACTGCCAAGATGCTGGAGGCGGTCAAGGCCGATCAGTCTGTCGGTGGGGCGGATATGGATATGCAGGGGATGTCCATGGACGCACCTGACATGTCGATGGATGCGATGCGCCTCGATAGCAGCGGTTCCGATGCGATGGATATGAGTGGCTTTTCCCTGGATGAAGGGAGCAAGCCATGATTGAGTGGATCATCAACGGTTCCCTGCGCAACCGTTTCCTGATCATCATCAGCAGCCTGCTACTGTTGGCGGCGGGTGTCTGGGCGGTGAAACAGACCCCGCTGGATGCCATCCCGGATCTGTCGGATGTGCAGGTGATCGTCTTCACCGAATTTCCCGGCCAGGCCCCCAAGGTGGTGGAGGAGCAGGTCACCTATCCGCTGACCAGCGCCATGCTCTCGGTGCCCTACGCCAAAACGGTGCGGGGCTACTCCTTCTTCGGTCTCTCCTTCGTCTACATCATCTTCGAGGATGGGACCGACCTCTACTGGGCCCGCTCCCGGGTGCTGGAGCAGCTCAACTACGTCACCAGTCGACTCCCTGATGGGATCAACCCCACTCTGGGACCGGATGCCACCGGGGTCGGCTGGGTCTACGAATACGCCTTGGTGGATCGCAGCGGCAATCAGGACCTCTCCCAGCTGCGTTCGATCCAGGACTGGTATCTGCGCTACCCCCTGCAGACGGTGCCCGGGGTGGCCGAGGTGGCCAGCATCGGTGGTTTCGTGAAGCAGTACCAGGTGGAAGTGGACCCCAATGCCATGGCCGCTTACGGCATCACCCTGGACAAGGTGAAACACGCCATCAAACGTTCCAACAACGACGTGGGTGGGCGGCTGGTGGAGATGACCGAGACCGAGTACATGGTGCGGGCTCGTGGCTATATCAAGAGCCTGGATGACCTGCGGGAGATACCGGTGGCGGTGGATGGCCGGGGGACCCCTGTGCGCTTGCGGGATATCGCCCAGGTGCAGCTGGGGCCGGAGCTGCGCCGTGGCGTGGGCGAGTTGAACGGCGAGGGTGAGACTGCCGGTGGTGTGGTGGTGATGCGTTTTGGCGAAAATGCCCTGACCACGATTCAGCGGGTAAAGGAGAAACTGGAATCGTTGAAGGCTGGGCTGCCGGACGGGGTGGAGATCGTGCCGGTCTATGACCGCTCCGATCTGATCCAGCGGGCGGTGGACAACCTGCAGCACAAGCTGTTGGAGGAGTCGATCGTGGTCTCACTGGTCTGCATCATATTCCTGTTGCACGCCCGCTCCGCGCTGGTGGCGATCCTCACCCTGCCGGTGGGTATCCTGATGGCCTTCATGGTGATGCAGGCCCAGGGTATCAATGCCAACATCATGTCTCTCGGCGGTATCGCCATTGCCATCGGTGCGATGGTGGATGGCGCCATTGTGATGATCGAAAACGCCCACAAACATCTGGAACAGATGGCCCACCGGCTCGACCGCAAGCTGAGTGACCGGGAGCGTTGGCAGGCCATTGGCAACTCCGCCCGAGAGGTGGGGCCGGCGCTCTTCTTCTCGCTGCTGATCATCACCGTTTCCTTTCTGCCGGTGTTTACCCTGCAGGCACAGGAGGGCCGCCTGTTCAGCCCCCTGGCCTTCACCAAGACTTATGCCATGGCCGCCTCGGCAATCCTGGCGGTGACCCTGGTGCCGGTGATGATGGGTTTTTTCATCCGTGGCAAGATCATCTCAGAGGCGAAAAATCCCATCAATCGCCTGCTCCATCTGCTGCATCGTCCGCTATTGTCATTGGCGATCCGGGTGCGCTGGTTGACCCTGGTCGGGGCGGTTGCGCTGCTGGGTTTTACTGTCCAGCCATTGCAGCAGCTGGGCAGTGAGTTCATGCCGCCACTGGATGAAGGGGACATCCTCTACATGCCCACCACCTATCCCGGTATCTCCATCGCCAAGGCCAGGGAGCTGTTGCAGCAGACCGACAAGATCATTGCCAGCTTTCCGGAGGTGGCGACGGTCTACGGCAAGGTGGGCCGGGCCGAGACCGCCACTGACCCGGCGCCCCTGGCGATGCTGGAGACCACGATTCGGCTGAAGCCGCGAGAAGAGTGGCCCGATCCCACCAAGACGACCAAAGAACTGATGAACGAGATGGATGGGACGATAAAGTTCCCAGGGCTGTCCAACAGCTGGACCATGCCGATCAAGACCCGTATCGACATGCTCTCCACCGGCATCAAGACCCCGATTGGGATCAAGGTCAGTGGGCCGGATCTCGGAGTGCTGGAGTCCCTGTCGAAAGAGATCGAGCGGGTTATGAAGACGGTGCCCGATACGGTCTCCGCCTTCGGTGATCGGGCGGTTGGGGGTTACTACCTCGACTTCGACATCGACCGCAAAGAGGCGGCCCGCTACGGACTCACCCTGGGCGATGTGCAGGATGTGATCCAGTCCGCCATCGGTGGCATGAACGTCTCCCGCACGGTTGAGGGGCTGGAGCGCTATCCGATCAACGTGCGTTACCCGAGAGAGCTGCGTGATGATCCGGCGCGGCTCAAGCGGGTGCTGATTCCCACTCCCGGCGGTGAATCCATCCCTCTGGCCCTGGTAGCCGAGATCCATCTGCGCCGGGGGCCGCCGGTAATCAAGAGTGAGGACGCCCGGCCCAACGCCTGGATCTATGTCGATATCAGCACCTCGGATATTGGCGGATATGTGGCAGTGGCCAAGAAGACCGTGAGTGAGCAGGTGAAGATTCCGCCGGGTTATGCCCTGGTCTGGTCGGGACAGTTCGAGTACATGGAGCGGGCTGAGGAGCGGTTGCGCATCGTAGTACCGGCGACGCTGTTGATCATCTTCCTGCTGCTCTTCTTCAATTTCGGCAATCTCAGTTCGCCGCTGGTGGTGATGCTCTCCATCCCCTTCGGCCTGATCGGCGGCATCTGGCTGGTCTACTGGTACGGCTTCAACCTGTCGGTGGCGGTGGTGGTGGGTTTCATCGCCCTGGCCGGGGTGGCGGCGGAGATTGGTGTGCTGGTGCTGACATTCATCGATCAGGCGGTGGCGGAGGCGCGCCACCAGAGGACCAGTCTGGGTGAGGCAGGCTGTCTGACCAAAACCGAACTGATGGACGCGGTGCTCCAGGGCACGGCGGAGCGGGTGCGTCCCATCGCCATGACTGCCACCGCCATCATCGCCGGCCTGCTGCCGATCCTTTGGAGCACCGGCACCGGTTCCGAGGTGATGCAACGTATAGCCGCCCCGATGGTGGGGGGCATGGTGAGTGTCACCGTGCTCTGCTTGCTGGTACTGCCGGTGATCTATGGCCTGGTGTTGCAGTTCAAGGAACGATTCTATTCCAGTGGAACTGTCGAGGAAGCGGAGGAGCTACTGAAAAACAGCGAAGCCTGATTCTTTTTGTGCCAGGGGTCGGTCGGTGAATGCTCCGGGCCAAACCGACACTTCCGCCATCCCTGGCGGTCGGAGTCAAACTGCGCAAACAATGGCGGAAAAAATGACGTGGTTGGGGCGGTTTGACTCCGCCCCCTTCAATCAATTTTTTTATCAACATGAGTGGAGATACAACATGAAAACAGTCCTGAAGAGCCTGACTTTTGCCATCCTCAGCAGCATTGCCGCAGTTGGCTATGCCGACATGGGTGACAGCATGGATCACAGCAGCCATGATGCTATGGCTTCCCAGCCAAAGATGTTCCTGGAGAAGACCCAGATCGACGGCTACACCGTCAGCTTCCATGTGATGCAGGCCAAAGAGGGTATGCAGCATGGCGGTAGTCACAACCTGATGATCAAGGTGGAGAAGGGGGGGCAGACGCTGAACGACATCACCGCCAACTCCAAGGTGGCCAGCCCCGACGGCAAAGAGAGCAGCAAGATGCTGATGAAGATGGGGGATTGGTATATGGCAGGTTATGACCTGGCATCAGCCGGAAAATATCAGTTGATGGTGCTTTTCAAAACCGTTGACGGGCAAAAACATTTCGGCGGTGTTCACTATATGGCCAAGTAGGTGGATTAGCTGCCGGAAAAGAGAGCATGCTGGACGACTCTCTTTTCCGGGGCTGAAATCCCCATATCAGTATGTTTCCATTTTAAAAAGTAAGCCCTACGGTCAAATAGATCCGCTGCCGATCGAAATCGTACTCGTCCGTTGGCATGCCATCGGACAGATAGGCATCCGAGGTATCCCGGGAAAATATCTTGTAGTCTGCTGAAACATACAGATTCTTGTTGGGAAGATGCTTCACTCCCACACCCCAAGACAACAGATCATCCTGACGTGTTATTTCCTGGTAATCCGCAACACTTTTCGAGAGGGAGAGACTGCCGATCGTCTTCGGCATGAAATTGTACTCCAGCGTACCCCCCAGGTCGGTCAGGAGATATCCAGAAGAGCCGGCCACGGTGGTTTCGTTGAGTGTGCGATTGAAGAGCAGGTTCAACCGGCTCTTGGAATTGAGCAGCCAAACGAGTTTTCCACCAAAGTCAATCGCATCCACCCGGCTGAAACGTGGATCATCGTAATTCTGCGTCATCAAGCCGAGATAGCCGTCGAACAGTATTTTCTGTTCAGCTTTGTACTTGAAACCAAGGGCGGCACGATAGCCGGTGGAGTCCCGTTGGTAACCATCAAGACTCAATGCCTCATCGTAGTCGCGGCGATTGTAGAGCGTTCGTGCATACCATTCACTGGCGTCGGTTACGCTGTGCTTTAGTTGTAGCCCTACGCTATCCAATCGTCTATCCCGATCATCGTTATAGATCAGGGAGTCGTCAACTGCGGGAACATTGTCATAATCAAGCCATTCACTGGTCATACCAAGACGCAGTGAATAGAGGCCGATATCGTGGGACACGCCGGCACTCAGTTCAGTTGAATCATAGGTGGTCGGCTCAAGTCCACTCAGGTTGTCTTCCGGTGAGTCGCGTCCTTCATGCTCCAGACTGTAGCCAATACCACCAAACACTGATGTTTTGTCTGATAGGTCATAACGTCCCCGGAGTTTGAAAAAAAGATCTTCGTAGTTCTCTTTGGAATAGGTGCTGTAGAGCCCTAAATCCGCCCCAGCACGAAAGGTGAGGTTGTGGCGATCCCACAAGGATTTTGCGGCGATTCTTGGTGATATCAATAGAATGGAATCATCCAGCGCATCAGCATTCTGTGCATAGATATTATCGTCATATATATAGGTGGCGTTGAGCGAGATAGGATAGTTAAAATTTCCTGCATCCTCGTCAGGCGCAGCAGTTTGATCAGCTGCAGTCACCTCGGCTGCAAACAGCAGGATAGTGATACACCAGAGGATCACCCCAGTATGTTTAAGTCTGCCGATTTGCATAGTCATCTTCATGCTTTTCCTCTGTGGCATCATGAAACGGCAAAAAAGGCACCGAGGCGCCTTTTTTGCTTGAGCGAAAGTTTTAGCTTCTTCCACCCCGGGTGCCACGCATGTCGCTCGTTGAACTGCTGCCCATGGCCCCGGAACCGACACCGTTTTGGAAAGCACTACCTGTACCGGAGCCTGACTCTGTGGAGCCATCCTCAGCATAACGGTTGACGGAATCCGCACCGGCACCCATGCGAACGAAGTCAAGGAACTCCTCGTTATCGCCATCCATAGTGTCGAGACGGGTGTTATGGATATCGTTCGGCATGTTGGCCCATCCCTCGCCCCAGATGCTGTTGTGATCCGCCATTGCATAAGGCGTACTGATTGCAGTCAGAGTAAAAGCCAGGAAAGCGTGCTTGGTAGACTTGTTCATTTGTTGATTACCTCTTGCTAATAAGAAAGACGCATCAGAGGAGTAGGCGGTATAAGACTCAGCCGCATCCGATGTGTGTATAGCAATATAATGCACAGATATTTCCCATCTGTTTCTCTGCTGTATCAAATCGTTTCATAGTGATGATAGGCATCATTTTTTATTGACCGCATCACAATTAATTGTGATCGAGATGAAAATATGTAAGTAGGTGAGATGTAGGTCACAGACAAATTAAGAATGTCACAACTCACAGGTAGAGCTGTATCGACTCCGACCTTTTTGGTAGGCGAGACAAATTTTTCTTTGCAATATCTATTTGTGTAGATATACTCTATATCTTCTTCCGTAGATATAGAGCTGATTCGATATGTCGCCCACACTGCTTTTCAAGGCGCTCTCCGATCCTACCCGTCTTCGTTGCCTCTCCCTGCTTGTCAATCATGAAGAACTTTGCGTCTGTGAATTGACCCAAGCGCTGGGACTTCCCCAACCCAAGGTCTCCCACCATCTCGCTGGTCTGCGCAAGGCGGAACTGGTCAGTGACCGCAAGGTTGGGCTATGGATCTACTACCGTCTCAACCCGGAGATTCCACCCTGGGTGGAGGCGGTGATCCGCAAGACGGCAGAAGGAATTCGGGATGAAGAGCCTTTTGCCAGTGACACCGTTGCCTTGGCGGAGATGCCCAACCGTCCCAGTGGCGTCTGTAGCGCCTGATTTTTACAAGATCCAGAGGAACCGATTATGAAAAACATCAAGGTATTGGGCTCCGGCTGCAAGAACTGCGAGACCACCGCCAATCTGATCCGAATTGCCGCAGAACAGGCAGGCGCGGAGATCGAACTCGAAAAGATTACCGACATGGCGGAGATCATGGGCTACGGTGTGATGTCCACCCCTGGTGTGGTGGTCGATGGCAAGGTGGTTCATGCCGGTGGCCTGCCGGGTCCAGATCTGGTCCGTCAATGGATCGCTGAATAGACTACCTTAAGGAGAGATAGAGATGACTGTAAGAATTGGCATCAACGGTTTTGGTCGCATGGGTCGGCTGGGTCTGCGGGCAGGTTGGGGAAGGGACGAGTTTGAGATTGTCCGCGTCAATGAGATTGCCACGGATGCTGAGGGTTCAGCGCACCTGCTCAAGTTTGATTCGGTGCACGGCACCTGGGATCTTGGAACCGCGTCGGATGATGAAGTGATGATCGTCGACGGCAAGCCGTTGGCCTACTCATCAAATATGCAAATTGGGGATACTGATTGGTCGGATTGTGACATCGTCATCGAGGCCACCGGTAAACACCACAAAAAGCCGGACTCCCTGAATGCCTATTTCGAACAGGGTGTGAAGAAGGTGATCGTGGCCGCACCCACCGAAGGTGCGCTTAACATTGTCTACGGAATTAATGACGATCTTTACGACCCAGCGGTGAATCATCTGCTGACCGCCGCTTCCTGTACCACCAATTGTCTGGCGCCGGTGGTCAAGGTGATGCATGAGCGGATCGGCATCAAACATGGTTGCATGACCACCATCCACGATATCACCAATACCCAGACCATCGTCGATAAGGGTCACAAGGATCTGCGCCGGGCGCGGGCTTGCGGTCAGTCGCTGATTCCCACCTCGACGGGGTCGGCCAAGGCGATCACCCGGATATTTCCTGAGCTGGCCGGCAAGCTCAATGGCCACGCCGTGCGGGTGCCGCTGCTCAATGCTTCACTCACCGATTTCGTCTTCGAGGCCAGTCGTCCGGTAACGGTTGAAGAGGTTAACGGCTACTTCAAAGAGGCTGCCGAGGGTGAATTGGAAGGGATTCTGGGCTATGAGGAGCGGCCGCTGGTTTCTGTCGACTATCTCAATGATTCGCGCTCCTCCATCGTCGACGCGCTCTCCACCATGGTGGTCGATGGCACTCAAGTCAAAATCTATGCCTGGTATGACAACGAGTGGGGTTATGTGGAACGGATGATGGATGTTGCAGGCAAAGTGGCCAGTTTTTTATGAGTTTTTCTAACACTGATCAGTGATCGCTGGAGGATAGAGACATGCATGACAAGAGACTGGTTGTCGAATGGCGACATATTGAGAAAGCGGGAAATACCTGTGTCCGTTGCACCGATACAGGTGTAGCTTTGGATATGCTAATCGAACGGCTCGCAAAAGAGTGTCAGCCATCGGGCTGGGATATCAGATTGGAGGAGACACTGCTGGATATGGATGAGATCGATCAGTCCAATCTCATTCTCATCAATGGACGACCTATCGAGTCAATCCTACCCGAGGCCAGTTCGGGTAAGAGTCACTGCGATTCCTGCTGTGAATTCACTGGCCAGCCGACGGATTGCAGAACCGTGACCTTTGGCGGAGAGACCTATGAAGCACTGCCGGAGACCCTGATTCGCGAGGCGGTCTGTCGGGTTGCCGCCTGCTGTTAACTCTCTCATGACAATGGCCGATAATGGATAATAACCTCAGAAACTACCTGACAGTCACCGGCGGCTATTGGGCCTTTACCATCACCGACGGTGCCATCCGCATGTTGGTGGTACTCTACTTCCACCTGCTGGGCTATTCGCCCTTCGAGGTGGCGATGTTGTTTCTCTTCTATGAGTTCTTCGGCATTGTCACCAACCTGGTGGGGGGGTGGCTGGGAGCACGTATCGGCCTGAATCTCACCATGCATATCGGTATGGGGATGCAGGTGGTGGCACTGTTGGCGCTCACTGTGCCGGATGCCTTGCTCTCCGTACCTTTTGTGATGGCTGCCCAGGCGTTGTCTGGCATCGCAAAAGATCTGAACAAGATGTCTGCCAAGGCCAGCGTGAAAACCTTAAGCGGTGGTGGTGAGTCGAAGCTGTTCAAGTATGTTGCCGTGCTTACCGGCTCCAAGAACGCCCTCAAGGGGGCGGGGTTCTTTATCGGAGCGGCCCTGTTGGAGTGGATCGGTTTTCGGGCAGCGCTGGCTGTGCTGGCGGGTATGTTGCTGGTAGTGCTGGTGGTAACAGCCGTGTTATTGCCCTCCGGTGTGGGCAAGATGAAATCCAAACCCAAGTTCACCCAGGTATTCTCCAAGATTCCGGCGATCAACTGGCTGTCGGCGGCCCGCTTCTTCCTGTTCGGTTCCCGTGATGTCTGGTTTGTGGTGGGTCTGCCGGTGTTCCTCTATGACGTGCTGAAGTGGGAGTTCTCCTGGGTGGGTGGTTTCCTGGCGCTGTGGGTGATCGGCTACGGTTTCGTGCAGGCCGCCGCTCCAAGAGTGGTACGGCACACTCATCACGGTCAGGGGCCTGGCGGCAATACTGCGCGCAACTCTGCCTTTCTGCTTGTGTTCATCCCCGCAGGCTTAGCTCTGGCGTTGGGGCAGGGATGGGATTCGCAAGTGGTGCTGATCCTCGGTCTGATTCTTTTCGGTATCGTCTTTGCCATCAACTCAGCTGTGCACTCGTATTTGATTCTTGCCTATTCCGATTTTGACAAGGTCTCGATGAATGTCGGTTTTTATTATATGGCGAATGCAGGCGGCCGGTTGGTGGGTACAATGCTCTCCGGTTGGGCCTACCAGACGCAGGGGCTGGTGGGGTGTCTCTGGTGGTCGGCCGGGTTCTTGTTAGTGGCTGCGCTGCTTTCGTTTCGCCTTCCTGATGTACCCCATGAGAAGAAAGAAGCTGTAGATGTTTGAGGTCCTGGCAAACGTGCTGATCTATCAAGGCATGGGCCTGGATCCGCAATCATCCGCAGGCGCGGCGCTGCACTTCTTCGTCATGGATCTGGCCAAGATATTTGCACTTCTGGTTATTGTCATCTATCTCATGGGGCTGCTGCGGGCACTGCTGTCCCCGGAGCGGGTTCGCAGATTTGTGCGTGGTCGCCCCGATTGGCAGGCACGGGGGGTCGCGGTCTCACTCGGTGCGGTGACGCCATTCTGCTCCTGCTCTTCGGTGCCGCTGTTCATCGGTTTTGTGGAGGCAGGAATACCTTTGGGCGTCACCTTCTCCTTTCTTATCGCCAGCCCGATGATCAACGAAGTTGCCGCAGTAATCCTGGTTGGCATCCTCGGTTGGAAACTGGCGGCGCTCTATGTAACGGCGGGGTTACTGGTTGCCTGGTTCGGCGGTTTGGCGATGCAGGTATTCAGGCCGGAACGTTGGGTCGAGGATTACGTCTGGAAGATCCACATGGGAGAGGCTGACCTACCCGAGCCCGACAGATCCTTCGCTGGCCGACATCGCTATGCGGTAGCGGAGGTGAAGGAGATTGTCGGGCGAATCTGGAAGTGGGTGGTACTGGGCATAGGCGTGGGCGCCCTGTTCCACGGGTTTGTGCCTGAACAATGGGTTGGTGAATATCTGGGAGGCGATGCCTGGTACTCGGTACCGGCGGCCGTGGTGTTGGGCATTCCCCTCTATTCAAACGCCACCGGGGTGATTCCGGTGGCCGAGGCGATGCTCACAAAAGGGGTTGCCGTGGGCACTACGCTTGCCTTGATGATGAGTGTGGCGGCCCTATCGCTGCCCGAGATGCTGATCCTGCGCAAGGTCATCAAGTGGCAGGCGCTGGCCCTGTTTGCCGGTGTATTGGCCGTGGCATTCACTCTGGTTGGCTGGGGCTTCAACTTCCTTGCCTGAATATTATTGTGATTTCTTCACCCGTTTTCTTTTGGCGGTCACATCAGACTCAAAGATAGATCCCCCGTTCTCTATGATCGGATTATCCAACGGTTTCCCAAGCATTCTTCCAAGCAACGCTTTGGATTTTGCGGCAATAGAGACCTTGGAAAGCCGCCGCTCACGCAACAGAAGACTCTGCATCAGGAATCTATCCTGGTAGAGAGTGTTGGCGGCAGAAGGGCTGAAAGGGGTGTTCAATGAAATCCGCGCAATGTGTCCCAGATTGATGCCTCGGCCATCGTCGAGCAGGATCAGGTGTGGGGCGATCCCTTTTGTGGGGTCAGGCCGTGGGAAATCGACAACATCCAGCAATTCAAAGGCAGTATCCGAAAGGCGGATGCCCATGTTGATATCACCGGGTTTGAGTTCGACGAGATAGATTTTTTTGCCTATCGCGTTCTTCAATGCCTCGACCTGTTGCGTATAGGCGGGGGAGGGCCAAAGCCGGTCTTGTGCATTATCCGTCCCGGCGGCAGCTTTGGTGATTTCACAATGCTGATCTTTCATCTCTTTGGGTTTGATTCCCCGTCGTTTAAATATTCAGACCGTTTGTGGTGGGGCGGTTTATTCACTCGCAATCATCAGATGCTGATAACGGATCTTCCGCAAACGCCTTTGGCATGATCTCGATCCTGATTGAAATGTCGGTGTCTTTTACTGCCACGCCTCTGGTCCAGACAACGGCATATTCGTTTTTGAAAGCGCCAATGTTGAAAATACCCGGTTTGACGGAAAAACGGAATGCACCTTTCCTGTTGGTATCTACACTGTCCAGGACGACATTGTTGCTCGCGTCGGTCAGCATTATCTCTACATCGGCAACAGTTTCTTCATCATCCATCACCACGCCGGAAAGGGTCAATCCAAGAACCTGACCCTGCCAAAACAGGAACAGGAGTAGAAAAAAAGGTATTCGATGGGGCAGGGTGGACATGGATGTTACTCCTCCGGGTTGTCCGCCAGTGACTTGCGTCGACTGGATTGCAGGATTCTGTCACGAATTCGGACCAGGTCTCCGGCTGTTTGCCAATCCCTGCAGGCAGCAGCTTCGAGCCAGTCTGGGACGAAATTACCCAATGGGCATCATGCATTGCGGCAGCCAGGAACGCCACAATCGAGGCAGCATTCGGCCTGGCGTTGCAGCGTCTCGTATGTTTTTTTTGAAACTGAAAGCCGAAAGCCAGTGTGGCCAACAGTACCAGCAGCAGCGTGCTGTGCGGAAAATCCATTGAAAGCCAAATTAGTCGCTTGAACATTGCCTGACCTCCTATGCCTGTGTGCATGAGAAATCTTTGCGTGGGTTATGCAGCCAAACGAGGTTAAAACACCAACACCTTGTCCGACGTCAAGGTGCGTTCTGCCAGTTCCGCCATGGTGCTGCGCCGGGCGTCTTGCACAATGTCATCGTCCGTAAAACCACGGGCATCCATACAGGCGCCACAGAGCAGTACCTCATCCTTACGTAAGATGGATTTGAGCATCAGTTCGATGTTGTAGAATCCCTGGGGTACCTTCTGCCCGCGTTTTGCACAGACCACTGCATCGGCCAGCAGAAATACCGTGACCTTCGCATCTGTCTTGTTCAGTGCCTTGGCCAGGCGCAGACCGTGATAGCTGCGTTCCGTGCCATAGGGTGGGTCATTCAAGATGATCAGAGTGTTCATGATCGGCTCCATATCAGACTTCGACTGCAGTTTTTACGGGTGGGGCATCCTTATCTCATTGCGCCATCTCGCCAAAAGCGGCACAGCCCTTTATTTTTCATCGCTGTTGCTCCATTCGCGGCGGTTGATGGCGTAACCACTGATCTTGCCGACAAAGGGTAGTGCCAGCATACCGGGCAGCTGGTTGACCTGTTTCGGATCGCGGTATTTGTGGATGCCTATGGTCATGCCTTCATGACCGCCTCTGGGTTGATCACGATAGGTGCCGAAGAGCCGATCCCACCAGGGCAGGCTGAAACCGAAGTTGCTGTTCGTCTCATCGTCCTCCACTGAATGGTGTACCCGATGCATATCAGGCGTGACCAGGAACCAGCGCACTACCCGGTCCAGGCTTGCCGGCAGTCGGATATTGCTGTGGTTGAACATGGCAGTGGCATTCAACACCACCTCGAAGATCACCACAGCCACGACGGGTGGACCCAGCAGCAGAATGGTGGCGAACTTGATCAGCATGGAGAGGATGATCTCCAGGGTATGGAAGCGGGCGCCGGTGGTGACATCGTAGTCCAGGTCGGCGTGATGGACCCGGTGCAGGCGCCAAAGAACAGGTATCGCGTGGACCATCACATGCTGCAGGTAGATGACAAAATCCATCGCTATCACTGCAATGACGACCGATAATATGAAGGGGATGTCGTAGAAGTGGAGCAGCCCCCAACCTTGCTGCTCGGCAAGGGCGGCAACACCCACCGCAGCCGCAGGAAAAAGCAGTCGCAGCACAATGCTGTTTAGAAACACCAGTCCCAGATTATTGGCCCAGCGGATACCCTTGGGGACGGTGAGGGTGCGGGCGGGTGAGAGGATTTCCCACCCTGCCATAACGGCAAAGATGCCGAAGAAAAAACTCAGACGAATGGGCAACTCATTGGCCAGAATCCAGTCGTGCCAGTTCATGATTCACTATCCTCCACACTCTTGTCTGCTATACTTTAATTTAATTATCATTAATTCAATAGATCCCTTGAATGATTGAAGTATAGTTGGGTTGATATGTCAACAGGTCATTTTAAACACGATCTTTTCAGCCAGTTTGCCCGTGTCGCCAAGGCGCTGAGCAATGGCCACCGGCTGGAACTGTTGGAGTTTCTGGCCCAGGGCGAGCGTAGCGTGGATGCCTTGGCCCGGGTCTCAGGTCTGACCGTGGCCAATACCTCCCAACATCTGCAGCAGCTCAGGCAGGCCGGACTGGTCATCAACCGCAAAGTGGGACACAAGGTCTACTACCGGTTGAGTGGTATGGATGTCTCGGCCCTGCTTGGCTCTCTAAGAGAAGTGGCGGAGCGCCACCTGGCTGACGTGGATCGTCTTGTCGATGACTATCTTAAGGTCAAGGACAGCCTGGAACCTGTGCCAGCGGCACAATTGCTGGAGAGGGTCAGGGATGGTCTGGTGACTGTACTGGATGTGCGTCCGCCGGAAGAGTATGCAGCGGGACATCTGCCGGGTGCGATCAATATTCCGCTGGCAGAATTGGAAAAGCAGCTGGATGCACTTGATCCTTCCCAGGAGGTCGTTGCCTACTGCCGTGGGCCACATTGTGTACTGGCATTCGACGCCGTTTCGAAACTGCGGGAGAGAGGCGTTAAAGCCCGGCGTCTGGATGGTGGTCTGCCGGAATGGCGCCTGGAGGGTTTTCCGGTGGAGTCCAGCTCAACATAGGAAAAAATGTCGTCCAGCGTGGTTTCGCCTGGTTTAACGCTCGATGGTGTAGAAAATATCCACTCCCTGTGAACGGCCGGTTTCCGTCTGAATCTGTAGTTTGTCTGTGAGGTCGTAGCGCAGTCGCAGCTTGGTCTCGCGCGTGGCGAGTTCGTTGACGTATTGCACATACAGGCGTGGCGATAGATAGGTGCCTGCCACCACAGAGGCCTCGGCCAGGCTGCTGCCCGCTTCTATTCGTAGCTCTTCCAATCCCAACTGACGGCCGGCTTCGGTGGCGAGGCTGCCCACACCCGCAGCCTGTAGTGCCGCGACTACGCTTACATCTCCACTGGATTCTCCCGGCGGATGCCCGGTGAGAAGATAGGAGACGATTTCGCTCTGGGTCATGGTTGGGGTGGAGTAGAGTGAAAGCTTGGGCGTCTTCAGGGTGCCGCTTACCCGCAAGCCGGCGGTTACCTCTCCAGCTTCGCGTACTGCTTGAACGTCCAGGCCCGGATTGTCCACAGGGCTGTCGGCGAACAGGGCGTAACCGCGTTCTATTTTGAGATCCTGTCCATAGGCGCGATAGGTGCCGTCCGTCACACCCACTCTGCCGCGGCCTATGACCGGTCTGCCCGGTTCATCGATCAGCAGCAGGTTGCCGGTGAGATCAGCACGCAGGCCAAAACCCTCGAAACTGACCCTGTCGCCGAAGATGATGCGCAGCTTGGAGTGAAAGTTTGGATCATTCTGCTCGTGCTGTGGCGCGTCACGACCCACAATCACCAGGTCCGGCGTGTCGGATACCGTGGAGGCGGGCAGCTCCCTTGGTCGGATACGACCGTAGGGGATGTGAATCTCGCCGTCAAGTTCAGAGCGTTTGCTGGTGTGCAGGATCAGCAGATCCGGTGATACGTGCATCTCCGCTTCCGGAATGTTTACCGCTACCCAATCCTTTCCCTGTATCTTGAGGCGGGTGGGATAACCTTCTGCCGGTTTGACGAGAGTCTCGCCCTCCAGCGTCAGGGTGCCGCCGCCGGAACTGACTTTACCCTGCAGTACCAGTCGGTCCAGCGTTGGGGCATTTATGTTCATGCCAATATCGCGCAGCTCCAACCCCAGTTCAGGGATGTCCAGGGCACCCTCCTTCAGCTCTGCTTTTCCCTTGATTTCTGGTTTGCCCAAAAGGCCGGACAGGACGAAATCCACATCGATGAACCCCGCCACATTTTGTAATTGCGGCGCTGCCACTGAGGCCAGACCCAGGTCGTTGATGCGTGCCTTCAGGTGACCCGTCAGGGGCTGCCTGTCCGGATCCAGGTCTGCGGTATTCACCCCCGGCAGACGTATCTCCCCGTCGATCTCTCCCAGATCGGCCAGAGGTATAGTGATTTCAGCATGGGCACCCTTGGCGTCCAGCTTCCCCTGTAGATTGCCACCGGAGAAATCCACTCGGCGGGGTTCACCATTCAGTTCGAAAACCAGCTCTCCCCTGGGTAGTTTGATATCGGCACGGCCGAGGATTGTCCCCTCGGGATCGGTGTGAAAGTCTGCTGCCAGGTCGCTGTGCCCCGTGAGTGCCAGCTCCGCTGGCATCCACTGCTGGAAGAAGGTTAGGGGAAAGGCCGGTGCGTCCAGTTTTGCCTTCCAGCCATGCTCCGCATTCCCGTCGAAGTCAGCGCACAGGCGTCCTTCACCGGCAGCCAGACACAGCTCCTGCACCCGTTGGGTTTTGGGTGACAGAGAAAAAGCGGTGGGGCGATCCAGATCCCAACGGCCGATTTCGGGCAGCGTGAGGGCCAGTGTCTGCAGATGTCCGCTCCAGCTGTCGTTTTCATCCAGCCCGGCATCAATAGTCAGTTGCGCTGCCGGTGCCTGCTGACTGTCCAGATTAAGCTCGATGCGGTGTGCGGTGCGTGCGCCTTTGGCACTCAGTGACAATTGTTGCCACTGCAAGGTGCCCGACTTCAGGCCTTGGGCCGCCAGGTCCAGCTCCACTTGCTGGTTGCGACTCAGATCCAGCGCCGCCTGTACCTGAAGTTCAGCCACCTCATATGCCTCGAAACCGATAGCCTTGCCGCCGATGTCGGCGTGAATTTGCGGTGTCTCCCGGCTACCGCTCAGGCGGCCTTCGCCCTGGAGGGAGCCACTCAGGCCGGGCCACAGACTGGCCAGGTCATCAGCCTGCAGGCTCCACTCCAGGTTCAGTACGTCACCGGCCGTACCATCGATGTGGGCCACGCTGTTGCCGGAGGTCAGCGCCAGACTGTCTATTTGTAACGTCTCAGCGGCGAGTTTCAGGTCGCCTTTGGCTTTGATCGGATAGCCACGCAGCTCACCATCCAGCCGTGCCAGTTTCATTTCAACCTGGGGGCCGTCTTCCAACAGCTGGCCTCGGCTAGTCAGATCCAGCGCCAGCTTGCCGGGAAAGTCAGGATGGAACTGTCCGGGATTGATACCGGCGCCTGTAAGATTTAGATCCCAGGCTGGCTGTGGTGTCCAGTCCGCCCGGCCGGAAGCGTCGATCTCTCCTTCGGGCAGGAGGATGTGCAGCGCCTCAAAGTCCAGGCCATCGGTATTGCCATTGCCGGATGCCTCCAGCGCGAGTGCCGGCTGATCCGGGATGAGCGCATCCAGGCTGAGTTGGTAGTGGTAGTCCGTTGGCTGACCGTCGACTTTCAATCGGCCCTGATTGCTGCGTACCTGGATTGTCTCCCCAGCCAGAGGCCAGCGCAGGTTGCTCCAGGAGAGGTCGGCATCGAACACGCCTTGAGCATCGTCGGCAAAGTATCGTCCACGTCCTTCAATCCTGGCGCCTGCGGGGGTGGTGATTTGCAGGTGCTTGGCAACCAGACTGCCCGCTTCATAGGTGATGGCAAGCGCCGTGTTCAGTTCCCCCAGGGAGTGCTCGGTCAGCTTTAGATTGCCGTCAGCTTTGGCCATCTCAGGGCTACCGGTTGTCTGTAGCCGTCCGCTGATTCTGGCAGGAAAGTCAGCGACGAAGGCACCGAGATCCGTGTCATTCAGCGCAAGTTTGGCATCCCAGCGGGGTGCTGTTTCCAGCTCGTACAGAGTGGCGTTCAGATTTGTGGACAGGGGGGGGGAGAAGGTCTGCTCAAGTTTGAGTTCGGTCAGGTTGCCGGCGAAGCGGCCCTGTCCTGACAGTCCGGGACCCTCCGGCAGCTGATAACGCCACTGCAACTGCAATTCCAGGGGCAGTGTTGGAATCAGGCGTACATTTCCGTTGACCTCCACTTGAGCGCCAAGGGCAGTGGCTTCCAGGTGATTGATTTTCAGTGTTTCACCGGAAGTTTGGCCAGCCAGGCTGATCTGTTCGATGATGACAGGTTCGGCAGCCGTGGGCTGGATGAGATGGAAGTCGGTTACCTCTACCGATTTCAACACCAGCTCAAGGGGTAGGGCGAGGCCGGGAAATGGCTCGGCTGGGGTGTTGTCTGACGCTGTTTGCGGCAATGTCAGACGGCTCTGGTTCAGTGCCAGGGAGAGGATCTGCAGGCGTCGCTGCAACAGGGCGACGGGCTGCCAATCCAGATTCAGATGGCTGATCTCCAGCAATAGATCGCCATCACGATAGCTGAGTCCTGTAAGGTACAGCGGGCCGGTGAGGCGTCCCTTGAGACTGACTGCCTGCAGCTCACCCGGTGCCAGATCCCTGGCCAGATCGAACAGCCAACGGGTGCCGCTTTCGCTGTGTGCAACAAAGCCCAGTCCCAGGATGAGGCAGACGGAGGCCAGCAGAATGGTGTTGATCAGGGTTGCCAGACTGCGCAGAATGAGGAGGCGCCAGCTCATAACTCGGGACCGATAACGATGTGCAGACGCACTGAGGGTTCATCCTGGCTCAGGGCGCTGGCCAGATCCACCCGAATGGGTCCCACCGGTGAGTGCCAGCGCACACCGAAACCGACGCTGTATTCGATGTCGGCAGCGTAATCCGGGTCGAAGGCGTTGCCTGCATCGGCGAACACGGCGGCACTCCACTTTTCCGCAAGCAAACGTTCCAACTCGATACTGCCCACCGCCAGAAAACGTCCGCCGATAACCGCACCGGTCGAGTCCTGAGGGCCGATCTCCTCCCACCCAAAACCGCGCACACTGTTGTCTCCGCCGGCGAAGAAACGTTTGGAAGCGGGCAGTTCCATCAGACTTTGCGTCAGGGTGGCTCCCAGTTCCATTCGGGTGAGGATACGCCAGTTGCCGTCGCCGAGGCCACGGATGAGCTTGTTGTTGGTATGAACCTGGAGGTAGCTGGTACTGGAGAGCAGTTGCTCGGCGGCTCCCTCGAAACGCAGGTTGACCCTATGGCCGCGCTGAATGTAGTAGAGACTGTCACTGCGCAGCTGCGACCAGCTCACGTAAGGCACCAGCAGTAAGGCGTTGTCGTCCTGCGCACCCACCTCAAAGTCTTCGTAGGAGTAGTCAATGCCTATGGTGCGCCGCCAGTGATTCTCCAGACCCACTGAACGGGCGCTATTGAGCAGCAGTCGTTCACCGCGGCGGGCATCGGTGTCGAAACGGTCTCCCTGGGCCGAGAATGAGAGGGAGTCCCTGGACGGGCGCTCCAGTGGGATGGTGTATTCTGTCTTTAACGAGCTGTGAGGTGCGGACAGGCGCAGTTCGCTGAGCATGCGATGGCCGTTACGGCCGAGTAGACGACGCTTCCAGTCCAGGGTGACGCGTGGCCCTGTGTCGGTGGTGAAGCCGAGTCCGATCCGGTAACGGTTTGGTTTGTTGGGCGTCAGTACCACTTCGGTGGGCACCCGGTCTTCCACAGCCTCATCACGCAGAGTGCGGACCTCCACGTGGCTGAAGTACTCGCTATCGATAAGGTTGGACTGCAGTGTCAGCAACTGTTCGTGGCTGAACGGGTCGCCGGGACCGAAGCGCAGGTAGCGTGCAAGAAACTCGGGATTCAGTATGTCCTGAACGAAGCGCACCTCGTCAAACCGGTAGCGCGGGCCGCTCTCCAGTTCCAGGCGGATCTCAGCCTGGTACCTGTCCAGGTCCACCCGTACTTCATGGATGCTGTAGCTGGCATCGAGATATCCGGCCTCTATGGCGCCGGATAGCAGTTGCTGCTTAAGGATCTTGTAGCGGGTCTGATCCAGAAAGTCGTTTTCGTACAGGTCGAGTCCCATGACAAACAGGGTATCCCCCCTGCCTGGACCGGTGACATTGAACTCGACTTTTGCCAGTTTTATCCGGGGGCCGGGCTGGATTTGGTAGAGGGCTTGAAAACCTGCCTCATTCTGTTCAAGTTTGGATTCAATTTTGGGTTTGAAGTGGCCGAAGGGTTGCAGCGCCCGACGAATCTCTGCCGGTGCCTCCCTGTGTAGCAGACGCAACCGACCCTCGGTCAGCCTCTTCCGTGTCTTCTCCTGCTCCAGGGAGAGGAAAGCACGCACATTAGCCTCCTGCTCGCCGTCCAGGCCTTCTATCTGCACCGCTATGTCCAAAGCATGCGCGGCAGCAGTGGCCAGCAGCAGGCAGGTGACTACAACAAATCGCCGCATCGGCTTCCATATGAGCAAATATCAGTAACCCATGACTCGGTTATCCAAAATTACGATGTATAGATTTTGATGGTATCAAACCGGCCTGATTATGCGTCAGTATAACCGATGGCAGGCTCGGATAGAGGGACTGGAACGGGTCAATGCAACGGGAAGGCATGCAACGGGTAGCGTGGCTACTTGTCGAAAGCTGTCTGCTTGCTGCGGGGTAGGATCTTGTCGGGTTACGCTGTGCTAACCCGACCTACGAAAATAAATCTGTTATCTTTCTACCTTTTTAGCGCCAGTTTAGGTTCATCTCAAGACCGAGATAATCACCTACCACGCGTTCAGTGTGGTAGGGCGAGTCACTCCATGCTTCGGGTTCTGAGTTGGTGTAGTAATTTTCTCTGACAAAGGATCGAAATTTCAGGTCAGATTCCACATCACTACTAAACCAGCCATCCACTATGCTGTTAGCGGCTCCCAGTGGGTCTGTGAGTACCAGGAGGGTTTTGTCACCGAAACTGTAGTGGCGCTGTGCCTTGATATTGGTACGTACACCTTCCACGTAGTAGCCGAGCATACTGCCGATCACGGGCGTAAAGATCAGATCCTGTATCGAGACCGGTTCAAAAAGGGCTTCGAGTCCGAATTCATACATTGAGGAGAAGGCGACGGATGCCCAAAATGAACTCATCTCGTCATAACCACGCTCCCGTGCACGGGTATAGTAGGCCATCCCCCAATAGGGATGCAGGATGTAGTTGATCCACCAGTGGTCCCCATCCCAGATTGGGTTTGTGACGTTATCCCACCACTTGGAGAAGCTGTAGTTGCTTTTGTCCTCGTCGCTCCACTGGGAGATGCTTTCCGGCATTACGTAGAGCACGGCGATGGCTGTTGCCTGGTAGCCTATGAAGTAGAATGCATCCCGTTTGATTCCATCCCAGTCAGCAGGGCTGTCGTCGTCCAGTTCCCTGCCAAAGCCGTAGGGACGGTCATTGAGTGATAACGGCTGTTCGGTCCCTTCAGCAGCCTTGGTCAGCCAGGATTCCTCGTTCAGCGTTGCGGCAAGATACTGCATTTCGTAGCTGGTTTCATAAAACGAGACTGGGGTGCTGGGGAGCCAACTGTTCGCCTGGGCAGCTGATGAGAGCAGCAATCCCATAAGGCAACTTGAAAGCGCTTTTATCATCCGAATTGCTTCCTAAGCGACCGGCTGGATTCGGTGGGTTCCTGCCCGGTCATGTGTTCGTTAAGTCTCCCAACGCAGATCGACCAGTTCCTGGGCAAGCTCCATCAGACGCTTGGCGCATTCCGGATCGGTTCGGGGTGGCACCTTGTAGCGCATCTCGCTGTATGCGTAATCCCTGAGACGGATACACGGACGCGGGGAATTCAGCATAAAGGGTTTGTGTCCCGCATTGCGCAGGGCGGGATTGTACCGGATCAGCGGCCAATATCCACTTGCAACTGCCGGATACTGCTGTTCCAGGCCCTGTCACAGGCCATAACCCTGGGCGATTCAGGGTCTATACGCGAGAACTGGGAAATCAGCAGCCGGGATGGAGCTTGCGGGATTCGGCGTACGGATGAGTTACTCCGGCTTTTTAAGTGACTTCAGGTTGTCGAGTACTTTCTGGGCGCGCTTGATCTTCTCTTTGGCCCGTGCATCACTTGGGTCCAGGTTCAGGGCCGCGTGCCAAGCCGCTTTGGCGCCTTCTATCTCGTCATCCCGGTAGAGTCGGTCACCAGCTTCCAGCAGGGTATCGACGTGACCTTTAAGTTTGGCTTCCAACTGCGAAAGCAATTTTTTAGCCTCACTATTTTTGGGGTCTTCTATTAATACCAGCCTGATCAGATAACGCGCTTCAAGCAGGATATTTTGCTTCAAAAAGCTTTTTGCCTGTGCAATACGCTGCTGATTGCGGGTGGTCCAAGCCATTTCGCGTGCCAGACGTGCTTCCTGTTTATGCGTCTCATTGGCAAGCTGCTCTTTCTCCTGCAGTTGTGTGAGCAGCCGTAGGTCGGTGACGTCATTGTGGATCGATTGAGCAAGGTTCAGACAGGTTATTGCCAGCTCCCGGTCTATTTTCGCATAACGCCAGCCACAGTCGGAGAGTTCTTTATGGCTGCGTTGCAGCCTGGTTTTTTTGTCCATTAGCCTGGAACGAAGATAGCCGTCGCCTGATTCCGAAAGGGAGAGCCTCTCCATCAGCGGGAGCTCCCGCTGCATTCCATGGACCTCTGCAATCAGTAAACGATCTTGTAACTCATGTCGTAGTGCGCTCTTTTGTTGTTGCAGCTTATCGAGCGTGACCTGAAGGGCTGTGTTGTCATTTTCTTGCAGGATGGCAGTTTCGAGAAGGGCCACGGCCTCGCCCAAACGGCCATCCTGTGCCAGTGTTTGGGCGCTGGCAAGTGAGTCGTCGATTGGTATTGGCTTGGGCTGCTCCTCTTTTTTCAGGGGATTGAGTGCGCAACCGTTGATGAGCACCAGTGCCAGCAGAAGCAGCTGTTTCATCCCCTTGTTCCATTGTCGAGGATAGTGCTGATGGCATTCATCAACCAGTGACCGAATTCGGAGGAGGGTGTGCCTGCGATGGAGGGTGTTACCGGGTTTTTTCGTCCGCGTACCTGGATGGGTGCTTGTTCAGTCAGTTCAATCATCTCATCAATGTGGGGCTGTATGGCAGTTGTTTCGCTCATGATAATACCATCCGCCGGCGCCAGGGAGCAGAGCCGTGAGGCGAGGTTGACGGTGTCACCCACAACGGTGAACTCCAGACGCTCCGGGATGCCGATATTGCCCGCCAGCATGACTCCGCTGTTGATGCCGATACGAAAGTGGATCGGAGAAGCCACACGCTGACGATTGAGCTGCTTGACCAGTGCCTGAATCAGCCAGGCGCAGCGGATGGCGTGTTGGCCATGCTTCGGATCTGAATCCGGTACGCCGAACAGGATCATGGCACTGTCGCCGATGAACTTATCGACAAATCCATGACTGAGATTGGCCGCCTCGGCGATATAACCCAGATAGAGGTTCAGCATGGTTGCGACCTCGTCAGGTGGCAGATTCTCCGAAAATTCTGTAAAACCGACAATGTCGCAAAAGAGCACCGAGCCATCCACCTGTTGGTTCGGCAGACGGGGCTGAGCCAGATTGGAGAGAATCTTGTTTGCCACCACCGGTGAGACGTAGCGGGAGAGGGCTGCTTCAACCTGATCTTTCTCCAGCAGTCCCAAGGACATACGATCGAAGTGGGCGTAGACCTGGCCAATCTCGTCCCTGCGCCCCGCATCGATACTTTCGGCAAAGTCGGCACCAATTTTTTTTTCTCCTGCCTGTGCAAGCAGGGTGATAGGGCGTGAAAGTCGACGGCTCAGTGCGTATGAGAGCAGGGCGGCGATCAGGATCAGGCCCAAGGTGGCATAGGCGATGATACGGATAGTGGCGAGCTGATGACGGTCGAGAAATTCCCGGTCGAGAGTGATGATCGCCTGACCCGCGGTGGTGTCGCGGAAGCGGATTGGCGTGGTGAAGGTAATCACAGGATGGGAGATTCCGTCTTCATCGCGCCAGAACCATACTCGGGAGTTCTGTTCATCTGCATCGTCCAGCTTTTCCGGCACGATTCCCGAGTCAGCGCGCAGGCCGCGCAAACCGATGATGGCAGCACCCACGATATCGCGACTTTGGGTCTGTCTGCTGACCAACCCCTGGAGGTTGAATAGGTCGTCAGCGAGCAGAGGTTCACTCGAGGAGTGAGAGAGTTGCTCTACCAGTGCCGTGCCGAAGATCTCCACTTCCTGCATGTGGATGCGGTTCTGCTGGGTGATCAGAAACCAGCCCAGGGTGCCCATTACCAGTGAAATCAGGGTGCCGATGGCGATTGACCATTTGATGGCAATAGGCACGGGAGCATTTCTGAAAAGTCGTCGTAACGTTTTCATGGTAAATATGGGGGCCTACAGTGGCGGCACCAGTCCAGAGAGGTGGTTGGCGGTTATTTGTTATGGGAGGAACATAACCTAATAAGCGTAGCCAGTATGGAGCTGAAATGTGAAAATTCAATAACATTTTTTTGTCTGTTCGATGATCGGTAGTGCTAAATCTTAAGGTTTTAGCGAGTGATGCTATCCAGCTATGGCCAAAATCTGTATAATTACGCGCCTTTCCCGTCCCTTCCATTGAGCCTCCTCGGTGGATTTTCTCCCTGTTCGAGGTGCTGTTCCCCATGTCTTCCGATCCAACTTCTATCGTTTTCGACGATCTCGAACTGGCCACGCCTGTTTTAAGGTCGATCCAGCGGCTGGGGTATGAAACTCCGACAGCAGTGCAGGCACAGTGTATTCCGCACCTGCTGGAGGGACGGGATTTGCTGGGCCAGGCCCAGACCGGTACCGGCAAAACCGCAGCCTTTGCTCTGCCGCTGCTGAGCCGTATCGATTTGAAACAACGTGAACCCCAGGTGCTGGTATTGGCGCCGACCCGTGAGCTGGCACTGCAGGTCTCCGAGGCGTTCCAGAGCTACGCCCGCCATCTGGAGGGATTCCACGTCCTGCCCCTCTATGGCGGACAGAGCATGTCGACCCAGCTGCGTCAGCTCAAGCGGGGGGTACATGTCATCGTCGGGACACCGGGGCGGGTGATGGATCATCTGCGTCGCCGCACACTCTCTCTGAAGGGCATCCAGGCGTTGGTACTGGATGAGGCCGATGAGATGCTGAAGATGGGCTTCGTTGATGATATCGAGTGGATCTTCGATCAGGCACCGGAGACACGTCAGGTGGCGCTTTTCTCCGCGACCATGCCGGATGCGATTCGTCGCGTGGCGCGAAAGCATCTGACCGATCCGATGGAGATCAAGGTCAAGGGCAAGACCGAGACCGTGACCGCTATCGATCAGCGCCACATCGTTGTGACCCGCCATCACAAGATGGATGCCCTGACCCGGGTGCTTGAGGTGGAGGAGTTTGATGCGATGCTTGTCTTTGTGCGCACCAAGACTTCCACGGCAGAGGTGGCGGACAAGCTTGAGGCCCACGGTTTTGCCGCTGAAGCCTTGAACGGCGACATGAATCAGACGATGCGGGAACGTACCATCAACCGCCTGAAAAAAGGTCAGCTCGATATCGTGGTGGCCACCGATGTCGCGGCCCGCGGCCTGGATGTGGAACGCATCAGCCACGTGGTCAATTTCGATATCCCCAATGATCCGGAATCCTATGTTCATCGCATCGGCCGCACCGGCCGGGCAGGGCGCGAAGGCACGGCTCTGATGTTTGTACAGCCCCGTGAACGCCATCTGTTGAAGGCCATCGAACGCAACACCCGCCAGCGTATTCCAGCGATGGAAATGCCCACCGCGGATGATCTCAGCGAACACCGCATCGACCGGTTCATGCTGATGCTGCGGGAGACCCTCGCGGAACAGGATCTCGACTACTATTATCGTCTGCTTAGCCGCTTCGAACAGGATCAGGAGATGAGCGCGATGGATATTGCTGCCGCGCTGACCTACCTGAGCCAGCGCGAGCGCCCCTTCATCGTTGAGGAGTTACAGACTCAACAGCGCGGCCGGTCTGAGCGCCCTGGGCGCAAGTCGAATCAGGAGCGGGGTGAAGCCCCCCGTGGTGATCGAGGGCCCGGGGAAGGCAAAAAACGTAAAGAGCGACCCTCGCGGCGAGATGACGATATTCCACGCGAAACCTACCGCATTGCAGTTGGTCACAAAGATGGTGTTTCGCCCCGGGAGATCGTTGGCGCTATTGCCAATGAGGCGGGTCTCGACGGCGCACATATCGGTCATATCGATATCAGTGAGGATTCCAGCACGGTGGAACTGCCGGAAGGCATGCCGAAGGATATCTTCCAACATCTACGCCGGGTCTATGTCTGCGGGCAGAAACTGGACATTGAATTGGACGAAGGGAGTCGCGGTGGCAAAGGCAAGAAATCTCACCGTGAAAAGGCCAATACAGGCGAGAAAAAGGCTGCCGGTAAACACAAGTCGAAGCAGAAGAAGCATCAATCACGCAAGAAGGATTGATCTTCGCAGGCCTGATCAAGCTGGCAACAGGTTAACCCATCCGGCTCTCAAGGCCTGTCTGCTGCAAAACCCTTGCGGATATCTCCTCCACCGACATGGATGTGGTGTCGAGAAAGGGGATCTTGTAGCGGTGGAACATGGTTTCCGCCTCCTCGACTTCCAACCTGCATTGGGCCAGCGATGCATAACGCCCACCGGGGCGGCGTTCCTGGCGGATACGCTGTAACTGCTGTATATCGATGGTCAAACCAAACAGTTTGTCAGTGTGAGACTGGAGTGTTTTGGGGATGCGGCCGTTTTCCAGGTCGTCGTCGGTAAGGGGATAGTTGGCTGCCAGGATACCGTGCTGCAGGCCGAGAAACAGGCAGGTGGGCGTCTTGCCGCTGCGCGATACCCCCAGCAGAATGAGGTCGGCGGAAGCGTAGTTACGTACCACTGCCCCGTCGTCATTAGCGAGCGCAAAGTTTACTGCGTGGATGCGGGCATTATAGACATGGTGATTACCCATGCCGTGGGCGCGTCCCCTTACCGGTGTGGATGCGGTGCCCAACTCCTTCTCGAGCTGATGGGTGTAATCGTCGAAAAAATCGAAGATTACAGCCCCAACGCCATGCAGACACGCGCGCAATTTTGGATCGACCAATGTACTGAACACCAGCGGATGCGTGTGCGACTCCATGGTCACCTGGTTGATCCGCTCGGAGGCGCGGCGTGCTTTATCGACACTGTCGATAAAAGGCATATGGATGGTCTCGTATTCAAGTCCCTTGAACTGGCTCAACAGCGAACGACCAATAGCCTCGGCCGTAAGGCCGGTATGGTCTGAGATAAAGAAGATGGTACGCTTCATCGGAGTATTATAGCGCTATTGGTTCCCCTGCGTGGCGCGATTCCAACAGATTAGGTCGCCTGACCTTTGAACGCTTTTTCATGCATTGAGGTTTTATGTTCCTGCTTCATCCACAACTCAAAGCTGACACATTCTTTGTTGCGAAGCTGCAGTTATGCGAACTTCGCTTGATGGACGACAGTCGTTTTCCCTGGTTGATCCTGGTGCCGCAGCGGGCAGATATCACTGCGGTACATAGGCTTGAGGAGAGTGATCAACTGGCTCTCATCAGAGAGAGTAGTGCCGTTTCAAATCTGCTCAGTGCGATGACCACACCGGACAGGATCAACATTGGTGCTCTGGGGAACGTGGTTTCGCAGTTGCACTGGCATGTGGTGGCCCGTTCCCAAAGCGATGCCTGCTGGCCGGGGCCGGTGTGGGGTTGTGGGGAACGTATCCCTTATGCGGCGAGGGAAGGGGAAGGTTTGATAAACCGGCTTCAAAATGATCTTGATAGTATGGGGTATCAACCTCTGTAGGCCGGTTCAAGCTTAGTGGAACCGGCATTTCGCCTGATCCGCTACGCTTGATCATGCCTTCAGGGTTACACGGTGCTTAATGATTCCTGCGACCGGGAGGGAAGGGGGCAAATCCGCCGTCCCATTCATCAGGCCAGAAACGATTACGCGAGTGACCGCGAGAGCGCTGGCAATCGATCACACCTTTTCTGCACAGTGTTCTGCGCCACTCATATTTCAGAAAGTGCTTTTCACTTGCTTTGGAACGCGGTTTGAAACGTACGGTTCTGACCGGAGAGTACTCTGATTCGCCAAAACCGGTGCCAGGCGCACTTTCTTGCATGTCTGTCCCCTGTCCTCGACGCGAGAGACGTTTCTCTTGTCGGCGGGGGTAATTGTCGTGTGCAATTTTAGGTTTTTTTTCATTAAACACGGCAACTGCAATGACGCCCATCGCTGTGCGGTCACCCCAGGCATCAGCGTATGAATCGTCAACTTGGGTGAAGTAGAATCGGTTGACCTGTTTTTTGCTGGTGCGCCAACCCTCATACTCTGCCTGCTGATAGGGACCAAGAACATACATACGTTCGCGGGATTTCAGATGGGATTTTTTTCCGGAGATGATGTTCCTGCCGTCAACCGCAATAACGAGCCCGATACGTCTATCGCTGTTGTTGGAAACGCGGATACTGTAATTTTTTCCCTTTCTGGCTTCCAGGTAGGCGCGGTGTGCGTGTCCGTCGTTTTCAATTTCGTATTTGGCAAATTCCCGGCCATAATCTGAGACGATCTCAATATCGACATCATCATCCTGCCACACCGGTCTCGCTTCAACGGCAAATGCAAACAGCAAACCCGCTGCAGCAAGCAGTACTCCATTCAGTTTTTTCATCACTATCTCCCGTTAATTTGTCAGTAGGTTGAGATTACTCAACCTCTGACTACAGACTACGGTGAGGTGGCTGAATGAAAGCTGAATGCAAAGCCAGACAGACTTCAAATCTCAAGTTTCGGAGTTCAAGCCATCCTGAAAAGATGAAGGGTGGCGTTTAAACCATCTGGTAGGGTGCGCTGTGCGCGCCATGATTGCTTATTTCTGGTGCGCACAGCGCACCCTGCGTTCGTTACATTACTCCATGTCAACCACAACCGCGAACCCTGAAACCTGAGTTTAAAAGTAAAAAAACGTTACACAAATATCAGGCTTCTCTATTGCAGGCGAAATAAAGTAGAATATTCGCACTTTATGAATTACTAAGAGTCTTTGGCCTGCCACCCATAGTATGTGGTCTGCCCCTTACAGGAGTGACACCCATGTTTTACAAGCGATCGCTGGTATACGCTATGTTCAGCCTGATGGTAACCACCGCACCGACTGCTGTCCTGGCCGAAGCTGCAGGTAGTAACCCTGAATGCCGTTCTGCCCACCGTCTTGATCGACTGGAAGCACCTGTCTGGGTTCAGGAGCGTCGTGCCGAGAGGAAGGCGATGCGTCAAAGCCTATTCAGCGGTCCGATGGGGCGGGGTCACATGGCTCGTATGGCCCGCCCGGCAATGCCTGCCTTTGGCACGCCGCAGGTGCCCGACTGGGTAACCGAACGTCGTGCCCAGATGCCGACGATGTCCCAGATGCCCGCTTTTGAAGCGCCGCAACTACCCGACTGGGTAGCCGAGCGTCGTGCCCAGATGCCGACGATGCCCCAGATGCCTGCTTTTGAAGCGCCGCAACTACCCGACTGGGTAACCGAGCGTCGTGCCCAGATGCCGACGATGCCCCAGATGCCCGCTTTTGAAGCGCCGCAACTACCCGACTGGGTAGCCGAACGTCGTGCACAGATGCCGTCATTTGAGCGCCCGGAAGCCCCTGATTGGGTCAAAGAACATCGTGCGCATAATTGGCAGACATCGCCACAAGTTGCCCCCTCACGGCCTTATAGCGGAGCACCTGTATATGGTATGCCGGGTTGGGGTGGTTACAATCGCCAGGGTCCCTGGGGTTGGCATGCACCGGTTGCCCCCGTTGTAGTTGCACCGGTCGAAAAGACCCCTGCTGGAGTAGAAGTCGAAGTGGCCATGCCAGAGCCAGCCGAAGTCGAAATAGCAGAGCCAGAGCCAGTCGAGGTTGCAGTCGCAGTCTCAGCTCCGACTCCTGAAGAAGCACCTGTAGTTACCGATAGCGATGCTGATGGCGTACTGGATAGCGCCGATATGTGTCTTGATTCCGCAGCAGGCGCAACTGTTGACGCCCTGGGCTGCGAGCAGAATGTTGCCATTGTCCTGCGTGGGGTGAATTTCAAGATCAACTCTGATGAGTTGACTGATGATTCTGTCGAAATTCTTGATCGTGTTGCTGCCACCCTGGTTGCCAATCCGGATATCGCGGTGGAGGTATCCGGTCATACCGATAGCGATGGTGATGCTGTTTACAACAAAGATCTCTCCCAGCGTCGTGCAGAAACCGTGATGGCCTATCTGGTGATCAATGGTGTCACAGCTGATAACCTGTCTGCCATGGGTTATGGCGAAGAAAATCCGATGGCCGGGAATGATATGGCTGAGGGTAAAGCCCAGAATCGCCGGGTTGAACTGAGCCGTAAGTAATCCTGAAAAAGGTTCGCGGCCCAAGTGCCGCGAATCATCTGCCGGGATTGGGGTCGTAACGAGCCGCGTTTACGGCCCCTTTTTCACCCAATTCCCCTGAAACTGGCCCTCCTGCAGGCATGCCGTCTAGCTTTTTGTCTCCCTTGGCAAGTCACTTTCCATCTAGTAAGCGATGAGGTCTAACTATTTTTCTGCTCATCCAGGTACTGCCTGAGTTTGTCTATCGGCACTGGTTTACTGAACATATACCCCTGACATATATCGCAAGTATTCTGTTGGAGAAACTCAAATTGCTCTGCTGTTTCAACACCTTCGGCAACCACTTGCAAATTCAGTTTATGGGACATCGCGATAATGGCCGCTGTGATCTCCATATCGTTGCGATCATCCGGTATATCCTGAACAAATGAGCGATCCACTTTCAAACGGTCCACAGGAAAACGTTTCAGATAACTCAGTGACGAGTAGCCGGTCCCGAAATCATCCACCGAAAGCGTCACACCCAGAGCCTTGAGATGCCGTAGCGTTCCAATTACCTGATCGGTATTTTCCATCAGGATACTTTCGGTGATTTCCAGGTCCAACCATCGGCTCTCCACTCGTTTTTCGTCCAGTATTTCGCTAATGGTTTTCGGGAGATGTGCATCACGGAACTGGCTAGCTGCAAGGTTCACAGATACAACAATATCGCCATATCCGTCGAGATGCAGGTCAGCTGTATCCTGGCAGGCCTGACGCAGTACCCAATCACCTATTGAGTTGATATGGCCTGTCTCCTCTGCAACTGTGAGAAACTCATATGGTGCCAGTAGGCCACGTTCCGGATGCTGCCAGCGTATCAGAGCCTCCATTCCCACCATCTTCCGATCGTGGATACGGATCAGCGGTTGGTAGAAAAGAAAAAACTCCCTGTTCTCCAGTGCATTGGTCAACTCCCTTTCAATCCGGACCCGTTGCTGCACCTCGTCGTTCATTGCAGAGGTATAGAATCGATAGTTTTTTCGTCCCTTTTCCTTGGCTTTATACATGGCGAGGTCAGCATATTTCATCAGCGCATTGGCTTGAGTTCCATCCTCAGGGCCCAGCGTAATACCGATACTGGTGGTTATTGTGACCTCTTTACCCTCCAGGTGAACCGGTGATCGCAGCGACTGCAAAATCTTTTCCGCTACTTTTCTGGCAGCGGAAGGGCTCTGTATATCAGTCAGAAGAATGGTGAACTCATCCCCCCCAAGACGTGCTACCGTATCGTTTCCCCTCACGCTCTTTGTCAACGTCCGGGCTACGCTTTTCAGCAGTAAATCTCCTGCCTCATGTCCCAAGGTATCGTTCACATGTTTGAAATGATCCAGATCGAGAAACAGAAGAGCCACTGAACTACCTTTTCTTGATGCATCCTTAATGGCCCACTCTAGCCGGTCCTTGAACAGACGGCGGTTTGGCAGCTCAGTCAGGGTGTCGTAGAAGGCCAGGCGTTCCATTTGTTCATGGGCTGATTTCAGCTCAGTCACATCTTCACTGACTGCCACGTAGTTAGTGATCTTTCCGCGATCCCCGGTAATCGGTGAAATGGAGAGATGGCTCCAGTAGAGCTCTCCGGATTTCTTACGGTTGTGCCGATCGCCAACCCAGTGCCGTCCTGCCAAAATGGTGCTCCAGAGATCTTCGTATATGTCAGCCTGGGTCTCCCCCGAGCGTAATATGCTGGGTGTTTTTCCTCTAATCTCATCCAAAGAGTAACCAGTTACTTCACTGAAGCGGGAGTTGGCATACTCGATCTCTCCTTGATCAGTGGTGATCACAACTGCGCTGGCACCCTGTTCAACCGCACTCGAAAGCTTGCGCAGAGAGATCTCCATTCTTTTTCTTTCAGTAATTTCCTGATGCAGATCGTGGTATACCGTTGCCAGTCTCTGATCAATACGGCCGAGGTATCGGAAAAACAACAAAAACAGAATGCCGCCAGCCAACAGAAAGAGGGCAAGAAAACGCCCGAACAGCCCCCAGATTGCAATCTGCTCCTCTGTGTTATCAACGATTATCCCAATATGGCCAACATAACGACCGGCCTCGTCAAGCAGGGGGAACTTGCCTAATGAGTAGGAACGCGCCTTGTCCCTGTAGTTGATTGCCGGTTCTTCATCTTCGATAACATGGCCGTCAAAAAAATGTTTCTGTTTATTGGGAAAACTCAATGGGTCGCCAATAGTGACAATGTGGTTTTCCAGGAATTCCCAACCATAGTCACTCCCGGATTGATTCGCTTCTTGCTCCCACAATGCCCTATTGATCTCCGTTTTTTCAATGAAAGCGAAAAGATCCACATTCTGTACAGTTGCAACCTCATGGATAGCATCAGATATATCAATCTCCATTTCGATAAAACCGGGAGCACTGTTTTCAAAATGCCAGGGTTTTGCAATTACCAGGAGGAGTTGACCGCGTTGGGAGATCTCCAGGCCATAACTGAGCTCTCCGGTATTGGCAGCACGATGCACAACTCGACCACGCTCAGAATCTCCATATCTTGTGGGCTCGTCAACGCGTAAAAAATAGTTGAAATCGTCTGTGACATAATTCAACTCTGAGACTTGGAAAAACGCCTGCATTTGCTGAAAGACAGGCCCACTGCATGCCAGCAATGCCTGTCTGTCCTGTCTCCTCCAGGCCTTTTGAAAACAGCTGCTGTTGCTGATGAAAAAGAGATGGCTGGAAAGCAGCGCCGTCTCATCATCCAGTTTCCTCAGGAAAGAGGTTTCGATGGAATTCCTGAGAGAGAGGAATTTCTCTCTCGCATGCTCCTGCTCAATCCATAGAATTAAAGCGAGAAATGCACTCGTTAGAATAATGAATGTCACGGCCAGCGGTAGCAACACTGGTCGTTTGATTCTTGTCAGATCACTGTTTTTTTTCATTTTTTTCAGTGATGTCCCAAATAGCGGTTATTCCAGGTCACCTCTCTTATCTACTGTTCAGACGAATAGCCAATCTGATGCCAATCCCTTCAATTCACTCTAAATAGTTTAGCGACCATGCCAGAAATTTCTTTAGGTTACATGAAGAGAACTTGACAAAAGTCAAAACACTGCCAGGCAAAGTTCATCCAGCCTGTCCAGTTCTGTTTCACTGAAACCGGCCTCTCTTGCGTCGTCTTGTATCCCATGACGCCCAGGGGTGGACGATTGCCGCGGGAGGCATGACGCAAAAAGTGACCCGTTCAAGCGAGAAGGGATTGCGTATCATTTAGCAGAATCGGACCGATCCTGCTCAGTTTGGGTAGACGGGTTTCTGGATAAGCTGAAATAATAAGCCTCTGAAGAAACTGACATAGAATCCAACACTGTATGGAAAAGGACAGGGATAATGAAAAAGCTCAAATTTACCCGATTGCTTGCGGCAGCAGCTGTTTTGACAGTACTTGCATCGAGTGCTCAAGGTGATTGGAAAAGTATCTTTAAGCAGTTCGTCGAGAGCGACGATGTTGAAACTGCAACGCAATCGGTGCTGAGCAACAGTGACATAGTGTCCGGATTGAAAGAGGCGCTTGCCAATGGCGTCGAGACCGCGATCAATCGATTGGGTAAGACGGATGGGTTTTTAGCTGACGAACTGGTGCGCATTGCCATGCCTGATTCTCTAAAGACGATTGAGTCGATTGCCCGAAAGACAGGGCAGGGGCATTATGTCGATGAATTTGTCACAACTCTGAATCGGGCAGCAGAGCAGGCTGTGCCCGAGGCGTCGGCAATCTTGGGTGACTCCATTCGAGACATGAGTGTTGGTGATGCCAAATCCATTTTGAATGGATCAGACGATGCCGCAACGCAATATTTTCGCAAGAGCAGTGAAGCGCAATTGGAGGAGAAATTTCGTCCAATTGTAGAACGGGCCACGAATAGCGCTGGGGTCACCTCGGCCTATAAATCCCTGCTGGGCCAGGCGGGCGGAATGCTCGGTGGTTTTTTCAACACCGACTCGATGGATCTTGACCGGTATGTTACTGACCGGACCATGGATGGCCTGTTCAAATATATAGCCATTCAGGAGAAGCAGATCCGGGAAAATCCCACGGCCAGAACCACTGATCTGCTGAAAAAAGTGTTTTCCAAATAATGCATGCGTTCAAGTCATCTCAACTGTAGGGAGCGGTCTCAACCTACCGGACTGGGATCCGAGGTGGGCGACTTTACCTGCAGGCGCTCTGTCTCATCGCCACGAGGCGCGGATCCTACAGGAAATGTGGGTGTCCGCTTCGGAATAAAATCCATGCTATGTTGATGAACCTATGAAAAACCTCACCCGCTATCGTAAGCGCCCGGATCAAGCCGTCACAGCCGTCCAACTGGATCTGGTAACCACCGGCTTTGTCTACCAAAAGTGGGGTGCAGAACAGCGCTGCAAACAGGGTGATTGGCTGGTGAATAACGATGGTGATTTCTATACTGTCGATGCCGATGTTTTCACCCGCACCTACTGCCAGGTTTCACCCGGGCGTTTCGTAAAAACCACACCGGTGTGGGCGCGGCAGGTGGATAGCGGCGGCAGCATCAAAACCATCGAGGGTGAATCCCACTACAAAGCCGGTGACTACCTCGTTTATAACAATGAGGACGGCACCGACGGGTATTGCATGTCGACTGACAGCTTCCTCACGATGTATGAGATGGATTCTTCCGCCTGAGTTTCCTTCTTGTGGAGAATGGACTTCACATGCCGACAAAATCTCCATATCTTTTGCGCTAAGTGCGTAATTTTCTGCCGCGATTAATCCATCTACGGTGCGATCGTAGAGGAGACATCGCCCCTTCTATTTAATCTCCAGCAACCTCGTCTCAACCGTCATCCGCCTGTCGGGTGACGGTGATCTCAATCTCTCCCTTGTTCTGTCCCAACGACCAGGAATAGGGTAGTGCCCAGTATTTTCCTGGCAAGAACCCAAATGCTGCGTCGTTGATATAGAGAAACAGTTCTCCGTCGGTTTTGGCTGTGTATTTCGGGAGGTCGCTGCCGATGGTGAAGGTCTCGTTGCCCTGATCGTTGATACGTCCCATGAGTTTTATCCAGGGCTCTCCGATGTGACGGCGAAAAGGGGTCCAGGGTATAAGCTTGGCCGGGGATGTGCCCTCGGGTCCTGACGGTATATCCCCATCCAGCAGGCCTTCAGATATGGCTTCAAAACGGTAACTTTGACCTGCCTTCAATGTAATGCCGGTTGCCGAACAGGGATTGCTGATATCGAGTGTGACGGAATGGCTCTCTTTCAGATTATTTGTTGCTACTGACTGATCGCAGAGTCCGCCAAAGCTTGCCCTCACATGCAGGATGGAATGGCTGAATACTGCCAGGATGAGATAGAGAATTACCAGCAGGGCCAAGTGGGCCAGCACCGATTTGCTTCTGTTTCGAACAGTGGAATGGGCCTTTTCCCGGAATTGCCGGACGCTGCTGTGTCTCTTCTCCTGGGTAGCCGGGTTAACTGTGGATTTCACTATCTCGGCTTTGCCTTTCAATACTGCCCAAGCTGCCCCGGCATGTGCCTGAGTCGAGTGCCAGGCTATTACCTTAAGCCAGGTAAAGAGCGCGAAAGCGGCAAGGATACTCCATAACCATATGGGGTTCTGCCGCCAGGCGTGAAACCATCCGTCCAGTGAATCCGGTAGGGCATCCTTGGCGAAAACCAGGATGGGGTCAATGGCACAGGCGCTGCCCACGCAGCTTCCGTCGGGTGTCCAGTCCAGATAGAAACGGGAGCCCAGGAACAGCGCTGTTGTGACCAACAGCAAACCATAGAGCCAACGCCGCCAGAAAATTACGTCCAGGGCGGGGTTCATGGCCTCGGCCCTGGCCAGAGCCTCCTGCGGCTTTTCGTACTCAGGTGCCTGGTTCCTCGTTGAGACCACTTCGTAGTCCGCAGGTAATCATGTGGGCACATAGGGCACTACGTCCCGCTTGATTCTTTCCAGTACGCTGCGATGAATCTTCGGTCTTTTGATCTCCACGCCATTTTCCTGATCATTACACAGATGATCGATATGACGGGGTTTGTAACGATAGTAGGCGCCCGCTCCTGCACGTGAATCGTGCTGCACGCCATGCCAGTCAGCATGTTGAGAGATCTCCTGGCGTTTCGCCTGGATGAACTGCAGATTGTGCGCTGGATCTTCGAAGCTCTCGACCTTGGAAATCATCCAGTCCAAGGGTACCAGGGAGAGATTGTCCATGGGATATCCGCCGCCCACGTCCGCATGTACGCCCGAGAACCATACCTGATCGATCCGACTGGGGTCATTTTTCTTGGTTTCATCCCACAGCAGTGGATGGAAGGTCAGTCGTTCATCGTCTACTGAGACGGCGTGGCAGGCGCGAATAACCTTTTTGGACAGGCAGCGATCCGGAAACCGGATGGGAAAGATATACTTGTCCCAGAGTACGGATAATTCATCGATAGGCAGGCCGTAGGCATCCACTGTGTCCCAGACACCAATGAACTGGATGTCAGGTTGCTCATTGGAAATGGAGTCTTTGCCCAGCCCTAAAATTCTACGGTAGAGCCTGCTTAGCAAGGTTTGATGAAACTGAGAACGGAAGGCGCTGTAGTTTTGTCGGGTGATCCTGTCGAGTTCCGTTTCGTCTGCAGCATCTGTTTTTAGACCGCAGTATGCGATCATGCCTGCCAGCACGCGGGCCGTGAAGGCGCCCCGGCTGAAACCGAACAGGTAGATCCTGTCTCCCTTGTCATAGCTGCGGCACAGCGTCTTATAGAGCTCACGCACATTGCGTTTGAGACCATAACCGAAAGCGCCTCCAAGGATTTTGAACAGGAGGAATTCCTGGGAGCCGACGCCGTCATCATAGAAAGCGACCTGATCATTCTTTTGCAGATCGAGTGTGTCATACAAACGCAAGACGTTAGTGCGGTTTCTGCTTGCAGCACTATTTCCGGTTCCGTCGGAAAATAGGATGATTTTCTTATTATTGCTGTCCATTTTGCCCCCTTGGTGAAATTACCTTGACGATGTGCGTCAGCGTGGATCGGGATGCTTTTCCGGACACGCGGGGCATCAGTGACTCCATGGTCAATATAGAACAACTCCCCAGAAATTAAAATCCTCTGACATATGTCACCTTTGTGTTGACGTTTATCAAAGATTGTTTCTGTGCTTTTGGTTGATACTCTCCATTATTTTATGTAGTCAGAGGCATCAATGAGCACCATTTCTGCAGCGATGACACACGATCACCGGCGTTGTGATGAGATCTTTGCCGCAGCGGAAAACGAGGCGGCGAATGGGGACTGGGAGGTCGCTGCAACTCAATTCGGGGCATTTCACGCTGCAATGGAGCACCATTTTAAAATGGAGGAAGAGGTGCTGTTTCCTGCCTTTGAGGAGGCTACCGGCATGGCTATGGGGCCGACAGAAGTGATGCGTGGCGAACATGCGCAGATGCGTGATCTGTTTCAAGAGATGGCTGAGAGTGTAAAAACCAGGGATCAGGATCGCTACCTGGGGTTGTCGGATACGCTGTTGGTTGTTATGCAACAGCACAATGCCAAAGAGGAGCAGATGCTCTACCAGATGTCGGACCAGGTACTCGGCGGTCAAGCTTCCGAGTTGCTGGATCGGATGGGAGCCATCGACTGAAGCAGCACAATGGTGATTAATCTGGATGTCAGCATGCTGGAGCCCTGTGAACCGCTGGAGCGGACGCTGGAGGCAGTACAGGCGCTCGCATTGGGTGACTGCCTGCATGTCATCCATTCCCGTGAGCCGCGCATGCTTTTCCCCATGCTTGAGGGGCGTTTTGTCTGGAAGGTTGGCACTGCCCGCCTGGGACGATTTGAAATCTATATCTGGCGTGCCGATGACGCAGATATGGCCGCAACGGTCCAGGCGCTGATGGAGAATGCGGAGGTATGCTGACTCAGGCCAGTCTTTCCCTTGAGCAGGCGCCACCGTTCTCCGTTCCAATCCGTTTTTTTCTGACTGCCCCGTTGTTTCTGTTCCTTGCCGGTGTAGTGCTGATGTTCTATGGGGCCGATGCGCTTACGTTCCGCTGGTCACCTGTTACCCTGGCACTTACACACCTCTTTACTCTGGGCTTTCTGGGATTGGTGATGGTTGGGGCGATGATGCAGATGCTCCCCGTACTGGCGGGGTCACCGGTGCCTGGTGTTTTTTGGGTCAGTACTCTGGCTCATCTGCTACTGACCATCGGCGTCTCCTCTCTTATTATCGGGTTTATTCAGAATGGCCAGTTTTGGATGCCCGTTGCCATGGTTGCGCTCACGGGAGGTTTTGTCATTTTCGGTGGCGGGGTGGCGATAGCGCTTCTAAAGGTTAAGTTGCCGAGTCCCACGGTTACAGCAATGCGCTTTGCTATTTCAGGGTTGGCGGTTACGGTTTTTCTTGGTCTGTTGCTCACTGCGAGTCTGGTCTGGCCCTTGCCTCTCTGGCAGCCGTTGGTACTGACAAACGTTCATCTGAGCTGGGGCCTGCTGACCTGGGTTGGGTTGCTGGTGGTTGGTGTCTCCTACCAGGTGGTGCCAATGTTTCAACTCACACCTGAGTATCCTGAGCAGATGACGCGCTATCTCTCCCGTGCGCTGTTTATACTGGTATTGCTTTGGTCGATGCTCTACCTGTCGGGTGTTAAGGGGTGGACGCCGGTTTGGCTCGCATGGGGGATCATGGGTGCCATCGGGCTGGTTTTTATCGGCTTTGCCTGGTCGACGCTACAGTTGCAGCGGAAACGGCGCCGCAAGCTGCCGGATGTGACGCTCGACTTCTGGCGTTTGGGTATGCTGATGCTGTTGGCAGCTTTCCCGGTCTGGATGATGAGGGGTTTGGATCATCGATTTGTCTTGCTGCTGGGGGTGATCATGCTGACCGGTTTTGGCCTTTCTGTGGTCAATGGGATGCTCTATAAAATCGTTCCCTTTCTGAGCTGGTTTCACCTGCAACATCGAAAAATGGTTCAGCAGGGAGGTGCGGGGCCGCGTATTCCCACCATGAAGGACTTTCTTCCTGACACATTGGCGCGGCGTCAATACCGCTTGCATCTGCTGATGTTGGTGACTTTGGGCGCCGCTGTATTTTTTCCGGAAGCGCTTTCCCGCCTCGCGGGGTCTCTCTTGTCGCTATCTGCGCTGTTGCTCTGCTACAATTTAGTGCATGCAGTCCGACGATTTCGTGCCGTGAGTATTGAGCTGGATAGGCTTGGCTGACAAACTTATCGATGGTGCGGGTTGCCTCTTAAATGGAGCGCAGTGTGTCGACAGAGCTGAAACAGTCGTATCTTTTTGCCCGCTTGGATGAAGAGCAGATCCAGCGCGTTGAGGCGATGAGTCGCCGTATAAAGCTATCGGATGGGCTGCATCTGTTCCAGGCCGGAGAAAAAGCGACGCGCTTCTATCTGGTCACGCAGGGCCAGATCAAGCTCTATCGCCTGGCTCTGAATGGCAATGAGAAGGTAATTGAGATTATCTCTCCCGGCCACACTTTTGCTGAAGCATTGATGTTTCAGGAGAGTCCCAATTTTCCGGTAAATGCATCAGCCATTGGTGAAACTGAATTATATTCCTTCGATAACACAGCTTTTCTCGGTATGTTGCGTGAGTCGGTAGATACCTGCTTCCGTTTGATGGGGGATATGAGCCAGAGGCTCAAACGGCTGATCAAGGAGATCGACGATCTCACGTTGCAGAGTGCAACCGGGCGTGTGGCAGGTTTCCTCTGGGGACGCTGGAATGCAGGGAAAAAGGAAGGAAACACCATCGAACTGAATGTCCCCAAAGGGGTGCTGGCCTCAAGACTCTCGGTGAAGCCGGAAACCTTCTCCCGAATCCTGCACAATTTTTCCGAGCAAAAACTGATCCAGGTTCATGGCAGCAGTATCGAAGTGATTGATGAGGAAGGACTCTACCGGCATGCTGAGTCAGCCGGGATTTGTGGAGGCAGCCTCTCGCCGGACTTGTGATCCAGCCGCCCTGTGACCCGTTTTTCCCTTGTAGCAGAATTTTACGGCCTGAACGGTGGAGTGGTGGCATCAAAAATTGGTCGCCGCATAATGCTTTCGGATGGACAGCATCCCAATGCTGCCGCTTAACCTGAGCCATCCTGGCGGAAGAGGATCTCCAGACGCAGGAACAGGGCCGTGTTGATGTCACGACCGCCACCGTTGTCATCCAGGGGCCAAAAGACTTCCGGGATCACTTCGTAGAAGAGCCAGGGACGGTAGAAGTTGCGCCGATATCGTGCACGGATCCGATAGGTGTTGACCTGAAAATCGGGTTGGGTCTGTCCGAACATCCCGGCGTCGAAAGCGATGGCCCGTTGGGAAGAGTCCCGGTAGAAATAGGTGAATTCACTGCTCCACTCCACGCCGTTGCTGATCTCGGAGAGTAGCCCGTAGTTGCTCCAGCGCAGCATATCCCCACCGGTCAGGGCGTGCTCTATATCACCGCGCAGATCGACGCCAAAGCCGTCCCGGGAGTCCCAATAGCCGGTGCCGGCCAACCGGGTCAACCAATCTTCATCGTAACGCCAAGCCTCTCGGTAACGCGTCCGGAGTTTGGTGGCCAGGGGGTTGAGCCGGAACCCGGCGGAAAAGGACAACTTTTTCATCGCCTGATCCAGCACGTCGAAACGCAGGCTGGCACCGCTGGTACTGGTAGTCCCGGTAGTCGCTGCGGTGGGCGGTGGCACCTCTGAATCGGTCAGGCGATCTTCTTCGGTTCCCCCCTCGATCACCAGCCGGGCCTGGCGTTGCAACCGTGGCAGTTTCACCTGCAGGCGGAACTTCGGGTCGTAGGTCATTTCATTGCGCGATTCGAACCGCAGGTCTTGAATCAGACGCAGATGCACCACCGCATCGGTCTCCTCCGCATCCCGCTCATCCCCAAAGAAACGGTCGAACCAGTTGGCTCCTGCGTCCAGGGTCTCGCCGACCCCATGCACCGAGTAGTCTAACCAGTTTTCGTCCGCTTCAGTCTCTGCGCCGGCGGGGCCAACAGCGAGCGCCAAACCCAGGGGAATCATGATTCCCATTACTCCAGCCGACGGTCTATATCCTGCCTTCATTCACTGCGCCTTATCTATCCTGCCCTACAATGACCCTTGGCCCATCGTCTGTCAAAGCGATGACAGCTCGTTCCCACTCGCAAGCTGTTGCAGCAACACCCACTCTTCGTGATCCAGTCATAGTTGTACCCATCACAGCTGAATTATAGAGGTAATCAGGATATATAATAAAAGGGGCAGCATTAGCCACTGCCCCGGCTAATCATATTTGGCTACATCCACGTCACTCATTCAGGTAGTATCCCAGGACACCCCCCAGAATGAATACTCCAAGCGCATCGTCGTAATAGTAGTGGTGCCTTGGGTAACGGTATGCCGGATATTCCCAATTGTGACGCTTGCCTTTCCAGTGCCTGTGGTGCTGGGAATGACGGCGCTCCCTATGGCGCCAGCGCTCATGCTTGCGTGGCCGCTCGGCACGATAGCTGTAGTCGCCGGTCTTGATCATGCCTGCTTTATCATTGGATTCTGCTTCCGCGGTCAGCGGAGTTCCAAGGGACATCAGAATCAATGTGGATACGGAGAGTGCTGTAATCAGGCTCTTGTTGCGCATTTTGAACCTCCAGGAGAGCGGTTAAATTCCTCTCCTACTGGTAACGATAACAAGGGAATACTGAACGAGAGCTTAATGATGTTTTTCGAAAGTTTCGGACGAGGCTTGGTGAGTGAGGGAGAGCAGTCGTAAGGCTGTGCTGTCAGATCAAGTTTCGACTATACACTTGAGTCGCTCCTTATCCGATCATGTAATATTATTTTGTTTCTCTGCAACGCTTGAATCAAATTTTTCTTTGCTAATTACAAACCGTTTATGCTCGCCTTTGGAGATTAATTCTACTTCATCATGTGCCTCGACCGAAAATGTAAGTTTTCTTCCTTCGACTTTAATTAATTCGACAGTTGCAGTAACTTCGAACCCAGGAGGTGTTGCCGCGCCATGACTTACATTAATATGAATTCCAACGGTTTGTTCATGTGGCCAGTCTAGGAGTCTGTCGGATTTAACCAGTCCCATTTGATAAAATACTGTAAGCCAAAGAATAACGAACCGAAGTCAGTATGTCAGATAAATTCCGCACGATTAATCGAGACACCCCCTATCTGTTGCCGCCCTCATTACAGGACTGGCTACCAGAGAACCATTTGGCGCGATTTATCGTGGACATCGTAGAACAGCTGGATCTGAAAGAGCTGGAATCTCAATACGGTGGCGGAGGAAAAGCGCCCTACCATCCAGCCATTTTGCTTTCACTGCTGTTCTACGGTTACGCAACCGGCGTATTCTCCAGCCGAAAGTTGGAGCAAGCCACCTACGACTCCGTGGCCTTCCGGTTCATTACGGCAGACAGCCATCCAGACCATGACACCATCGCCACCTTTCGCAAACGCTTTCTCAAGGAGTTGAAGGGATTCTTTGTCCAGATATTAGTGATAGCCAAGGCGATGAGTCTTTTGAAGATAGGCAATGTGAGTTTGGATGGGACAAAGGTCAAGGCCAATGCCAGCAAACACAAGGCGATGAGTTGGGGGTATGCCAACAAGCTTGAAGAGCAGCTTCATCGTGAAGTCGAGCTGTTGCTGAAAAAGGCCGAACAGGCCGATGCAGAAGAAGAGCCGGAACTGGATATTCCAGAGGAACTCAAACGTCGTGAGGACCGGCTTGCTGCGATAGCCAAGGCTAAGAAAGAGATCGAACGAAGAGCGCGTGAGCGCTTTGAAAAAGAACGGGCGGAATACGAAGAGAAGGTGAAGCGGCGTAAGGAACGAGAGGAAAAGACAGGGAAGAAGGCCAGAGGTAGAGTGCCAAAGCCGCCAGAAGAAGGTCCACAGGAAAAAGACCAAGTCAATTTCACGGATGAGGAGTCACGCATCATGCCCTCATCGGAAGGGTTTGTTCAGGCCTATAACGCCCAAGCGGCAGTTGATACCGGTACCCACCTGATCGTGGAGAACCATATTACCCAGCAACCCAATGACAAACAGGAAATAGAACCTGCACTTGCACAACTGAAGGCAGCAGAAGAGCAGCTGGGAAAACCACAAGGTCTGTTGGCGGATACGGGTTACTTCAGTGAAGAGAATGTCAATCGTTGTGAAGCACAGGAGATCACCCCCTACCTCTCCGATAGCCGCGAACAGCACAACCTGCCGCTGGAAGAGCGGCTGAAACAGGTGCCGCCCTGCCCGGAAGATGCCGATATGTTAACCCGAATGAGGCATCGACTCAGTACACCGGAAGGCAAGGCCGTGTATGCCACACGGAAATCGACAGTTGAGACCGTCTTCGGCATTATCAAAGAAGTAATGGGATTTCGGCAATTTCACCTTCGAGGGAGTGATTCAGCGCAAGGTGAATGGAATCTGGTATGTACGGCATGGAACCTGAAGCGGATGCATGCGCTGGCAGGCTGAGATATCGACAAGGATAGGTCAGTCTTTCATAATTCACTGCCCTACATAGGGCTTATATTCCTACAGAGGCAGCGATTATGGGAAAAACACGGTGGGCCGGAAAATATCCCTGGCTCAATGGATCAAACCCGACAGACTCCTAGATGAGGATTAATCGCCTTTATACACGCCCACTCAAGAAATCCAACCAGAAATCCTGTTGCGAAGACTTCGGGCATTGCTATAAATTCTTCTGATTCTGGATATAAGGCTGGAACCGTCTTTGATACAGGCACGACATATTTGTGCTCGTATCGAATTCCAGGTTTTAAAGATTCTTTCAACCTTTCTCTCCTCCTATGGCATAACGCAGAGCTCAAAAATCCATCTTCTGAGCCTTGAAATTATTATTTTTGTCTTGGCATCTCTACTAACTCCGACACCTCAAGTGAACCGCCAATATCAAGAAAAGGGCAAGCCTTTGCAATCGACAGCGCCGCCTCCATAGATTCCGCTTCAATTATTGTGTAACCAGACATTGTCGTTGTGCCTCCAATGGCAACAGTGCCATCAGAGTTTACTGTGCTCGTATTCTTAAGCGGATTTGCAGGACTAACAGCTGAGTCGCCCAATGAAGATAACCAATCCATATATTTCGAAAAATGTTGCTTACCTTCCTCTGGACTGGATGGTTGATCACCGCCCAGATAAACAATAACGTATTGAGGCATTGCGCTTCTCCATAGTTGAAATTTAACTTTTACTGCACTTCAAAAACATAACTTCGAAAATCTCCCGGTGGAGGGGCAAGACCCTCTTATCAAGATGATTCTTGGTCATCCCTGGACAAAATGTCCAGTAGTAGATTTCTCACCTAACTGGTTGCGCAAGATCAAGGGGGTTGCGATTGGGTAGAGAATCGTCCAATACCTATGCCAGTTGGACAGAGACTTTGGATGAAAGTTAATTTGTCGGAATTATTTACACTTTGGAAATTGATTAATTTATCTCTCTGGCTACACTAACTGATTGAAATTAATCTAAATCTATCCTGTTAGCTATCGATTTCCAAACGGGACAGAAATTCATGTATCTCAGGATCTGGGTGATAGAGACGATCCGAATCACTTTATTTGGGTATGGGAACGGGTGTCAATAGAAGCTGATCGGGAAGAGATATTGAGCCCAAGACACACCCGATTGGCTTGGAGGGAACATACCTATTCCTCTGATGTTATGGGGGGGCGGTCTGAAGCGAGTATCAGACTCAAAATGGGTAGTATTCAGGTTCGGAAAATAGAAGGTGTCAGCTACCAGACATACTCATTTTTCGTTTCCCGTCATCGTTCTGAGCTAAGAGATACTGATTTCTAAGTAGCAGCGCCGGGTTGCGGCACCGCAGCTGGCTCTACGTCCTCCCCCGATCTGCTTCCGATCCGCTCCAAAAAGGTGTCCCCAGTGTTGTTTAGAATCTTTGGTTTATATGAATAATCTCTGCACCAGCTTTCAACTTATCAAGGAAGTCCGCCCATTCCTGCATCATCCTGATCCTCTCCGGCATGTGTTCTGCGTAGTTATAGGCGGCTCGAACGGAATTTCTTTCAGTATGAGCTAATTGGCGTTCGATAGCGTCTCTGTGCCAACCCTGCTCATTCAAAAGGGTAGAAGCCATGGAGCGGAACCCATGACCTGTCATTTCCTCTTTTGTATACCCGAGTCGCCTCAGGGCTGCATTAACTGTATTTTCTGACATGGGGCGTTTATTGCTGCGCATGCCTGGAAAAACATACTTTCCGTTGCCAGTGAGTGGCTTGATCTCTTCCAGAGCGGAAGATCTGTCCACAGCTTTGGTGGATGCGGTGGGCTGTTTCCAGTGCGCCTCTGTCTTCTATTCGGCGAAGGACTGTCAGTAGCTCAGGTGCTGTGATCTCGCCGATTGTCCTTGAGCCAATCCAAGGGAACACGTCTTTCTCCAGTCGCAGCAAGATCCGGGACGAGTGGGTTTTCGACCAGTTGGGCTCATGCTTGCCCCACCATTCACGGGCTACGGTCTCTAGGCTGTCTGCTCCTGATTGAGATGCCTTGGTTGCTTTGCGGGCTTCGCTTGGGTCAATTCCATCCACCAATTGCTTTCGGGCTGTTGATCTCCTGTCTCTTGCTGTTTTCAGAGACACATCAGGATAGACCCCCATTGAGAGAGTTTTCCGCTTGCTGTTGAAACGGTAATCCAATCGCCACCACTTGCCTCCTTTTGGAGTAATAAGGAGATATAGGCCAGACCCATCTGTCAGTTTGTATTGCTTGTCTTTTGGTTTGGCGTTACGGATGGCGCTGTCAGTGAGTGGCATGGCGGTAACTCCAGTGGCGGTAAGTGGGGCTACCGCCATACTTACCGTCATTTATCGTGGATTTCATAGGATTATACTAGACGGTAACGGACAGTCAGGCAATAAAAAAGCCCGCTGTTACGCGGGCTTAGGGTCTTTATTGGATTGCTTTGGATCTTCAATTGGTGGAGGCGGGCGGATTCGAACCGCCGTCCGCGAGTCCTCTGCCGTAGGTTCTACATGTTTAGTCCGGTCTATTATTTTTAGCTGGCTGCCACCCGACGGACAGGGTGTGCAGATAGCGATTTCGGTTAAGTTTTAACGAATCCACCCCGAATAAGCTTCATCGCGATCTTATGAGATATGACGCCTGATTGGTCCGAAGACCCTGGACGCATAAGCACGGCTCCAGTCAGACGGCATTCTACCGGTTATTAAGCGGCGAGTGCGTAGTTGTCGTCGTTGGCAACTATAAGTTTGCAGCTAGTTTTACGAGGTTATCTGCCCCTCGACATGCACCTAAGGTTTTGTAACCCCCGTCGAAGCCTACGTCGCCCCCAAGGAGAAACTTTTCTCAAGTCTCAAGGGTAGACAGTATAAAGCAGCGGGAAGTTCCGTGCCATGCTGAAGTGAGGTTGGATCAGCCGCGTTTGAAGATTCGCTCTTTCTCACGCTTCCAGTCACGGTCTTTATCGCTGCTGCGTTTATCGTGCTGTTTTTTACCTTTTGCCAGACCGATCTCCAGTTTGGCGTAGCCTTTTTTCCAGTAGAGCGCGGTGGGAACCAAGGTGTAGCCTTTTCGCTCCACCAGGCCGATGAGTTTGCTCAGTTCGCGGCGGTGCAGCAGCAGTTTTCGGCTGCGGGTCGGATCGGTCGTGACATGAGTGGACGCGGTTTTGAGCGGGGTAATATGGGCCCCAAAGAGGTAGGCCTCGCCGTTCTGAATGATGACGTAGCTCTCTTTGATCTGCACGCGTCCCTCGCGCAGACTCTTGACCTCCCATCCCTGCAGGGAGATGCCCGCCTCGTAGCGCTCCTCGATAAAAAAGTCGTGCTTCGCCTTCTTGTTGAGGGCGATGGTCGAGCCGCCGGAGGATTTCGCTGATTTTGATTTTTTTCCCATCGGCGCATTCTATGCGAGTGGGCATCTATCGGCCAGTCCTGCCTTGTTATAGAGGTTGATTTCACGGAGAATAAATCGCTTTCGATCAAGCGCTTCAGGGGAAAAATTTCCGCCATGACAGAACGGACATCCATCCACGGCCAGTGGTCATCCAGGCTGGTCTTTATCCTGGCTGCTACGGGTTCAGCGGTGGGATTGGGCAATATTTGGAAATTCCCCTACATCACCGGCGAGAATGGCGGGGGTGCATTTGTCTTGGTCTATCTGCTCTGTATTGCCGTGGTGGGTATCCCGATCATGATGGCGGAGGTGATGCTGGGACGGCGTGGTCGGCAGAGTCCGATCAACACCATGACGGCGCTGGCAAAGGAGGAGGGCGCTTCGTCTGCCTGGTCCCTGGTTGGCTGGAGTGGTGTGCTGGCCGGTTTTATTATCCTCTCTTACTACAGTGTGATCGCCGGCTGGGCTTTGGCCTATGTCTTTCGGGTGGCCGGAGGAATTTTCAATGGTGCCGATGCGGCGGGCGTGCAGGCTGTTTTCACCGGTCTTACCGGCGATCCGGAACGCTTGATTGCCTGGCATACCCTGTTCATGTTGATGAGTATGGCGGTGGTCGCGCGCGGGGTGCGGGCTGGTCTGGAAAAGGCGGTGACTTACCTGATGCCGGCGCTCTTTGTGCTGCTGTTTGTGCTGCTGGGTTATGCGATGAGTACAGGGGCGTTCATCGATGGCCTGAAATTTCTCTTTCAACCTGATTTCGGCAAGCTGTTTTACGTCTGCGAAACTGTCGCTGGAAGCGAAAGTTGTGAGCTGTCTGGCAGTCCCGTTCTGGTGGCGATGGGACACGCTTTCTTTACCCTGAGTCTGGGTATGGGGGCGATCATGGTTTACGGCTCCTATATGCCGAAGGGAACCTCTATCGCCCGTTCAGCGGTGTTGATTGCGCTGCTGGACACCCTGGTTGCATTGGTTGCTGGCATGGCGATATTCCCCATCGTGTTTGCCAATGGCCTGGAGCCCGGTTCAGGCCCAGGGCTGATCTTTCAGACCCTGCCGATTGCTTTCGGCGCCATGCCCGGCGGACAGTTCTTTGGAACTCTGTTTTTCGTTCTGCTGGTCTTTGCCGCATGGTCCTCGGCGATCTCGCTGATCGAACCGGCGGTTGCCTGGTTGGTGGAGAATCGGGGGCTGACTCGCGTACGTGCCTCTGCCGTGATCGGTATGACGACCTGGGTTTTGGGCCTTGGCAGCATCTTCTCCTTCAATATCTGGTCAGGAGATGAGTATAAGCTGTTCGGAAAGACGTTCTTTGATCTGTTGGACTATCTGGCAGCCAATATTATGCTGCCGCTGGGCGGCTTGCTGATTGCGTTGTTTGCCGGCTGGTTGATGAAGCGGGAATCAAGTGTTGATGAGTTTGCCATGCATGCTTGGCGTTATGGTCTGTGGCGGGTGCTGATCCGCTATGTTTCGCCACTGGCTGTTGTTGTCGTCTTTCTTAACGCTGTCGGGATCTTCTGAGTATGCCGGTAGTGAGCAAAAGCGCCCTGGTTCATCATTCAGCCGAAGAGATGTACCGCTTGGTGTGTGACTTTGAGTCTTACCCGGAGTTTCTCCCCTGGTGCAGTGCCAGTCGCCTGATCTCAAGAACCGAGGATCAGATTTGTGGAGAATTGGAGGTTTCCCGCCTTGGTATTCGACAGCGTTTTTCAACCTGCAATGCGTTGGTCTCCAATGAACGGATGGATATCCAGTTGCGGGATGGGCCATTCAGAAAATTACAGGGTGGCTGGCGCTTCATTCCCCTCAAAACCGATGCGAGCAAGGTGGAGCTGGTACTGGATTTTGAGTTCTCGGGAAAATTGATCGATGCTGCTTTCGGCAAGGTTTTTAATCATATCGCCACCACGCTGGTGGATTCGTTTTGTAAGCGGGCGGATGAGGTGTACCGTGACTGATGAAGGTATTTTGGTGGAAGTGGCCTATGGGAAGCTTGATGAGCAGGTTATTCTGGTGGTCAAAGGCGCCTCTGGCATGACGGTGCGCAACGCCATTGAATCGTCAGGCGTTCTGGAGCAGTTTCCTGAGATAGACCCGGACTCAGCCAAGGTGGGTATTTTCGGCAAACTCACCAAGCAGGAGACGGTATTGAATAGTGGTGACCGGGTGGAGATCTATCGGCCACTGATTGCTGATCCCAAGGAGGCGAGAAAGAAGCGCGCTGCCGAGGGTAAGGTAATGAGGAAAGGTGGCGGCGAGCAGAGCTGAGATGGCTAGATGCTTTTCACGCAGCTAATTTAGGGCAGGCCGGTTCAAGCGTAGCGGAACCGGCAGAAGTTCTAGTCATCCTCGATATCGAGACCGGCTTTCTGCAGTGCCTTGTCCACGATGCCCAATTCGCCAGTGTAGTCGGGTACGCTGACAACGAGTTCTTTCTTTTCCTTCTGTTCAGCAATGTTTTCCGCAGGTTTGATGTCTCCACTGTAACGGACCATTGAGTCACCGTCGAAAAAGACGGAAAAGTGCTTGATCTCCAGAGGATCGTTGCGCCTCTTTATGCTGAAAAGGTAATCCCATCGGTTCTGATGAAAGACATCCACCAGAAGAGGGGTGCCGAGTAAGAATCGTACCTGCTTTCGGCTCATTCCCGGTTTGAGTTCAGCCACCACTTCAGGGGTGACGATGTTACCCTGCTGGATGTCTGGAATATGAACCAGGGAGAAATCCCGCCAGCTTGAACAACCGCCCAGGATGAGGAGAGTGCTGACCAAAAGAGAGATGAGAATCTTTTGCATTACGAGTACAATTCAATAAAAATCAATGTTGGATGATACCTCATCACCTTCTGAAAAACACGAAGGCGGAGTAGTGATAAATGGATAATCAGGAAATTAGAAAAGCGGGCTTGAAGGTTACCCTGCCAAGGGTAAAGATTCTTGAGCTACTTGAAGCGAGTGTGCCACGCCACGTCAGTGCTGAAGATGTCTATAAGATGCTCCTGGAAAAAGGCGAAGAGATCGGTCTGGCGACTGTCTATCGGGTGCTGACCCAGTTTGAAGCGGCGGGTTTGGTTACCCGGCATAATTTTGAGGGGGGGCACGCGGTATTTGAATTGGATCGTGGAGAGCATCACGATCACATCGTCTGTGTACTCTGTGGGAAGGTTGAAGAGTTTATGGATGCCACCATTGAAGAGCGGCAAAAAGAGATTGCTGCAGAGCATGGGTTTGAAATGGAGGACCACTCTCTGATTATCTATGGGCGTTGCATCAACCCTTCTTGCCCCGGCCGCGAATCGTAAGCGATTAACCTCGCGGATTTCTTGCGGCCGACACTATTGTCAGGCTTGGGGATATTTCTGTCAGCAGTTGTTGCCCCTTTTCCAGACTGATGACCTGCGATGTTCCGCTTAATCCGAGTGTGAGCATGGATGTATGGACGGGTGGGGTAATGTCTGATGAAAGCACCCCAGCATCCTGATGGCGGATGAAATACTCGATCCAGCGTGGTTTCAGCAGGTGTGCTGCAAAAATGAACATGCGGGTTCTCAGGGGCTGTCCTTTTTCACCTAGTGCGATATACAGGTCAAGCAGCGCACCTGTGACGCCAGCCGCATCGCTGAGATGTATGTGGAGGTAGATTCGCTGCACGTGGGAGCGCAGGTCGGATGGCTCATGAGTAATCTGTCGGGCCAGATAGCTCAAAGCCTGCTCCCACCAGTTGCCAGCATCCAGCCAGAGTTGCTTTTCTCCGGGGATACGGAATGCGGCGTCGATATTGGGATCGATCTTTCGAACGTGCTGGAGCTGATGCTCTTGACTTGGGTGAGTGATGACGCGCAATTTCGTTGCCAAGGTGTAGGTCGGGTAATGGCGTTTCTGACAGTTAAAAGGTTTTAGATCATTTTAATGATATTTTCTGCGGCACGTTTTACGTCGAGAAAGATCAAACCCAATTTGGCAGTGGGTTTTGCCAATACAGTGACAACTGCCTCGTCGCCAGCATGCATCATGAGTACATAACCCCTGTTGCCTTTAACCAGAACCTGTTCGAGCTCGCCGCGGGCAAGTTCCTGAGCGGTACGGTCTCCCAGTGAGAGCATGGCGGCACTCATCGCGCCAACCCGGTCTTCATCCATTCCCGCGGGCAGTTGTGATGCCATCATCAAACCATCCGTGGAGATAACCCCGGATGCCTCAATATCGGCTGAAGTGCCGTTAAGATCATTCAATATAGAATTTAGCATGTCTGAGCGCATGTTATTGTCCCCAACTATCTAAAATTATTGTAGTTTTCTATTGTTATCATTACTTTTATAGCCACGGAGGGGGAGTGGAAAATTTCTCCTCTCTAGGCGGTGGAACACTCTCTTAAACTCATGGCGCGAAGGTAGCGGCAGGTATTTCTATCCATCCAGGTTTCCATAGCGTTTGTTCAATGCCCAAATCAGCTGGGTCAATACCGGTTGATTAAGATGTGGTACACCGCCAATGATGAGTACAAAACGGTGTACACCAATATAGATCGGCCAGAATCCAACCTGGCTGTTTCCTGCCGCATCCACCAATGCCCATGCACTGGTCCAGAATTCTAGCTTATCATGCAGGATATTGCGTCGGCGTTCGTGCATCGAAGCAATATCTGCGCTGATAGCAGACAAGTTTACCGCTGTATCCGGGGAAAACCCGAGGGAATTGATGGAAAATCCTTGTTCGTCCGCCAATATTGCTTTGCCGCTGCCTGAAAGTTTCAGGAGCATCTTTGGCAACAAATCCTCGAGTGTTCCCTCGGGCGCAGGCTGCCTCACTTCAAAGCCCTCGATCCAGCCCATGGTCTGGGACTTTAAAAGGGTCTCTATTGTCTCTTCTTCATCGACACAGCTCCATGATGTCAGGGTTTCAATGGTTAAACGATGGCTCGATTCTCCATTCATCATGGCGCGCAGCATGATTCTGGCGATTGTCGGGTCTGGTGTGGAGACACAGTAGTAGGCGCCGGCAGGCGTCGGCAGTACAAACAACCCTTTTTTTAGAAGATAGTTATTCACGTCAGGCAGCTAATTTCGGATCCAGTGAAAAAATAAGCGCTTCGATAAGTAATGCTACGTCGATATGATTTCTTGCATCTACCGAAAAAACAGGAATATTAGGAAGGATATTCCGCAATTGTGCCTGATATTCGTCAATCGAGGGGGTTGAGCAGAGATCCATCTTGGTAATACCGATGGCAACTCTGTTTTTTGAGGTGAACTTTTTGAACGAGCGGAGGAAAAAGTGCAGGTCACTGAAAGGGTCGGTGCGTGAGCTGTCGATAAGCAGTATCAGACCGACGCTGCCCTTGCTTAGAATATCCCACATGAAGTCGAAGCGTGGTTCGCCTGGGGTGCCATATAGATGGAGCGTACCAATGCCGGATAGCGTCATCAATCCGTAATCCATGGCGACCGTTGTGGTCTCTTTATATTCCTGGGTGATGTCAGACGCAAGGGCTTCAGTAGTCAGGGGTGGGGTATTGCTTACACTACTGATTGCAGTGGTCTTCCCCGCGCCAACCGATCCCGCAATGAGTATTTTGTAGTTGTCCATCTAGTTATTCACTGCGGCCATACTCAGCGTGATTTCAACTGATGCAGGATTCTTTTGAACAGCGTGGGTTTGCCATAAGATTTGATGGCTAGTGTCGGGATACCGGTTTCCGTATTCATGTCTGCCTCTGTAGCTGCCAGTCCGATGGCATGGGCGGCACTGTAAAAGGCAAAGACGTAGCGCTGAGGAATATTCAGTACCTGGGCTGTAGTGGCCAACGAGTGTTTCTGCTGTGACCAGAGCGCAGTAATCCGTGTGGCGTGTGGAAAAATCTGCAGACGTGTCAGATTGGGCCAGTGTTTAAGCCGGACTGCCTGGTGGGGGTTGGTGCCGGCAGGCATACGGCCCAAGCTGCTCCAGAGTGTGAGTTCCCAGACGAAAGCCTCTATTGGACGACGGCGTGTCCGGCCTGGCATGTCACAAACCGAATCCTGCAAGGAGGGAAGGCACTTATCTGTTTCAATAGGTTGAGAGGCGAGAGAATGCAATTGCTGCTCTTCAATCTCAATCAATACTTCTCGGGTCATTGGAACAATGGTGATTGTGCCGTGATGGCTGGAGATGCTGGCAGGCCGGCAATAAGTTTCAGCAAGCTTAACAGCCTCCAGTACTCGTCCGATCAGGAAGTGTTGTGGGTCGTATTGTACTTGGGCGAGTTGTGCTTTGTTATACAGATCCACATCTGGGGTGCTGCCGATAAATATCTCGACCACCTCGTTTCCCAGGCTTTCAATAGACATCTGTCTGGATGGGGTATCGGCAGGCGGCAGGTTATTGGTTAGCTCAATGCCTTTGCGAGTGCGCAATTCGGTGCGTCTGATCTTCTCTTTTTCCAGGCGGCCCTGCAGCGCCTTGGCCCTGAGTTGCAGTTCCTGATGTAGGTGGTTGAAAGTAAGATCGGTTTTAGCGGATGGTTTGGGCAGAGTAACCGAATTTACTTCCCTGTATTGGTGATGATCCTGCAGAAATTGTCGCCTGATCTTTTCCAGCGCTTCATACAGCAGTTTTGCCTGTAATGGTTTTTGCAGCCATATTGCGCCTTCGGCCTGTGTCTCATGCAAGGAGAGGAGAATCGTAGGGCAGCGGTATTGACGCTCGATCTGGCTTGCCCAGATAGACTTGCCGTGGAGGCCATCCAGATCGATCAGGCAGATATCGGCGGAGTGGGGATTCTCGTTGACGACATAATCGCCATGGCAGTTTTCCGAGAAGAAGTAACGCAATCTGTTTTCGAGGCGCGTATTAATATCGAGCAGACCGATTCTCAGTGGCCTGTCGTAATCTTCCTGCGGCAGCACATCCGGCGTTACAAAAGATTTCTTGACGGGCCTGCCTCCTTTGCGTTTTAGAGCTTTCATAACTACATGTTTTTTAAGGGTTGTCTTATTCTAAAGTACTAATATAGTGCTCTGCAAAGTTCCAGAGACTGGCATGAAATCGAACATTACATCGGTCTGCAATTTGTCCGCCTAGGCTCCTGATTTTCTCTCCAATGGGGGAAAGTGAGGATTACGTCACAGAATATAGTGAATAGGGGGAGGGTAGGTCAATCCGCCAGTTGTTAATGATCATTAACAATTCTGTTGATAGGATTTGGGAAGGTGTTACCGCCTGTCCGCAAGTGAGATCATCTCTTCTGCGTGAGCGAGGGTCTGTTCAGTGATTTCGATGCCGCCCAACATGCGGGCGATCTCCTGGATTCGGCTCTCATCCCCCAGTGGGGTGATCTCCGTGCGGGTCAGCTTATTGGTCGTGCTTTTCTGCACCTGGAGGTGGTTCAAAGCCTGTGCCGCTACTTGGGGCAGGTGGGTGACGCAGAGAATTTGCCTGGACTCACCGAGGGTGCGCAGCATCTGGCCTACGATCTCAGCCACACTGCCGCCGATGCCGACGTCGACCTCATCGAATACGAGGGTCGGGGTATCACCGTAACGGATGGTGGCGACCTGGATGGCCAGACTGATGCGGGAGAGTTCACCGCCGGAGGCCACTTTGTTAAGGGGCTGCAGAGGCATGCCAGGATTGGCGGAGACCATGAATTCGATCAGATCGAGCCCAGAGCCGTTGGCGTCTGCTGCGTTGATCTCCTTTAGGGTGACATCGAAACGTCCACCGGGCATACCCAGTTGTTGCATGGCGGCACTGATCTCCTGAGCCAGTCGTTTGCCGGTCAGACGACGCTTGCCGCTCAGTTTTTTCGCCTGCCCTAAAAACGCCTCCCGCTGTTTTTCAACACGAACGGACAGGGTCTCCAGCGTTACATCGGCGTTTTCCAACTGCGCCAGTTCCTGCAGGACCTGCTGCAGGCGTTGGGGGAGTCTCTCCGGGCTGACCCGGTATTTTCGCGCCATGTCATGCAGTGCGCCGATGCGCGCTTCCACTTGCTGCAGGCTTTCGGGATCGAGTTCAAGACCTGAGAGATAGTTGCGCAGGCCGATCAGGGCCTCATCCACCTGAATCAGGGCGCTCGCCAGCATTTCCCCGGGTTCTTCGAGATTGCTGTCCAGCTCCTGCAGTGCGCTGAGTTCATCACTCAGACGTGCGAGTTGGCTGCGCAGAGACGGCTCGTTCTCATCGAGCCCATCGATTACCGCTCCGCACCCAAAACGCAGTCGCTCCAGGTGGCTCAGACGTTTGTGGTCCCTGTCCAGCGTCTCGATCTCTGCGCAGGAAGCACCAAGCTGCGACAACTCATCGGCCTGAAATCGCAGCAGGTCCAGCCGGGAGGCCCGGTCTGCAGCAGCAGCCAGCAGGGTTTCCAGTTGTTCAAATGATTTGCGGTAGTCTCTGAATGACTCATCGACTGTTTTTGTCTGGGCAAGATGGTCCCCGTAGGCATCGAGCAGGCGCCGCTGATAGTGGGGGCGCAGTAGTGATTGATGCGCGTGCTGGCCATGAATCTGCACCAAACGTTGCCCCAGTTCCTGGACCTGTTGGATAGGGACAGGACGACCGTTGATATAGGCGCGGGAGCGGCTCTCTCTGGAGAGCACTCGTCGTAGCATGCAGTCGTTCTCATCGTCGAGGGAGTGGTCCTGGAGCCAGCTGTGGATCTCCGGCAGGGCGGAGATATCGAAAATGGCGGTGATTTCGGCCCGTTCACTGCCGCTCCTGATCATGCTGTTGTCCGTTTTGCCGCCGAGGGCCAGACCAAGGGCATCGATCAGGATGGATTTACCGGCCCCTGTCTCACCGGTGAGGGCGCTCAGTCCGGAAAAAAGGTCCAGCTCCAGTGCTGCAACGATGGCCAGATTGCGAACATGTATCTGCGTCAGCATCAGCCCCAGCCCAACTTGGCGCGCAGGAGATTGTAGTGATCGTGGCCGCGGGGATGGATCAGTCGAACGGGGTGCTCCGCCTTGCGGATGCGGATGATATCCCCCTCCACCACCGGGAGCGTGGCCTGGCCGTCGCAAGTGACCCGGACATGTTCCGCATGACCCTGGGCCAGATGAATCTCCACTTCACTGTCACCGTCCACCACGATGGGGCGGTTGCTCAGGGTATGGGGGCAGATGGGGACCAGCACCAGAGCGTTGAGCGAAGGCATCAGCAGGGGGCCGCCGCCGGAAAGCGCGTAGGCAGTGGAACCGGTCGGTGTGGAGATGATGAGACCATCAGAGCGCTGATCATTGACCAGTTTGCCGTTGATATAGGTCTCGAATTCGATCATGCGGGCAATGTTCCACTTGTGCACCACCACGTCATTGAATGCAGGGATGGCATCACTCGAACCCTTATCTTCACCGATGGAGGCCTGCAGCATGAAGCGCCGCTCCTCATCGTAATCCCCAGCCAGAATGGCGTCGAGATGGGGCAGCATCTCGCCCGGTGAGATATCCGCGAGAAAACCGAGTCTGCCAAGATTGATGCCGAGAATGGGGGTGTCCTGGTCTGCCAATACACGGGCAGCGTGCAGCAGAGTGCCGTCACCACCCACCACGATCACCAGATCGCTGTTACTGGGCAGGTCGATTTCGGGAACGCCGGGCAGGGGTCGTCCCTCCAGCAGTTTGCAGGTGGCCTCTTCCAGCAGTACCTCGTGACCGCGCCGGGAGAGGAAATCCCAGAGACGACGGGTTGTCGCCTTGACGGTAGGGTCTCCGTGCTTGCCGATCAATCCGATGCGCTGGAAAGGCTGGTTCATTTTATTAACGGCTCCTTAGTGCCGGGAATCATCGGTTTTATTCAAGGAAACTTAGCATGTGCTTCAGACCAATCCAAGCATTCAGAAGGCTTATATTCCTTGACTCAAAAGGGGTGAGTTGCTAGCTTTCACCCGGTTTTGGCACTCGATATAAAAGAGTGCTAACAGTGTGCCTTTGCGGAGGGCTTTTTGGCAACGAAGAAGGTAATCAGTGAAAGCGGGGTTGGCGAACGCGCCCAGCACTTTCTCAAAGTGCTGATTGAACGCTATATCCGTGATGGTCAGCCCGTGGGTTCCAGAACCCTGGCGAAGGATGCCGGGATGGATCTGAGTCCTGCGACCATCCGCAATGTGATGTGCGACCTGGAGGATCTCGGGCTGGTGGCGTCGCCACATACCTCGGCCGGGCGGATTCCCACTGTGACCGGTTTCCGTATGTTTATCGACTCTCTGCTCACTGTGCAGCGGCTGCAGGCGGGAGAGGTTGAACGCATTCGCTCGGAGCTGGCTTATTCCGGTGATGCGGGTAACCTGCTGACCTCGGCCTCGCAACTGCTCTCCGGCGTGACGCACATGGCTGGGGTTGTGACGGTCCCGAGGCGGGAACGCACGGCATTCCGTCAGATCGAGTTCCTGCCGCTATCCGAAAATCGGGTGTTGGCGATCCTTGTAACCAATGATGGCGAGGTGGCTAACCGCATCCTCAATACCCATCGGGATTTTACCCGCCTGGAGTTGGATCAGGCCGCCAATTTCCTCAACCACTCCTTCTCCGGGCTGGAGATGGAGAAGGTGCGGAGCCGGGTGCTGGAAGAGCTGAATGCCGCCCGCGAAAGTTTCGATCAGACCATGGCCCAGGCGCTGGAGATGGCGGGAGAGGTGGTTGATGCGAGCGCAACTCGCGAAGATTGTCTCATTGCCGGGCAGACCAATCTGATGGAGTTCGAGGATCTGGCCAGTCTGCAGCAGCTGCGCAAACTGTTTGATGCCTTTGCCGAGAAGCGCGAGATCCTCCATCTGCTCGATCAGTTCCACAATGCCGATGGGGTGCAGATCTTCATTGGTGAGGAGTCGGGTTTTCAGATGCTTAATGGTTGTTCGATTGTGACCGCCCCTTACCAGGTGGATGAAGATGTGGTGGGTATGCTGGCTGTCATCGGCCCAACCCGCATGGAGTATGAAAGGGTGATCCCGATTGTCGATGTCACGGCAAAGATTTTGGGTGCGGCCTTGAAAAACAGATAGCAACCCCAATTTGTCGGGTAATTCAGAGCAAAACATTGAGATTCAGAGGTTAAGTAAGAGATGGATAAGGATCAGCCGGCAGAGTCCAGCGAAGTGGTAGATAAGGTAGAGGATGTGAGCGAAGAGAAGGCCGCGGAAACCGTGGTTGAAGGCGAAGTCGTCACCAACGAAGAGGTCTCCCCGGAGGCGCTGACGAAGTTGCTGGAAGATGCCCGCGGCAAGGCCGACGATCACTGGGATCAACTGATGCGCTCCCAGGCCGAGATGGATAATCTGCGTAAGCGCCAGGAACGCGATCTGGAAAATGCCCATAAATTCGCGCTGGACAAATTCTCCCAGGACCTGCTGCAGGTCTGGGACAGTCTGGAGTTGGGACATCAGGCCGCGCAGGAAGAGAGTGCCGATGTGGAGAAGCTGCGGGAAGGCACGGAGCTGACCCTCAGGCTACTCAGCAGTGTGATGGAGAAGAATGGGGTGGAGCAGGTCGATCCTACGGGTGAGACCTTCAATCCGGAATTCCATCAGGCGATGTCGATGCAGGAGCGGGATGACGTGGAGCCCAATACGGTAGTGGCCGTTGTGCAGAAGGGTTACCGTCTGAATGGCCGCCTCATTCGTCCGGCAATGGTGATGGTTTCCAAGGCGCCGTCAGCACCCGTTGATGAACAGGCTTGAAGTTTTATCGGCTGACCCCATTTATAGAGTCAGTTAGCAAGAATCAGCACATTAATTTTAGATATAGAATTCGGAGATAGAGAGACATGGGCAAGATCATAGGAATCGATCTGGGTACCACCAACTCCTGCGTGGCAGTGATGGAAGGTGATACCGCAAAGGTGATCGAAAACAGCGAAGGTGATCGTACCACCCCCTCCATCATCGCCTATGCGAATGATGGTGAGATCCTGGTGGGTCAGTCGGCCAAGCGTCAGGCGGTTACCAACCCCGATAACACCCTGTTTGCCATCAAGCGCCTGATCGGTCGTATGTTTCAGGACAGTGTGGTGCAGCGCGACATGGATATGGTGCCCTACAAGATTGTCAAAGCCGACAATGGCGATGCCTGGGTTGACGTCAATGGCCAAAAGATGGCCCCGCCGGAGATCGCAGCCAAGATCCTGCAGAAGATGAAGAAGACCGCTGAGGATTACCTCGGTGAAGATGTGACCGATGCGGTCATCACCGTCCCGGCCTACTTCAACGACTCCCAGCGCCAAGCCACCAAAGATGCGGGCCGTATCGCCGGTCTCGACGTCAAACGCATCATCAACGAGCCCACTGCTGCGGCCTTGGCCTATGGCATGGACAAGAAGCGCGGCGACCAGACACTGGCGGTCTATGACCTGGGCGGCGGCACTTTCGACATCTCGATCATTGAAATCGCCGAGATTGATGGAGAACACCAGTTCGAGGTGCTCTCCACCAACGGCGATACCTTCCTCGGTGGTGAAGATTTCGACATGCGCATCATCGACTTCCTGGTCGATGAGTTCAAAAAAGATCAGGGCGTGGATCTGCGCAACGATCCGCTGGCCCTGCAGCGTTTGAAAGAGGGTGCGGAAAAGGCCAAGGTTGAACTCTCAAACAGCCAGCAGACCGATATCAATCTGCCCTATATCACGGCGGATCAGACCGGTCCCAAGCACCTGAATATCAAGCTGACACGTGCCAAGCTGGAATCCCTGGTGGATGATCTGGTGACTCGTACCATCGACCCCTGCAGGATCGCCCTCAAGGATGCAGGCCTCTCCACTTCTGATATCGACGAGGTGATCCTGGTCGGTGGTCAAAGCCGCATGCCCAAGGTACAGGAGCAGGTACAGGCCTTTTTCGGCAAGGAACCGCGTAAAGACGTCAATCCGGATGAGGCGGTGGCCATCGGCGCCGCTATTCAGGGTGGTGTATTGGGCGGTGAGGTCAAGGACGTGCTGCTGCTCGACGTCACCCCGCTCTCCCTGGGTATCGAGACCCTGGGTGGCGTGATGACCAAACTGATCGACAAGAACACCACCATCCCGACCAGTGCGTCCCAGGTTTTCTCCACTGCCGATGACAATCAGACCGCGGTGACCGTGCATGTACTGCAGGGTGAGCGCGAACAGGCGGGGGCCAATAAATCCCTGGGTCGTTTCGATCTGACCGACATTCCTCCGGCGCCTCGTGGTGTACCGCAGGTCGAGGTGAGCTTCGATATCGATGCCAACGGCATCCTCAACGTTTCAGCCAAGGACAAGGCGACCGGTAAGGAGCAGTCGATTGTCATCAAGGCCTCCTCCGGTTTGAGTGATGACGAGGTCGACCGTATGGTGAAGGACGCCGAGGCTCATGCCGACGAAGATCGCCAGTTCCAGGAGCTGGCAACGGTTCGCAACCAGGCGGACAATATGATTCACGCCACCAAAAAGTCGATGGAAGAGCTTGGTGACGATAAGCTGGAAGCTGGTGAGAAGGACGCCATCGAAGCGGCGATCAAAGATCTCGAAGAGGCGATGAAAGGCAACGACAAGGATGCCATTGAGGCGAAGACCAAAGTACTCACCGATGCTTCGTCGAAAATGGCCGAACGTCTCTACGCCCAGCAGGGTGGTGACGCGGGCGCCGCCGAAGCAGCGGGTGCTGCCGGCGCGGCTGGTGCAGCAGGCGACGACGCCGGTGCCCAGGGTGGTGCTGACGACAATGTGGTCGATGCCGAGTTCGAAGAGGTCAAAGACGACAAAAAATAAGGCAGGGCTGCCTTGTTGAAGCACCGCGCATCGACCCTTCGGTTGGTGCGCGGTTTTGGCATTTATTGGGGGAACGCTTTGCGTTTCATATATCATATGAATTTGAAGTTCGGTTCAACAGCGCATGTCTAAACGCGATTACTACGAAGTACTGGGTGTACAAAAGAACGCCAGTGAGGCCGAGATAAAGAAGGCCTACCGGCGCCTCGCCATGAAGTACCATCCTGATCGGAATACAGGAGACGAGGCGGGTAAGGCTGAAAAGAGTTTCAAGGAGGCTAAAGAGGCCTATGAGATTCTCTCAGATGCCCAGAAGCGGGCTGCCTATGACCAGTTTGGACATGCCGGTGTCGATTCCAGTATGGGGGGCGGCCCGGGAGGGTTCGGCGGCGGCAACGCAAATTTCAGCGATATCTTCGGCGACGTGTTCGGCGATATCTTCGGTGGTGCCCGGGGCGGTGGCGGTGGCGGTCCTCGTGTACAGCGTGGTTCCGATCTGCGCTACAACCTGCAGCTTTCACTGGAGGATGCCGTTTCCGGCACTACCGTAAAGATTCGGGTGCCAACGCTGGTTAAATGCGATACATGCGGCGGCACGGGTGCAAAGAAAGGTTCCAAGCCCAAAGTCTGTGATACTTGTGGAGGCCAGGGCCAGGTACGTATGCAGCAGGGATTCTTCTCTGTGCAGCAGACCTGTCCGCGCTGTCATGGCAAGGGCTCAGTCATCGATAATCCCTGCACAAGCTGTCATGGTCAGGGTCGGGTGCAGGAGCACAAGACCCTTTCGGTGAAAGTGCCGCCAGGGGTCGATACCGGTGACCGTATCCGTCTTTCCGGTGAGGGTGAGGCCGGCGAGAATGGCGGTCCTTCAGGTGACCTCTATGTGCAGGTCGTGGTTAAGCCCCACGGAATATTCAAACGGGAGGACAACCACCTCTATTGTGAAGTGCCGATCAGTTTTTCCGTCGCGGCGCTGGGGGGGGAGCTTGAAGTGCCGACCCTCGGTGGTAAGGTAATGCTCAAAATCCCGGCAGGGACCCAGACCGATCGTATGTTCCGCATGCGCGGCAAGGGGGTGAAGCCGGTGCGTGGCGGTGCTGTGGGTGATCTGCTCTGCAGGGTGCAGGTGGAGACACCGGTAAACCTGACCGATGAGCAGCAAGAGTTGTTGAGAAAATTTGATGAAACCATGAAAAAAGGTGGCAGTAAGCACAGTCCTCAGTCCAGCACTTGGGTGGATGGTGTAAAGAAGTTTTTTGAAGGAATGGGCTTTTAGTTATATAACTGCCATAACGGGCTGATGATCCGCTGGTTAACCGAGCAATTGAGAGGATAATAATATGACGCGTGTAGCCATTGTAGGTGCGGCAGGGCGTATGGGAAGGACGCTGATTCAGGCAGTGAATGAAGCGGAAGGACTGGTCCTGAGCGCGGCAACCGAGCGGTTGGACAGTAATGTACTTGGTATGGATGCCGGAGAGATGATCGGTATCGGAAATCTTGGTGTTTCCATTGCCGACTCGCTGGAGGATGTGGTGGATGATTTTGATGTGGTGATCGACTTCACTGCGCCAAAAGCCACCATGAAACATCTTGAAGTCTGCATGACTGCGGGCAAAAGCATGGTGATCGGCACCACCGGTCTGAGCGATACGGAAAAGAAAGACCTGGTGGATGTTTCCAGGGTGATCCCCATCGTCACTGCGCCGAATATGAGCGTTGGAGTGAATCTCTGCTTCAATCTACTGCGGATTGCCGCCAAGGTGATGGGGGAAGATACGGACGTCGAGATTATCGAAGCCCATCATCGTCACAAAGTGGATGCCCCATCCGGTACTGCGCTGCGTATGGGGGAAGTGGTAGCGGATGCCTTGGGGCGTGACCTGAAAGAGTGTGCGGTCTATAGCCGGGAAGGCATGACAGGCGCGCGCGATACCAAAACCATCGGCTTCGAGACGATTCGTGCCGGCGATATCATTGGTGAGCATTCGGTTTGGTTTGTCGATGAGGGTGAGCGTGTGGAGATCGTCCACAAGGCTTCCAACCGGATGACCTTTGCCAAGGGTGCTGCAAGGGCAGCGAACTGGATCGTCAACCAGGAGAAAGGAATCTTCGACATGCAGGACGTACTTGGGTTGAGGTAACCCCTTGGACTGGCTGCTTCGCCTGCCGTTACTTTGGGTACTGATACTGCTGGCGGGATGCAGCGATCCCCCCTACCTGTCACCGGAGGATCAGGTCCGGCAATTCGTCGCCAGAGGTGAAGTCGCGGTGGAGGGCCGGGACCTGAGCGATGCAGCAGCACTGATCTCGGAGCAGTATTCTGATGGTATAAGGCGTACCCGACATGAGATCAGACGCCTGCTGGCAGGTTATTTTCTACGGCACAAATCGATTCATGTCGTCTACCGGATCGACCAGGTGGAGTTGCTTGAGGATGCGCAGGCGCAGGTCGTTCTGTTTGCAGGCATTGCCGGTACCGCTCCTGTGGGTAGTGAGGCGTTGAGCCAATGGCGCGGTGAACTGTTGCGCATTGAGTTGCTGGTGGCACTGGAAAGTGATGAAGAGTGGCGCCTCCAGTCGGCCAAGTGGCGCCGGGCGAGCAAAAATGATCTTTTGTAGGGTGCGCTGTGCGCACCATGACTGCTAAGGGGTCGGAGTCAATCTGGCCCGGTTTATGCTGGTTACTTGTCAGGATTCGTATGACAGGCCGTGTTTATGCTTCAGTTACCCGCACTACCCGCCAGCCAGGGAGCCGCTACGCTCTCGGGTGCCTCATCAGGAAAAGGCGGTAATCAGTCAGCTGTATCACCGGACAGCGCGCCGGAAAACCCTTTTGATCAGCAGATGCAGGAGATGATCGACGACCTCGAAGAGGGTGTAGTCGTTGCTCTGCCGCTGATGCCGGATGTAGAGGGGGGTGACAAACTGACCCCGTTTATAGTTACCGGCGGCAACCTGCTGCCGTTCAACCCCGCTGCAAACGGCAAGACAATGCCGCAAGCTGCTATCCAATTGACAGACACCTCTGGCTTGCAGACAGTGTTGCCCCCCATCGGTACGGACGCCCAGGCTGACATGAAAACCGCCTTGATGCTCGGTCAACTGGCCCAGGGAGCTGTGAAAGGTGACCTGGCTGGTTTGGGCAGGGTTTCAGAAGGTGTTGCCCTTGAGGGCAGGACAACTGGAGAAGTTACCGGTGGATTCAACCTGGCCGGATTCCAGTCAGTTGGTGCCGGCGCTTCTGCCCGGCCGGGCATGGAGATGCTGCGGGTCGATGTGCCAGTCAGCCAGCCGGGGTGGGATCAGGCCGTAGGAGAACGTATTCAGTGGATGCTCGGCCGCAATATCCAGAGTGCCGAAGTCAAGCTGACACCGCCGAATATGGGGCCGATGGAGATCCGCATCTCCGTGCAAAATGACCAGGCCAGTGTAAGTTTCATCGCTCAGCAACCCCTGACGAGGGAGGCCCTGGAGGCTGCGATACCCCGTTTGCGTGATATGTTGGGTGAAGCCAACCTGAACCTGGCCAACGTGGACGTGGGACAGCGTGAGAGCCAAGATGCGCAACCCGGTGCTGAAGAGCGAGGCAGGGGAGAAGGTGTAGGTATTGGTGGTGAACCCGCGAACTTGCCGGAATCAGGAGAACCTCAAGCGACAAGGCGGATATCGAACGGTCTGGTAGACGATTACGCCTGACGAAACCTTGGAGTACCGGTGCGCATGGCGCACCCTACAATCTCGGACAGTAGGGTGCAACCCGCGCACCATGACGCTATGTGTCCAACAACGATTTGATCGAATCGACCACCCGGCCGGCGGTCTTGCCGTCCCAGAGATCTGGTACGCTGCCTTTACCTGATTCACCCCGAAGTACTGCGTCGATCTGTCCCTCGATGCTCTCCAGTGTGCCTAGCTGGTTGGTGCCCTGGGTGATGGTAATCGGCCGCTCAGTATTGGGGCGAAGGGTCAGACAGGGGATGCCGAGATAGGTTGTCTCTTCCTGCAGGCCGCCGGAGTCAGTGATTGCGATACGGCAGTTGAAGACCAGATTCATGAAACTGATGTAGTTCTGCGGTTCCAGTAATTTGATGTTGGGATTGTCTGAAATCGATGACAGCAGCCCGGTGCTCTCCAGATTCTTGCGTGTTCTTGGATGAACCGGGAAGACGATGGTCAGCGCTTTGGCAAGATGGGACAACATGTCGCAGAGCGACTTCAAGGAAGCCGGATTATCCACATTGGCCGGTCGGTGCAGGGTGACGACGGCATATTCCCCCTTTTCCAGCCCCAAATTGGTATAAGTCGGGTCAGCTTCTATCTTGTCCCGCATCATCTCCAATGAATCGATCATGATGTTGCCGACCCGGATGATCTTCTCCCTGGCGACGCCTTCATGGAGCAGGTGTTCGTCTCCGTCTGAAGAGGGGGTCCAGAGAATGTCCGCCAGCACATCGGTTGCCAGGCGGTTTACCTCTTCAGGCATGCTGCGGTCGAAAGAGCGCAGGCCAGCCTCGAGGTGAGCGACCAGCGGACGATTCAAGCTGCTGGTGTCATCGGGATCGTAGACGACCTTGGTGGCTGCCAGCGTACACGCGATGGTGGAGTTGACGTCGCCGACCACCACCACCATGTCTGGTTTGTGTTCCAACACGACCTTCTCATAGGCCATCATGACCTTGCCCGTCTGTTCTGCGTGGCTGCCGGTGCCTGCGCCCAAATGGATATGTGGCTCCGGGAGTTGCAGGTCATGAAAAAAGGCATCGGACATGTTCAGATCATAGTGCTGGCCCGTATGCACGATTTTCGGATCGGCCCACGACTCTTTGGCGAGCGCGTGGTAAAGCGGTGCGATCTTCATAAAGTTGGGCCGGGCTGCTGCGATCAGGTGTATGTTCCGTTTCATTGACTAAAGTCGCTCCGATTATTGTTTCGTCCTGGATCTTTCTTTCGCTGACTATGGGTATGGCTGCCCGGCAGCAATAAGGAAGATGGTTTATTTTGATGTCTGGGGTCGGGTGGTAATGTTATTTTTTGTAAGGATTGAAGTATGGAATACCACTCTGTATCGGTTTTCAACTCTGAAACTTGAATACGGGTTAATTCCTAACCCAAGTTTCGGAGTTTGTGATGATGTTGGCATGGGATATGGCAAACGTAGGGTGCGCACAGCGCACCCTACCTGATGAAGCATACGTCCCCCTTCATTTTCTCAGGGTGGCTTGAACTCCTAAACTTGAGTGCCTGACAGTCGCCAGAAAATAAGGGAATCATCGACATAGATCAAGCTTCGGCGATTTTCTGCTGCCAGTGATTGGCGCGTGAAATGACGCTGGCCTCGTCGATGGTCGTAAGCGCTCCATCACGCAGCAGTTCGCGGCCGGCAACCCAGACGTGATTGACCTGTTCGCGGCTTGCTGCATAAACCAGCTGGGAGATGGGATGGTACACCGGCTGTGTGTTGAGTCGTTGCAGGTCCACCGCCACCAGATCCGCTGATTTGCCGGTCTCCAGTGAGCCAGTTACGTTACCCAGACCCAGTGCCCGTGCGCCATTGATGGTCGCCATGGAGAGTGCGCTTGCGGCTGGTACGGCACTGGCATCCTCCGCTACGCCCTTTGCCAGCAGTGCAGCGGTATGCATCTCGCTGAACATGTCGAGGTCGTTGTTGCTGGCAGCGCCGTCGGTACCCAGAGCGACATTCACTCCGGCTTTCATCAGGCGGTTGACCGGGCAGAAGCCGCTGGCCAGTTTGAGGTTTGATTCGGGGCAGTGGACGACGTGGCCGCCTCCGTCAGCAAAGATCTCGATCTCACCCGTTTCCAGATGGGTCATATGCACGGCCATCAACGAAGGGGTGAGCAGTCCCAGCTCCTGCAGGCGCTGCATCGGGCGGTTTCCGTGATTCTGCAGTCCCTGCACAATCTCGTCGTTTGTTTCATGCAGATGGATATGTACCGGAATCTCCAGTTCGTCAGCCAGTACCCGGATGCGCTCCAGGGGTTCGTTGGAGACGGAGTAGGGGGCATGAGGGGCGAAGGCGGTATGGATCAGGTTATTGCCACGAAACTGGTCATGTACCTCCAGCCCTTTATGTAGGTAGTCATCGGCATCCGTGGCCCAGGCCGAAGGAAAATCGATGGCGATGAGCCCCACAACGGCCCGTATTCCCGCCGCATCGGCAGCGCGCCCTGCGACGTCCGGGAAAAAGTACATGTCACTGAAGCAGGTGGTGCCGCCGCGCAGCATCTCCGCTATTGCGAGCTGGGTGCCGTCGTGGACAAACTCTTCGCTCACCCAGTGCCCCTCGGCAGGCCAGATATGTTCGTTGAGCCAGGTCATCAGGGGGAGATCGTCGGCCAGACCCCGCAGGAGTGACATGGAAGCATGTGTATGGGCATTGATCAGACCGGGGATAAGCGCGTGCCCGGTCAATTCAAGCTCATTGGCGGCCAAATATTTTTCCCGTGCCTCCAAGGTCGGCAGAATGTCGAGAATGCGCCCCCCCTCGATGGCGAGTGAATGATTTTCCATTACCAGGTTTTCCGGCACGACAGGGATGATCCACTGTGCGTGGATCAGGGTATCGACAGTAGAGGGCATAGGGTAATCTTGCCTTTTTTATTGAATTTGCCTAAATAGCGCCAAATTTGCCACGGGAACCCTAAAGATGGAAGCACCAGATAGAAAGATTGAGCCCACACCCGATACTGCGATCGTCTGGCGTGAAAACCGGCTCTGGTTATTGGACCAGCGTTATCTGCCTGCAGCAGCCGACTATCTGGAGCTGAACAGTACTGCCGCAACGGCAGATGCCATTCGGGATATGGTGGTTCGTGGTGCGCCGGCAATCGGCGTCACAGCGGCATATGGCGTGGTGCTGGCGGGCAGGGATGCATTTGCGTCTGCGGCATCGGAGTGGAAACAACGGATTGGTCCGGGAATGGAGAAGCTGCGTCAGTCACGGCCTACCGCCGTGAATCTCTTCTGGGCGCTCGATCGGATGCAGTCCCTGATAGATGATCTGCCTGAGACAGAGAACCCGGAAGCCGCCCTGCTGAAGGAAGCCGTGGCCATCCATCGAGAAGATGTGGTGGCAAACCAGCGCATGGGGGCGTTGGGTGCCTCGCTGATCGATGGGCCCACCGGGGTTATTACCCACTGTAATGCAGGGGCGCTCGCCACCGGTGGATACGGTACCGCCCTTGGGGTGATTCGCAGCGCCCATGCTGCCGGGTTGATCGATCAGGTGTTCGCGGATGAGACGCGGCCCTGGCTGCAGGGATCCCGCCTCACTGCCTGGGAACTGCTGCAGGACGGCATCTCCGTGACCCTGCTGGCCGATGGCGCGGCGGCAAGCCGCATGTCCCAGGGCGGTATCGGATGGATTATCGTCGGTTCCGACCGCATTGCCGCAAACGGAGATGTGGCAAACAAGATCGGTACCTATGGTCTTGCAGTGGCGGCAAAGTTTCATGGGGTGAAGGTTATGGTGGCGGCGCCGACCTCCACCATCGATATGCAGACGGCTTCCGGAGAGGATATCCCCATTGAAGTCAGGGATGGGGACGAGCTTCTCTCCTGCGGGAATAAACGCATCGGCGCCGAAGGGGCAGGGGTCTGGAACCCGGTTTTTGATGTGACCCCAGCCGGGTTGGTCGACGCTATTGTCACCGAGAAGGGCGTTGTTCACTCGCCGAACGCAAAAAAGATGCGTGAATTGATGGAAAAGTAGGCTGAGACGGCCTGAAAATCGATTTCAGACGTTTTTTATACAGCAGCAGGGGCAGTGGCTATGGTATAATTCGCTTTTTATAACGCCTCTCTCAAAGGCCAGTTCTGAAAAATTGGTTATTGTCATTTCGACCATAGGGAGAAATCTCATACCTCGACAGCGAGCAAGCGCTTCGTTGCCGGAGATCTCTCCCTGCGGTCGAGATGACAGGATTCTTTAAACAGAGCCTCCTTGGGTGGCTGTCCAATATTTGGACAAATACCTTAAATTCGTACCCGCGAAAGATAGCAGACGTCCATGAGCGAATTCGCCAAAGAAATCCTGCCGGTCAACCTGGAAGACGAGATGCGTCAGTCCTATCTCGATTACGCCATGAGCGTAATCGTGGGGCGCGCACTGCCGGATGTCCGCGACGGTCTCAAGCCGGTCCACCGCCGCGTTCTCTACGCGATGAACGAACTCGGCAACGACTGGAACAAGCCCTATAAAAAATCGGCGCGTATCGTCGGGGACGTCATCGGTAAATACCATCCCCATGGCGATACCGCGGTCTATGACACCATGGTGCGAATGGCTCAGCCCTTTTCCATGCGCTACCTGCTGGTGGATGGTCAGGGTAACTTCGGCTCGGTGGACGGGGATTCACCTGCGGCCATGCGATACACCGAAGTTCGTATGTCGAAGATCGCCCACACCATGTTGGACGATCTGGACAAGGATACGGTCGATTTCGTTCCCAACTATGACGAAACGGAACATGAACCCAGTGTCCTGCCGGCCAGGGTTCCGAATCTGCTGGTCAATGGCTCTGCCGGTATCGCCGTGGGCATGGCCACCAATGTGCCGCCGCATAATCTGACAGAGGTGATCGACGCTTGTGTGGCGCTGATCGACAATGACCAGATCACCATCGATGAACTGATGCAGCATGTGCCCGGTCCTGATTTCCCGACGGCGGGCATTATCAACGGCGCTCTGGGCATTCACGAGGCTTATCATACCGGCCGTGGCCGCATCTATATGCGGGCCCGCACCGAGATCGAGACCGATCCGTCCAACAACCGGCAATCGATCATCGTCCATGAATTACCCTACCAGGTGAACAAGGCGCGCATGCTGGAGCGCATCGCCGATCTGGTGAAAGAGAAGAAGATCGAAGGCATTACCGAACTGCGCGATGAGTCCGACAAGGATGGCATGCGCGTGGTCATCACTCTGCGCCGTAGCGAGGTGGCGGAGGTGGTGCTGAATAATCTCTTCCAGCACACCGCAATGCAGAGTGTATTCGGCATCAACATGGTTGCCTTGGTGGATGGTCGACCCCGCCTGCTGAATCTCAAGCAACTGCTCGAATTCTTCATTCGTCACCGCCGTGAGGTGGTGACTCGCAGAACCCTGTTTCAACTGCGTAAGGCGCGCGACCGTGCGCATGTGCTCGAAGGTCTGGCGGTTGCACTCGCCAACATCGACGAAGTCATCGAACTGATTAAAAAGGCGTCCAGTCCTGCCGAGGCCAAAAAAGCGTTGTTGGCGCGACACTGGAAATCAGGGGCGCTGGAGTCGATGCTCGAAAGGACTGGTGCCGGGAGCACCAGGCCGGAAGGATTGACGTCGGAATTTGGTCTGACCGATGAGGGTTATCGCCTTACCGAGGTACAGGCCCAGGCGATCCTCGACCTGCGATTGCATCGTCTGACCGGTCTGGAGCAGGATAAGATCATCAAGGAGTACGAGGAGCTGCTGGAGAAGATTGCCGATCTGCTCGATATCCTCGGTAATCCGAACCGCCTGATGCAGGTGATCCGTGAAGAACTTCTGGCCATTCGCGAGCAGTATGGTGATGAACGGCGTACCGAGATTCTGCAGAACCGGCTGGATCTGACTCTGGAAGACCTGATCACCGAAGAGGATGTGGTGGTGACACTCTCCCACGGCGGTTATGCCAAGGCTCAGCCCATCACCACTTATCAGGCGCAGCGCAGGGGCGGCAAGGGTAAGATGGCGACAGCGACGAAGGACGAGGATTTTATCGACAAACTGTTCGTTGCCAGCACCCATGACACGATTCTCTGCTTCTCCAATCGAGGCAAGATCTATTGGCTGAAGGTCTATGAATTGCCCCAGGCGGGCCGCAATGCGCGCGGTAAACCGATGGTTAACCTGCTGCCGCTGGAAGGGGATGAGCGCATCAACGCCATCCTGCCGGTGCGTGAATATACCGATGACCGTTATGTCTTCATGGCGACCAGTTCCGGTACGGTGAAAAAGACGCCGCTGGAGGCCTTCTCCAGGCCTCGGGCCAATGGCATTATTGCCGTGGATCTGCGCGATGGGGACAAACTGATCGGTGTCGATATTACCGACGGTAACCAGGATGTGATGCTCTTCAGCAGTTCCGGCAAAGCGGTGCGTTTCAAGGAATCCAATGTACGAGCCATGGGGCGTACCGCTTGTGGTGTGCGCGGCATCAAGCTTGAAGGGGGGCATGAGGTGGTCTCCCTGATTGTCGCGGAACATGGCGACGTCATGACCGTGACTGAAAATGGCTTCGGCAAGCGCACAGCGGTGGATAAGTACCCGGTGCATGGCCGCGGCGGCATGGGGGTTATCTCCATTCAGACTTCGGAGCGCAATGGCTCTGTGGTTGGCGCAGTGCAGGTTGATGATGATGATGAGGTGATGATGATCACCGACGGCGGGACGCTGGTGCGTAACCGTGTCGTCGATGTCTCCCGGATGAGCCGTAACACCCAGGGTGTCATAATGATCCGCCTGAGCAAGAAAGAAAAACTGATCGGCATCGAGCGCGTCGAAAGTCTCGACGAGGCGGAGGGTGCGGAAGCGTCCGATGAGGCCGAGAGTGAGAATCCTGATGCGTAGGCCCGATCAAGCGTAGCGGATCGGGCGTATTCGGATGACTGAATAGATAGGGTTGTTGCCGGTTCCGCTACGCTTGAACCGGCCTGCTTCTGTTCCTAACGAAATTAACACATGCTTGTAGTAGAAATGTTACGGCATTAAAACTTTAAATATCAGTATATTGAGAGGCAAAGATGTCACGTGTCTTTAACTTTAGCGCTGGTCCTGCGGCGCTGCCGGAAACCGTTCTTCAGCAGGCGCAGGAGGAACTTCTCGACTGGCATGATGCGGGTATGTCGGTCATGGAGATGAGCCACCGGGGCAAGGAATTCATGTCCATCGCGGAAACGGCAGAGGCCGATCTGCGGGAGTTGCTGGCGGTGCCGGACAACTACAAGGTGCTCTTTCTGCAGGGTGGTGCCTCCAGTCAGTTTGGCATGGTGCCGATGAATCTGACCCGGGATAACAACAAAGTCGATTATATCAACACAGGTTCCTGGTCGAAGAAGGCGATCGCCGAGGCGAAGCGTTACTGTGACGTCAACTTGGCTGCCGATCTAACCGGTGGTTTCACCCGTGCCCCGGCACAGCCGGAACTGAATCTCCGCAGTGATGCCGCATACGTTCACTACACGCCCAACGAGACCATCGAGGGCGTGGAGTTTCCCTATATCCCGGATACAGGTGATGTGCCGCTGGTGGGTGATTTCTCCTCCACCATTATTTCCCGCCCGTTGGATGTGTCAAAATACGGCATTATCTATGCCGGTGCGCAGAAGAATATCGGCCCTGCCGGTCTGACTCTGGCCATTGTCCGCGAGGATCTGATCGGGGAGCCTATTGATGGTACGCCGGTGATGTTCCAGTATGGGACTCACGCCAAAACGGGTTCCATGTACAACACCCCGCCGACCTATGGCTGGTATCTGGCCGGACTGGTCTTCAAGTGGCTCAAAGGCAAGGGTGGACTGACGGCGATGGCCGAGATCAACGCGCGCAAGGCCGCTGCCTTATATGCCGCTATCGACGGTTCTGACTTCTATGCCAACCCGGTGGAGATTGCGAGCCGCTCCTGGATGAATGTACCGTTTACTCTGGCAAACGCTGAATTGGACGGCAAGTTCCTGGAAGGGGCTGCGGCTGTGGGTCTCAAGACTCTCAAAGGACATCGTTCTGTAGGTGGCATGCGTGCCAGTATCTACAACGCCATGCCGGAAGAGGGCGTTAAGGCCCTGATCGAGTATATGGCCGAGTTCGAACGGACTCACGGTTGATTTAAGAAACTAAGGAACGCGAAGGGCGCAAAGAACGCTAAGAAATATTTAAGGACCTCTGGTAAATAAGGGTCATTGTCATCTCGACCGTAGGGAGAGATCTCAATCTACAGAGTGATTGATTACGAGGTATGAGATTTCTCGCTACGCTCGAAATGACAATAGGTCAGAGTTTTCATAAATATTTCTTAGCGTTCTCCGCGTCTCAGCGGCATCCGTGTTGATAGCACCAAGGTTGAAGTAATATGCACAAGATACTGACATTAAACAATATTTCTGTGGTCGGGCTGGATCGTCTTCCGCGAGAAAAATATGAAGTGGCCTCCGAGATCACTCACCCCGATGGGATCCTGCTTCGCTCCTACAAGATGCACGATATGGAGATTCCAGAGACAGTGAAAGCAATCGGCCGCGCCGGCGCCGGTGTGAATAACATCCCGGTCGATAAGATGACGGGGAAGGGTATCGCCGTCTTCAATGCGCCGGGTGCCAATGCCAATGCGGTGAAGGAACTGGTGATTGCCGGCACCCTTATCGCCGCACGTAATCTTGGCCAGGCCTGGCAGTTCGCCACAGGTCTTGGTGGCGAAGATGCCGCTATCACAAAGGATGTGGAGGCGGGCAAAAAGAATTTTGTCGGCTTTGAGCTGCCTGGACGCACCATGGGTGTCATCGGTCTGGGTGCCATCGGCGTTAAGGTGGCCAACGCCTGTCGTGTGCTGGGCATGAACGTCATTGGCTACGATCCGACGATCACTGTGCAGAGCGCCTGGAAACTGGCGGCCGATGTGGAACAGGCGCTGAGTGTGGACGACCTGTTGTCCAAAGCGGATTTTGTCACTTTCCATGTGCCGCTGAATGACGCCACTGCCAACATGATCAATGAGGATCGTCTCAAGCTGATGAAGCAGGGATCGGTACTGCTTAATTTCGCCCGCAACGGCATCATCGATGACGAGGCTGCCGTAGCGGCGCTGGACAGCGGACAGCTCTACGCCTATGTCTGCGATTTTCCCAGCAATCTGCTAAAGGGTCATCCCCGGGTGATTACGCTGCCGCACCTGGGTGCATCCACCAAAGAGGCAGAGGACAACTGTGCCATCATGGTGGCCGACGAAGTCAGTGACTATCTAGAGAATGGAAATGTTACCAATTCGGTGAATTTTCCCGAGATTAACCTGCCGCGCAACGGTGATGGTGGATACCGGATTGCTGTGGTCAACAGCAATGTGCCAAATATGGTGGGTCAGATCTCCAGTGATCTGGGCAATGCCGGGCTGAATATCATCGATATGCTCAACAAGTCTCGCGGTGATATCGCCTTTACGCTTCTGGATGTGGATAGTGAGCCCCAACAGGCCATACTGGATGAGCTGGCTGCCATTGACGGAGTACTCTCCGTGCGTTGCCTGGGCTGCAAAAAGTAAGGCAGGGAGCGACCGAGGCCGGACTGCGTACATGAGCGACAACGATAAGCTGGAGGCAATCCGCGAGCGTATCGACTCCCTGGATCAGCAGATTCAGCAACTGATAAATGCCCGTGCGGCAGCGGCCCAGGAGGTTGCCGATATCAAGCTGGCAGCAGATCCCGATGCGCAATTCTACCGCCCGGAACGCGAGGCGGAGGTGCTGCGTCGGGTCAAGGCCCGCAATACCGGCCCGTTGGATGGTGAAGAGGTGGCGCGTCTGTTTCGCGAGATCATGTCCGCCTGCCTGGCACTGGAGCAACCCCTCAAGATTGCATTTCTTGGTCCGGAAGGTACCTTTACCCAGGCAGCAGCTCTCAAACACTTTGGCCATTCGGTCAAAACAACATCCCTGGGTTCTATCCCCGACGTGTTTCGAGAGGTGGAATCCGGTATCTGCCAATATGGCGTGGTGCCGGTGGAAAATTCCACAGAGGGGGTGATCAGCCATACACTGGATACCTTTCTCTCTTCTCCATTGATGATTTGTGGGGAGGTCTCCCTGCGTATCAATCACAATCTGTTGAGCCATGAGGCTGGTTTGGATGCGATCAAGACTGTCTATTCGCATCAGCAATCCCTGGCCCAATGCCGCAGCTGGCTTGATCATCATCTGCCGCGCGCTGAACGCGTTGCTGTGGGTAGTAACGCAGAAGCGGCCAAGATGGCATCGGATGCATCGGGTTGTGCGGCTGTCGCCGGCGAGACCGCTGCGGAAGTCTATGCGCTGCCGGTGCTGGCGAGCAACATTGAGGATGAGCCGGGTAATACCACACGTTTCCTGGTCATTGGCAACAAGGATGCGGCAGCGAGCGGTGAAGATAAAACCAGTCTGCTTTTTTCCATTCGTAACGTGGCCGGTGGCCTGCACACGATCCTCTCTCCTTTTGCCGAACACGGCATCAGCATGACGCGCATCGAATCACGGCCGTCGAGACGTGGCAGATGGGACTACGTCTTTTTTGTCGATATCAATGGTCATCGTAATGATCAATCGATAGCAGAGGCGCTGGCCGAGCTGGAAAAGAAAGCGAGCCTGTTCAAAGTGCTCGGTTCCTATCCGAGAGCGGTTCTTTAAAAGGGCCTTGCTTGAATGCTGTTTTCGTCGTCATTTCGACCGCAGGGAGAAATCTCATCCCCAGTGCTCCGTAGCTGGAGATCTCTCCCTGCGGTCGAGATGACCCGATTTGCCCGGTGCATCTTTAAAGAGATGCACTGAACTGACCCTTTCTTCTACTATTGATGCATGAACCGATTCATTGAAAATGTTACTCCCGGTATCGCTGAGCTGACGCCCTATGTTCCAGGGAAACCCATCTCCGAACTGGAGCGGGAGTTGGGCATCAGTCACTCGGTAAAACTTGCCTCCAATGAAAATCCGTTGGGTGCCAGTCCTAAAGTGGCAGCGGCGATCGGGCGGTCGATAGCGGAATTGGCCCGTTATCCCGATGGAGGGGGGCATGACCTGCGGTTTGCATTGGGGGTAAAGCATGACGTGGATCCGGCATGCATCACCCTTGGCAACGGCTCCAACGATGTGCTGGATATGATCGCCCGGGTCTTTTTGGCGCCGGGAAGCGAGTCTCTCTTCTCTCAGTATGCCTTTGCTGTCTATCCCATCAGCAGTCAGGCTGCAGGGGCGAAACTTGTGATCGCACCTGCTGATGATTACGGCCACGACCTGGATGCGATGCGGCTAAGCATTACCGGCGCTACCCGCGTCATCTGGATTGCAAACCCCAACAACCCCACCGGTACCTGGCTCGAAGCTGATAAACTCAAGGCGTTTCTCGCTGCTGTTCCGGAGAATATCATTGTTGTGGTGGATGAGGCCTACAGCGAGTATGTGACTCAGAAAACCTACCCGGATGTTTCCCGGTGGCTCAATGATTTCCCCAATCTGGTGGTCACCCGTACCTTCTCGAAGGCTTATGGGCTGGCCGCCCTGAGGGTCGGTTACGGCATCAGTCATCCCGATGTGGCGGAACTGCTCAACCGGGTGCGCCAACCTTTCAATGTGAACAGTTTTGCTCAGGTGGGTGCATTGGCTGCGCTGGAGGATCAGGCATTTATCCAATCATCGGTGGAGGCCAATCTGGCAGGTCTGACTCAATTGATCGAGGGCTTTGAGGCATTGGGTCTCGGCTATATCCCCTCGGCAGGTAATTTCATCGCGGTTGAATTGGGCTGTTCCGGCGTGGAGATCGATCAGGCTCTGTTGCGGGAGGGTTGTATCGCGCGGCCGGTGGCTAACTACGGGATGCCGAACCATCTGCGGGTCACCGTGGGGTTGCCGGAAGAGAACCGGCGTTTTCTGGATGCTCTGAAAAAGGTGCTGGGACGATGATCAGAAAACTTGCCATCATCGGGGTCGGTTTGATTGGCGGATCCATGGCCCGCGCCCTGCGTGAGGAGGGTGTGGTACAGGAGATCGTCGGTTGCGGGCGTAGCAAGCCCAACCTGGAGCGGGCGGTTGAACTGGGTGTTATCGACCACTATACCCACGATATCGGTGAAGCTGTCAGGGGGGCGGATTTGATTGTCCTGGCAGTACCGCTGGGTGCAATGGAAGCGACTTTTCGCGCCATGCAGGACCATCTTGCAGACGACGCGGTGATCACCGATGTGGGCAGCGTAAAAGGCAGTGTTGTCGAGGACGCAGTCAAGGTCTTTGGTGAAGCCCCGGCTTTTCTGGTGCCGGGTCACCCTATTGCCGGTACTGAGCGGAGCGGTGTCGATGCGTCGTTCCCGGAGCTGTTTCGCAACCGCCGGGTTATCCTGACGCCGCTGGACAACACCGATCCGCAAGCGCTGCAGAAGGTCGAGCAGGCTTGGCGGCATTGTGGTGCCGATCTCAGCTACATGGCTGTGGCGCATCACGATGAGGTGCTGGCTGCGACCAGTCATCTTCCCCATATGCTGGCCTACAGTCTCGTGGACAGCCTGGCACGCATGAAAGAGAACGACGAGATCTTTCGCTATGCAGCGGGTGGTTTTCGGGACTTTACCCGTATCGCCTCCAGCAATCCGGTCATGTGGCGGGATATCTGCCTGGCAAATCGTGAGGCGCTGGGCGGTATGTTGAAACGTTTTGCCGGTGAGTTGCATGGCATGGCGGATGCACTGGAAAAAGACAACGCAGAGGGCCTGCTTGAAATCTTTGAACGCGCCAAGGCGGCACGGGATCGTTATATCGACGGGGTAGAGTAGCTTCTTATCAGCAGAGTTTCCTTAATGAATCTTTCAATGAATAGAGAAGCCTGTCATCTCTCCCTATGGTCGAGATGACAATAGCCATTTAATTCATAGGTTGTATGGGAGGCTTCTTGAATGGCCCCCTCCAACGGTTCAAATATATTGAGAGAAAGTAGTTGAACGCATCATCCAACATAAAATTTCACGTCAAACCTGGCGGCAGTCTCACCGGCAGCCTGCGGGTACCGGGTGACAAATCGATCTCCCACCGCTCCATCATGCTTGGTTCTCTGGCCGAGGGTATGACTGAAGTGACCGGTTTTCTTGAAGGAGAGGACAGTCTGGCGACCCTCAACGCCTTTCGCCGGATGGGGGTTGAAATAGTGGGGCCGGACGCAGGTAAGGTAGTGATCCACGGCGTCGGTAAACACGGACTCAAGGCGCCGGATGCCCCTCTTGACCTGGGCAACTCCGGAACCTCGATGCGGCTGCTCTCCGGTCTGCTGGCAGGGCAGGGTTTTGAAGTGACTCTCAGTGGTGACAGTTCTCTCTCCGGACGGCCGATGAAACGGGTCACCGAACCCCTGGCGCAGATGGGGGCAAAGATCGATACCGCTGAAGGGGGAACGGCCCCTTTGGTCATACATGCCAATCGCTCGATGCAGGGCATGGACTACAGATTACCGATGGCCAGTGCCCAGGTGAAATCCTGTGTGCTGCTGGCGGGACTCTATGCGGCAGGGGAAACCTGTATCACCGAACCGGCGCCGACCCGTGACCATACCGAACGTATGCTGGAGGGGTTCGGTTACGCGATCCGGCGTGAAGGGGCGCGGGTCTGCCTGACTGGCGGAGGAAAGCTGTCCGCCTGCAATATCGATGTCCCGTCAGACATCTCTTCCGCCACCTTTTTTATGGTTGGCGCCACTATTGCCGAAGGCTCGGATGTCACTCTGGAGCATGTCGGTATCAACCCGACCCGGGAAGGCGTCATCAATATCTTGCGGCTGATGGGGGCGCAGATCGAGGTCTTCAATGAGCGAACCGTGGGCGGCGAGCCAGTGGCGGATATCCGGGTGTGTTCCAGTCGGCTCAAAGGCATCCGTATTCCTGAAGATCAGGTGCCCCTGGCCATCGATGAATTCCCGGCAATCTTTGTCGCCGCCGCCTGTGCCGAGGGGGAGACCATCCTGACCGGCGCCGAGGAGCTGCGGGTCAAGGAGAGTGACCGCATACAGGTGATGGCCGATGGGCTGAATACGTTGGGCATAGATGCCAAGGCGACGCCTGGCGGCATTGTCATACAGGGTGGGACGATCCAGGGTGGCACGGTCGACAGTCATGGCGATCACCGGATTGCCATGTCCTTTGCCATGGCGGCGCTGCGTGCCACAGGAGATATCCACATCGACGACTGCGCCAATGTGAATACCTCGTTTCCCGGCTTTACCGGTCTGGCCGGCGGGGCAGGGCTGCGGATCAGCAGTTCGGAGGATGCTTGAGCATGGTTCGGGTGATTACTATCGATGGGCCCTCAGGATCCGGCAAGGGCACCATTACTCAACAGGTGGCAGAGGCCACCGGCTGGCGCATTCTTGACAGCGGCGCGATCTACCGAGTGCTGGGCCTGATGGTTGATCGTGCTGGAATCAGTGTCGATCATGTCGATAAACTTGCCAAAATGGCGGAAAAGATGCCGCTTGCCTTCGATGGAGAACGGGTTTTGCTGGATGGCGAGGATGTTACTGACGCAATTCGCACCGAGACTGCAGGAAATGCGGCCTCCAAGGTGGCGGCGGTACCGCAAGTGCGCGCCGCGCTGTTGCAGTGGCAACGCAACTATGCACAAGCGCCCGGTCTGGTGGCTGATGGGAGGGATATGGGAACGGTCGTCTTCCCCGCAGCGGAGGTCAAAATTTTCCTCACCGCGAGTGCCGAAGAACGTGCCCGTCGTCGCTATAAACAGTTGAAAGACAAGGGATTGAGTGTTAATCTCGCCCGTCTCACTACAGAGATCCAGGAGCGTGATGAACGCGACAGGAATCGTAGCGTGGCTCCACTTGCAGCGTCGGAGACGGCACTGGAACTGGATTCCACTGAGATGACCATTGATGAGGTTGTCGAGAAGGTAATGGAAAAGGTGCGTTTCACCTTTTCCGATCTCAACGTCTGACCCTCAATGATGCCGGCAGTGGCCGGATAAGCGGCTGGATCGACCAGCTATTTTTTTAACCATTAACCTGGCAGGTTTTTACAACTGCCTGTGCAACCGTTCAGCGTTGCAGGAAATCCAAACCCATGACCGAAAGTTTTGCAGAATTATTTGAGGAGAGCCTCTCCAATACCCAGCTTCGTCCCGGTGCCATCGTTATCGGCACGGTGCTGGACATCACCTCCGAATCCGTCATCGTCAACGCCGGACTCAAGTCCGAAGGCGTGATCCCGCGTTCCCAGTTCCTTAATTTGGATGGCGAGATCGAAGTCAACATCGGCGATCAGGTTGAAGTCGCCCTGGATGCCGTGGAAGACGGCTTCGGCGCGACCAGGCTCTCCCGTGAAAAGGCCAAGCGCAACCAGGCCTGGAAAGTGTTGGAAACGGCATTTGAAGCGGAGGAGACCATTCACGGCCGTATCAACGGCAAGGTCAAGGGTGGATTTACCGTCGAGCTCGGCGATATCCGTGCATTCCTTCCTGGTTCGCTGGTGGACGTACGTCCGGTACGCGACACCGCATATCTCGAAGGCAAGGATCTCGAATTCAAGGTGATCAAGCTGGATCAGCGCCGCAACAACGTAGTGGTTTCCCGCCGCGCCGTGGTGGAGCAGGAGTACAGCGAAGAGCGCGAGAAGCTGCTGGAGACTCTGGAAGAGGGTCAGCAGATCAAGGGTATCGTCAAGAACCTTACCGACTACGGTGCCTTCGTGGATCTGGGTGGTATCGACGGCCTGCTGCACATTACCGACATGGCCTGGAAGCGCGTCAAGCATCCTTCCGACGTGGTTGAGATCGGTGATGAGATTGATGTCAAAGTCCTCAAATTCGACCGCGAGCGCAACCGTGTCTCCCTGGGTCTGAAGCAGATGGGCGACGATCCGTGGGTCAATCTGGCTCGCCGTTACCCGGAAAACACCCGCATGTTCGGCAAGATCACCAACATCGCCGATTACGGCTGTTTCGTGGAGATCGAAGAGGGTGTCGAAGGTCTGGTTCACGTTTCCGAAATGGATTGGACCAACAAGAACATCCACCCCTCCAAGGTTGTCAGCCTGGGTGACGAAGTTGAAGTCATGGTGCTGGATATCGACGAAGAGCGTCGTCGTGTCTCCCTCGGCATCAAGCAGTGTAAATCCAATCCCTGGGATGAGTTTGCCGCTACCCACAACAAGAACGATCATGTCTCCGGCAACATCAAGTCGATCACCGATTTCGGTATCTTCATCGGCCTGGACGGTGGCATCGATGGTTTGGTTCATCTCTCCGATATCTCCTGGGATGATGTCGGCGAAGAGGCAGTGCGTGACTTCAAGAAGGGTGATGAGGTTGAAACCGTTGTCCTTTCCGTCGATCCTGAGCGTGAGCGCATCTCCCTCGGCATCAAGCAGCTTGCGAAAGACCCTTTCTCCGCTTTCGTTGCAGCTAATACCAAGGGCAGCCTTGTGAACGGTGTAGTTGCCGAAGTTGATCCTCGAGGTGCTGTCATCACTCTGACTGATGGCGTTGAAGGTTACTTGCGTGCCTCTGAACTCTCCCGCGACCGCGTCGAAGATGCGCGCAGCGTGTTAAAAGAGGGCGACAAGATTGAGGCGAAGTTCCTTGGTGTCGATCGCAAAAACCGTACTCTCTCTCTCTCTATCAAGGCGAAGGATGCGGATGAAGAGACTGCAGCTATCAAGGGTTATGCCCGTGATGCGGCAACCAGCGCACCGACCCTCGGTGATTTGCTGAAAGAGCAGATGGACAACCAGGGCGACTGATTTTCGATAAATCAGTAGTCTGACAATGCGGGGGCCGGGGTTGCCGGCCCCCAATAATCACTGGGAAGCTGATAAGAATGACAAAATCCGAGTTGATCGAGATAATCTCTAAAGCGCAGAGCCACCTTGCCTATCGGGATGTGGAGCTTGCGGTAAAGTGCATGATCGAGCAGATGAGCCAATCACTCTCATCTGGTGAACGCATCGAGATCAGGGGTTTTGGCAGTTTTTCACTTCACTATCGGCCGCCGCGTATGGGACGCAATCCAAAGACCGGCAGAACAGTCGCGCTTTCAGGAAAGTATGTTCCCCATTTCAAACCGGGAAAGGAGCTGCGCGAGCGCGTGAACAGCGCTATTGAGCAAGAGTAGCTGTCTGGCCCACCAGTCAGCCGATTTCCCTGTTGCTGCTCTTTATAGCAGTAACCCTTTCCGGACTTCCCGTCAGACTTTGAGTGGCCCACAGGGGATATAGCCGCTCGCTTTGTCATCGCTTTTCAACTCAGCCCGCAACCGTTCGACAATCGTTCGGAGTACGGTGACACGGGCATATTTTTTGTCGTTTCCTGGGATCAGATGCCAAGGCGCAAATTCTGTGCTTGTGCGGATCACCATCTCGTTGACCGCCAGTTTGTACTCCTCCCACTTCTCCCGGTTTCTCCAGTCTTCATCGGTTATTTTGTGCTGTTTGTATGGCGTGGCCTTGCGGGCCTCAAAACGGGCGAGTTGTTCGTCGGCGCTGATATGCAGCCAGAACTTCATGACGATGATGCCGTTTTCCGACATCTGCTGCTCGAACTGATTGATCTCTGAGTAGGCGCGTTGCCACTCGGGATCACTGGCAAAACCTTCGACCCGTTCCACCAGCACACGGCCATACCAGGAGCGGTCGAAGATGGTCATGCGGCCAGCCCGGGGCAGATGACGCCAGAAACGCCATAGATAGTGGTGCGCCTTCTCCTCATCGGTGGGTGCAGCAATGGGAATGGTTCGATAGAGACGGGCATCAACTGCGCTGGTAAGACGCCGGATGGCGCCGCCCTTACCCCCGGCATCGACGCCCTCGAACACCAATACACAGGAACGCCTTTTCTGGTATGCCTTCCAGGCCAGTTCGTTGGCTTCGGCTTGTAGTTTCTTGAGTTCGGATTTGTAGAGGTCTCTTTCCTTCGTTTTTGAGAGATCGACTTGATCGAGCAGGGTAATCTGCGCCGATGCCTGATTCGGCAGTGTGGGGGCATGAGACGTGGCCGGGATGCAAAGAGGTTGAGGCGTCTCCAGGCGGGATTTCATCGCCTCCAACAGTGTCCGTCCAACAGTGAGATCACGGTAACGCTTGTCAGTGGCCTCGATCATATACCAGGGGGTGGCGCCTGTGTCTGTGTGCCGGATGACACGTTCCGCCACCTTTTCAAAATGGCGGTACTGTTGGCTGAAACGGGCTTTTTTGGGCAGCATTTTCCAGCGGCTCTTGTCATCTCTGGAAAGGCTTTTCAGCCGTTTCTTTTGTATCGTTTCCGGCAGGTGAAACCAGAACTTCAGTATTAATGTGCCATCTTCCGTGAGCATGCGTTCAAAGTCGGCGATACGATTTAACTCGGCATCCAGTTGGGCGTCGTCACACCGGTCGCGAAATCTGTGTTCGATGGGTGCCAGATACCAGCCGCCGAAGAGGATGCTGATATCCCCTTTCGGAGCCAGAGTGCGCCAAAAGCGCCAATAGCGGGGGCGTGCCTGCTCCTCATCGGTCTGGTCCCAGAAGGCGAAAGTCTGCACATTACGGGGGTCGAGCCACTCATTGAGGCGATTGACAACCCCACCTTTACCCGCACCTTCAACCCCCGCAACGATAATTACAACGGAAGTATTGGTCTTCCGGATCTCTCGTTGTACGCGAAGTAGTTCGGTGCGCAGATCGGGCTCTTCCGCCTTGTAGTCTTCTTTAGTGACTTTCCGACCGACTTTGGTGGCTTCGAACATGGTGCTCTCTCCTGGGTGCTCAGTCTGTAATCCATGCTTCAGGACGAACATTTAAGATTAGTTGCTTACGGGATGAATCGCTATCGGCAATTGCGGGAAACAGCAGTGTGGTTGCTCATGATCAATTGGAAACGCCATCATCTGTTTACAGTTCTCTAAATGTTCTCTATTATTTTAGGATAGAGAACATTTAGAGAACAATTATGTTGAGCAAAAGTCACCTGAAGTCCCTGAGCTTTATTCGTGAATTTATCCTCCACGAAGGTTATGCCCCGACTTTGAGCGAAATTGCACTGGGAATTGGTATTCGCTCCAAAGGCGTGGTGCATCGTTATGTACAGGCATTGGCCCAAGAAGGTGTCATCGAACTGCATGCCGGGCGCAAGCGGGGCATTACCTTGCCGGGGCCGAGTAAAGCTCGGGATATGACGCTGCCGCTGGCCGGACGCATTGCAGCGGGGCGGCCGATCGAGGCGATTGAGGATCAGGTACGGGTGGATCTGGCCGCCTTTTTTATCGGTCCTGGGCGCTTTGCGCTGCAGGTCTGTGGTGATTCGATGGAGGAGGCCGGTATCCTCGATGGCGATATGGTGGTGGTTGCGCAACAGGAGCATGCCGCCGATGGGGACATCGTGGTGGCACTGATTGACAATGAAGAGGCGACGCTGAAATACCTGCGGCGGAATCCGCAGGGTGACATCAGTCTGATTCCCGCCAACAGCGCCATGGCACCCATGGTTTATGCTGCTGAGCGGGTGCGTATCCAGGGCGTGGTGGTGGGGCAGCTGCGTACCTATGGGAAGCGTTGATGACGACTCTGGAGGATAGGCGCTGGCGGCGTGTCATCATTCTGATGGATATGGATGCCTTCTTTGCTTCGGTGGAGCAACGGGATCATCCAGAGTGGCGGGGACGGGCGATCGGCATCACCAACGGCCAGCGTGGCACCTGCATCATCACCTGCTCCTACGAGGCGCGTGCCCTGGGGATAAAAACCGGCATGCGGGTCAGGGAGGCGCTACAGATCTGTCCGGATTTTATCCAGGTACCTGCCTCCCCTGAACGGTACGCTGCAGTTTCCACCCGCATCATGCGTGTCCTGCGGACGATCACGCCGGATCTGGAGATTTTCTCCGTAGATGAGGCATTCCTCGATGTCACGCATTGTCAGCGGCTCTATGGATCGCCAGAGCGGATAGGGCGTCTGGTAAAAACGCGGGTGGAGACGGCTTCTGGCGTGCGCTGCTCAGTGGGCGTGAGCGGGGATAAGACAACGGCGAAGTGGGCGGCCAAGCAGGGCAAGCCGGATGGGTTTGTGCTGATTCCGCCCTGGGAGGCCAGATATCGCCTGCGGGGAGTGCCGGTCACGGAACTCTGTGGTATTGCAGATGGGGTCGGCCGCTATCTGGCGGAGCGGGGTGTCTATCGTTGTGGTGACATGTCACGGCTGCCGATCGGTGAACTTGGCCGGCGTTTCGGCAATCAGGGAAGGCGTATCTGGTATATGTGCCAGGGGGAAGATCCGGATCGGGTGGAGACCCGGGTGGCACCGCCAAAGTCCATCGGTCACGGCAAGGTAATGCCGCCGGATACGCGGGACCTGGAGATAATCCAGATATTTTTGCTGCATATGAGCGAGAAGGTGGCAGCCCGGTTACGCAGACATGAACTGCAGGCCAGCCGCTTCTTTGTGGGGCTCCGGGCGGGATGGGGGTGGATTGGCGCCAAGAGGGCTACCCCCCTGCCGACGAGTGACGGGAGGCGGATCATGGCGTTGTGTCGCGAAACCTTGCGTGAGCAGTGGCAGGGAGAGGGTGTCTCCCAGGTTCAGGTCACGGCCTTGGATCCTCGACCGGTTTGCGAACAGCTGGAGCTTTTTGGCATGGATGAGCAGGTGGAGTCAGACGCGTTGCATCAGGTGGTGGATCAAACCAACGCACGCTATGGCGAGTTTGCTATTGCACCCGCTCGCCTGCTCAAACGATCTGATATGCCGAATGTCATCGCACCCTCCTGGAAACCCTTTGGGCACCGTCAGAGCATTTGATGCGGGGCTATCTCACCATCATGATCAACAGGACCACAAACCCCACTATCGCTGCCAGCGGCAGCACCACGGCCTGCCAATCGCCTTTCTCCGCCTTTGGGCCGTTTTGGCTCCAGTGTTTGTAGGCTGGCCACATGAAAAACAGCATCATCACAACGCCTGCCGCGGCAAGTATTTTCATCCAATCCATAATCTTTCTACCTGATTAATCGTCATCTCGACCGTAGGGAGAGATCTCAAACTACAGAGCGCATAGTAGGTTTTGAGGTATGAGATTTCTTACTACCCTAAAGGACTTCCCGCGGTCGGGTTCGAAATAACAACAACCCAATTGACCAGAGGTACCCCAATAAGAAAAAACCCCGGCACAGGCCGGGGCTTTAAGATACAACATCAAGCGGCTACTCAATCGTCACCGGAAAGCGCCCCCAACAGATGCAACAGGCTGATGAAGATATTGAAGATGGCGAGATAGAGGCCATAAGTGGCCATGATGTAATTGGTTTCGCCGCCACTGATAATCCGACTGGTGTCGAACAGGATAAAGCCGCTCATCAGTAGGATGATGCCTGCGGAGATCGCCAGTGAAAGCGCGGGCAGATCCATGAAGAGATTGGCGAGTACCGCGAGCAGGACAACCATCATGCCGGCAAACAGGAATCCACCCATAAAGCTGAAATCACGTTTGGACGTCAGCGCGTAACCGGACAGGCCGAGGAAGATGATGCCGGTACCACCAAAAGCGGTGCCGATGATCTCGGGACCCTTCGGCAGGGCAAGGTAGATGGAGAGTATAGCGCCCAGTCCAAAGCCCATCAGGCCGGTTATCAGAAAGATGACCCCAATGCCTTTGGAAGAGTTGGCGGTGCGGGGCAGAACAAATATGCCGAGCACCATGGCGCCAATCACCGAGATCATATAGGCCATAGGCGGCATCGTCATTGCCATGGAGACCGCAGCCATGATCGCGCTGAAGACCAGCGTCGCGGACAGCAGCATATAGGTGTTCTTGAGCACCTTATTGGTAGCCAGTACCGATTCCTGGGAACGGGCGGTGCTAAGATCAAATTGGTTCATGTCGGCTTTGCCTCCTGGGTAAATGCCTGAAATCGAACGTTTAATATATGACAGGGTACATCCATATTAGTTCAGGGAAGGATACCTGTCTTATTTGAAAGATCAATAGATGAAATATAGGCGAATTCGGGCTTTTTCAAGGAGTAATCTGGTGGTATCCTAGCGCCGCACTGGAGAGGTGGCAGAGCGGTTGAATGCACCGGTCTTGAAAACCGGCATGGGTTTGTAGCCCATCCAGGGTTCGAATCCCTGCCTCTCCGCCATATAGCAATCATAAGATATTGATAAATATAATAAATATGTCTTATTGAAATGCATTAGTCCCCCATAGAGTCCCCCGCTGCGGGGCCGATTGATTGGAATTTCTGGGGCGATGTCGTTGCCTCTGTGGCTTACCTGAGTCTCGACAAATCCAAACAAATTGCTCCTTGAAATCCCTTCCCACCCAAAAAACTCCATTATTATTTCTACTTTGTCAGATTAGATCTATAAGTAACTCACTGAATAATATAAAATATATGCTGTGAATTTCTTGGCAATCATCGTAAGGAAGAGCATCAAATGACAAGCACCAAGGTCATTTGAATTACCTGATACGCGCATAAGTAGAATCGATCGCATAGCGGAGCGATTCCAACGTTTCCAGTACCGCTTTGAATCCCATTTTCGAAGCAAGACGAGGTCGGTGTTTCAACCGGTCACACACTATCTCAAAGGCCTGATGCAAGCGCAGAGAAAGAACATGGAACGCATGGAAGAGGTGGTTGCAGGCGCAGATGATCAGCGTCTCCAGCATATGCTCACCGAGTCCCCGTGGGATCATCGTGCGGTGTTAGACCAAGTGGCGCTGGAAGCCGATCAATGGCTGGGTGGAACCGCGGATACCTGTCTGTTGCTCGATGAGAGTGGCCTTGCCAAGAAGGGTAAACATTCAGTGGGGGTTAAACGCCAATGGAATGGCCGCCAGGGCAAGGTGGATAACTGCCAGGTTGGTGTATTCGCAGCACTGGGTAAAGGGCACTTGTCCACGCTGATAGATGAACGTCTCTATCTACCCAAAGAGTGGGTATCGAACCCGGCTCGCTGTCGCAAGGCGGGTATCCCGGAAGTTGAACGGAAACATCAAAGCAAGTCAGAGTTGGCGCTGGAGATGGTGCGTCATCAGAGGACGCTTGGCCTGCGTTTTGCCTGGGTGGGTGCAGATGGGGGATACGGGAAGGATCCGGCTTTTCTGAGGGGTTTGGAGGCGATGGGTGAAACCTTTGTGGTGGACATCCACAAAGACCAACAGGTCTACCTGGAAGATCCACAGCCGTTCATACCGGAGAGCACGACAACGCGCGGTCGTCGTCGAAGTCGTCTGCAAGCCCAGGCAGCCCGTCTGCGCGTTGACCAGTGGCTCAATGAGCAACGGGACAGCGAGTGGCAGCAAGTGGTATTACGGGATAGCAGCAAGGGCAAACTGCGCGTCGAGATCCTGCATCATCGGGTTTGGCTTTGGGATGGAAAAGAAGCCCAGGCACATCAATGGCACCTGATTGTACGACGAGAGGTCAATTCACCGGAGACGATTAAATACACCTTGTCGAATGCACCGGAAGAAACGCCATCCCATTGTCTTGCAAAGATGCAGGCGCAGCGGTTCTGGGTTGAGCGTTCGTTCCAGGATGGTAAGAGTGAATCAGGTCTTGCTGATTATCAGGCCCGTAAATGGAAATCCTGGCATCACCATATGGCCTTGGTCATGATGGCGATGTTATTCATGCTCGAAGAGCGAATTGTGCAAAAAGATGATCACCCCTTACTCAGTTGTTCAGACATCGAATCGCTATTGCGTGCCTTCCTGCCACGGCGAGATATTGAACGCGATGAAATACTACGGCAAATGACGAAACGGCATCGTAAACGACAAGCGGCTATCGACTCCCAATATCGAAAACAGACGCTGGAACAGTCGGTTGCCGGGTGATGGAATCTGACAAAGTAGAATTATGCTCTCATCAGAATGTCATTCTTTTGCGTATTCCGCTTAAGGATGACCGTCGATTCCTGCATCGTGATCGTGTTTTCCGGGAAAACTCCCGAAATCGGTCACGATAAATCGTAACCACCGGTCACGATAGAACGAAATGAATGGTCATGATGGTGCGGAATACGCATCTCTAAGTCTCTGGGGCGCTTGAATCAACCTTTTGTGGTTTCGGCGTACCTGAGGGTGTACCTTAGATTGTGCCTTGACTAAAAGGATTAGGGAGGTGGATAAATGACTGAATGGGATATATACGCATCGGTTGTGATAACGGACAAAGCAAGCGGAAGCGTAATGCACAGGCCCGGCGTTTTTGTTTGGGCAATGCCTGATCGCGTCCAACAGATCACACCCTGACAGGTCAATGTTGCACTGGATATCACGCAGGAGCAGAAGGCGGGGATCATCGAACGCATGAAGCGCAAGATCGATAGTGTGGCAGGACGCCATATCTACAGCCAGAGGCTGGGTACCGTAGAGCCGGTGTTTGGCCATATTACAGACGCCATCGGCATCCGGCGGTTTACCCTTAGAGGCAAACGCAAAGTGGATGGTCAATGGAAATTGATGATGCTACACAACATCCTCAAGATTCACCGTTATGGATGGGCATGGGGTTAGCGGGTGGAAATGGTGGTGGTTACGAGATGGATTTAGACAGAAACTACGCAGTGATTGAAAATACGGATCAATTATATCGAGTAATGAAAAAGCCTTACCGGAAATCGACTCCATGCAGGATGCTGTGTGAAATGTTGGTTTTTCGACAGGCTCGTTAGATTTAATTAGGAGTGAGAGATGGTTAAAAAAATAATGCTTTTAACCTTGGCGTTTCTGTCTAGCAACGTGATTGCTAGCAATCCCTATGATGAAGAAAAAAAGTGGGATTCGTCAAACGATGTTGTATTGCAATGTAAATTCGATGGCCCATGGTATGGGCAAGTGGTTTTGGATGGTGGGAAATCAAGAAAGGCTAATTGGGATTTGCCTAGCAATCCATTTAGCATTAAACGGAACAATAATAAAATATATGCAAGCGAAATTTCAAGTTCATTTAGAGAGATGGGGCTCAGATATACCTCATATGGAAAATATGTATGCTCGTGGAATAGTATGGGAGATCAACAAATGTGTTCTGGTACAGGGGGTTATCAGATGACATTCAGAAGTGATGGTGATCGTGGGCTGGTAATAAAGGTTGATGGAGACTTTTTCGATTTTGATTTTGAGAAAAAAACAGGGCGTGAAATCAGAATAGCTTATAGAAAGTTTACTTGTGAAAAATAAGGAATGTAACTGAGACCTTCAAGCACCGGACCGATGCCAAAGCCTGGGCCACTCAGACTGAGGCCGCGATCAGTGAACATCGGCTTGTAGGTACTCAGACGAAAAGGCATACAGTTGAAGCTCTGATCGGCCGTTACAAGCTGGCTGATCTCTTGCCGGCCCTGATTACTGAATGTCGGGACAAGTTGAAACAAAAAAGAGCGCCAGGGACGGTCAATCGATACCTGACCTCGTTTTCCAGCGCGATCAATGTGGCTACCAGGGAGTGGGGCTGGATGGACGTGAATCCAGTCGCCAACGTCAAAAAGATGAAAAAGCGGCGAGGGAGGGTAATCACCCCGAATTTATTGGGTCGTGAATTTCGGGTTGGTCAGCCGGATACCGTATATGCCGGTGACATCACCTGCATACGTACAGATAAAGATTGGCATTGTCCTTTCTCTTCAGGATCGAGCTTGCGGCCCTTTCCTTGTTTGGAAGGCGTGACCTGCATCCGATGTTTGCTGTTAGGTGCAAACACCCCGTGGTATCTGCATCGTTCATGGCTTACAAGCCGGTCTCCTCCACGGTTTTGCTCACCGCCGCTACCGTGGCATCCAGCATCTCCCTTTCTTCCGAGGAGAGTTCGAATTCCAGGATACGTTCCACACCAGTGCCGCCAATGACCGCAGGCACGCCTAGGAACAGGCCGTTCACGCCGTATTCCCCCTCGCATAAGGCAGCGGAGGGAATCACCCGTTGTTTATCCTTAAGATAGGCTTCGGCCATCTCGATGACGGCGGAGGCGGTACTGAAATAGGCACTGCCGGTCTCATATAGCTTGACCAATTCGGTGCCGGCATCCTGAGTACGTCTCACAATGGCCTGAATCTGCTCGACTGAGAGTAGATCAGTAATGGGGACTCCTCCCACCGTTGCAGTGCGAACCAGAGGTACCATGCTGGGTCCGTGACCACCCATCACCAGGCAGGAGACATCCTGTACCGATAGCCCGGTCTCCATGGCAATGAAGGTACGAAAGCGCGCACCATCCAGAGCCCCCGCCATGCCCGCGACTTGAGCCTTGGGCAGGCCCGAGAGCTTATAGAAGGCATAGACCATGGCATCCAGTGGGTTGGTGGTAATGATCACCAAGGCATTTGGGGCATGCTGCTTCACCTGGTCCGCCACGTTGCGGATGATATTCAGATTGATATTCAGCAGATCGTCGCGGCTCATCCCCGGTTTGCGCGGCATACCGGCAGTGACCAAGACCACATCGGCACCCTCCATGGCGGAGAAATCGCTGTTGCCCGATAGCTCCACATCAACCCCGTCATTTGGCCGCATCTGCATGATATCCAGGGCCTTGCCCTTGATAAAATTCTCCTTGTCGGGGATATCCAGAATCACCAGATCACCCAGCTCCTTCTGGGCCACCAGCAAGGCCAGGATACCGCCGATCTGACCACCACCGACCACAGCTATTTTTTTTCTTTTCATCTAGCCTCTCCTCCTCAATTTAAGTAACCTGAATCGTTGAGCTACTGGCCCTCCGTGGGGTTCAGTGACTGACAATAGCAAACATCAGCAAAAGATATTTAGGGTCAGAGCAATAACTACACGTTATTTATTGATTTGCTTGGGTTTAGGTTCTCTCTTCAGGGGAGCGACGCAGTACCCTGCCAAGCGTTTCACCCCCTGCTTGAACCGGCCGTACCCCAGTGCCATCCCCTGATTTGAGGCTTGGTGAATCTACATAAGTGCCGTTGTATCGAGTTGTCGCACAAACAACTCGCGGTAAGATGCTGTTCTTTCAATCACCGTGCTGCCAAGTTGAGTGTATAGGAAGCATAAATGCACTTTTTCCCAAAGTCGAGGGGTGTTGATTTGCTTCTAAATTTGAACCAGCGTTTGTATTGAATAATGACCCATGTTGGTTTGGAAAAACCATAGAACTTCCTGAAGTTATTTATTCAGCCTGGGCCAGATATTAAATGCAACTTTCACTCAAACTGGATCAATTGGGCATGGAAATCAACAACCCTGCAGGACATACTGGAATATATTTCCATGTTTTATAATAGAAAGCGACTGCACTCATATCTGGGCTGCATGAGCCCCAATGACTTTGAACAGCAACTGATGGAACTGAAAAAAGCGGCTTAACTGGTTTGTAACAAAATCCTTGACCACGTCAACCCGCTTCACGGACTCACGGAATGAGTCACCGCCTCAGTGATAATGACAACATCCTAAGTGTTCCCTGTCACAGGAGGTCGCCATGTCCACCATTACCGAATGTCTTTCCCAGGTCAGATTGGGTGAACCACAGGTCCACCACAATCTTGTCCTTTTTCCGTTGATCGCAGAAAAGAGTGCCGAACCCCACTATCTCTTGCTGGATGAAGCCCTGGCGCGGGGATGCGCCCGTGTGACCGAAGTATCCGAGTCAGGCTCTGTACCGGAACTCAGATTCGTCAACGAATGCGATCGTCCGGTGTTACTCCTCGACGGCGAAGAACTGGTGGGAGCGAAGCAGAATCGTATACTCAATCTCACCGTTATGGCGCCTGCCCACAAGAGCATCATCATTCCTGTCTCCTGCGTGGAGGCGGGACGGTGGCAGGCTGAATCCGCCGACTTTGCAAGCGCCAAGCGCGCACACTATGCCGCAGGAAGAGCGAGCAAGGCGGCCCATGTAAGTGCATCCCTGCGGAATTCCGGCACCCGGCGTAGCGATCAGTCGGCAGTCTGGCAGGATATATCGGAAAAGTCTGCGCGAATGCAGGCCCACTCCAGGAGTGAAGCCGCTGCCGCAATGTACCAGCAGCATCGCGCCAGTCTGGACGATTTTCTCCAGGCTTTCCTTCCGATTCAAGAGCAGGCCGGAGCGATGTTCGCAGTGAATGGCAGGACTGTGGGACTGGATCTGTTCGACAGCCCCGCAACCCTTTCGAGCCTGCTGGGCAAGCTTGTGGAAAGCTATGCGCTGGATGCTATCGACACGGCGCAGGCAGGGTCAGAGGGAGCTGCAACTGACGACCCGCAAGTGATGTTGGATGATACTGCCAAGGCGGCAGTGGAATGCTTTCCTTCCGTGGGTGAAGGTGAGGATCTGCGCCTCCACGGTGAACGCCTCTCCGGGGGTGCGCTGGTGAAGGAGAACCGCGTGATCCATCTCTGCGCATTCAGGTTGCAGGTCAGGGGCAGTGCTGCTGCCCATGGAGGAAGCCGGTTTGCGAGGGCGTCGCAACGTCGCAGCCGATGGAGACACTAAGGCAGTGATTCATCGGCCATTATTTTTGTGATAATGGCCGACGGAAGGCCTGGAAAGTCCATGGCAAAACCAGAAATCATGGATAATGAATCTACCGCAAGCGCTTGCGATAGACTCAGGCAGAGGAGAGGCGTTTTTCCCAAGGAGGCGCACCACAAATGGGTATAGACACAAAACTCATCCACAGAATTCGGGTCGACTACCAACTTGATTGGCAGGGTATCCACGGTGTATCTCACTGGAGCCGGGTCAGACAGAATGGTTTGCGATTGGCGGTAGAAAATATAGTGGATACCAGCGTCATTGAACTGTTCAGTGTCATCCACGATAGTTGCAGAGTGAATGACACAAACGATCCTGAACATGGGCCAAGGGCCGCCAGGTATGCTGAGATCTTGCGAACTGAAGGGGTAATCCGGCTGACTGATGGCCAGATGCAGCAGCTAACGGCATCCTGTGAAGGACACACCCGTTCTCATACTCACGCAGATATGACCATTGCAACCTGCTGGGATGCAGACCGACTCGATCTGGGACGAGTAGGTATAAGACCCGATCCGCAGCGGATGGCGACACAGGCGGGTGCCCTGCTGGCAAAAACCGCCGAGTATCTGTGAGTGCGGAACATGGACTACTATAAAAATAACGCCAAGACTTTTGTTGAATCGACCCTCCAGGTTGACATGCAGCCACTCTATCGGCGTTTTCTTCCGCTATTGCCAGGGTATGCTCATATTTTGGATGCTGGCTGTGGTTCTGGCCGCGATGCCAGGCATTTCATCAAAAATGGTTATCAGGTCACTGCTTTTGACGCCTCCACCGAGATTGCTGCATTGGCTGAAAAAGAGATCGGACAATCAGTCCAGGTGCAACGCCTGCAGGATATTCAATATCAAAACCAGTTCGATGGCATCTGGGCCTGTGCCTCGCTGCTGCATGTTCCCGCCAAAGAGTTATCAGACGTTTTTCATCGACTGGCAGATGCGTTGAAGCCCAATGGTGTGATCTATTGCTCATTCAAATATGGTCGGGGCGAATACGAAAAACAGGGCCGTCGATTCACCGATCTGGATGAGGCAGGGCTGCAATCATTGGTAGGTAAGACCGAAACTCTGACAATAAAGGAATTGTGGGTTACGGTTGACATCAGGCCAGGGCGAGATCATGAGCGATGGCTGAATGGAATTCTGGTAAGTTGTCGTGATTGAGAGTGATATTGATCTGACTATATCCAGGCTGGCTTCCAGAATAGATGAAAGAATCAAACCAATCATTAGTCACCGGTGGTCAATTAGACCCGTTTCTCCCCCAGTTGCTCGATGCCATTAACCAGGCCACTGAGATCGATATCACCGTGGCCTTTATCCGTCAGAGTGGTTTGCAGCTTATCTTTGATGCATTGAGAGATGCAATGAGTCGCCGGGCAGTGATTCGGGTGCTGACGTCTGACTATCTGGATGTGACCGAGCCTCAAGCGTTGCGGCGGTTGATGCTGCTGGCAGAGCGTGGAGCGGATGTTCGGATCTTCTCTACTCCAGGTGATCCCAGCTTTCACATCAAGTCTTATATCTTTTTGCGTCGTGACGGTGACGATCTCTTCGATGGTTGTGCCTTTGTCGGTTCCAGCAATATCTCCAACATGGCACTGACCCGTGGTCTGGAGTGGAATCTGAGAGTGGATTACCCGGCGGATTCGGCCAAGTTTCAGGAGATCTTCTACAAATTTGAGGCGCTGTTCTCTGATTCGCGGTTATTTCCATTAACCCACGTTTGGATCGACGATTATGCGGTGCGGCGCAAGGTATCGTTGCGGGTGGTCAGCGGTGAGCCGGAAGAGGAGCCACTGCCCGCCACTCCAACCGAGATTCAGGCAGAGGCGCTGTTTGCATTGCAGGCCACTCGGATTGCTGGTTATCGGCGCGGGTTAGTGGTGTTGGCCACGGGTCTGGGTAAGACTTGGCTGGCGGCCTTTGATGTGCAACAGATCAAAGCCAAGCGAGTGCTGTTCGTCGCCCATCGGGAAGAGATTCTGATGCAGGCGGAAGATACCTTTGCTCGTATTCAGCCAGAGACGAGTCTGGGGTACTACACAGGTAGAGCGAAGGATGGTGAGGCGGATTTTGTCTTCGCCTCGATTCAGAGCCTGGGGCGGGATGAGCACCTGCGACAGTTTGCGCCGGACTGTTTCGACTATATTGTGGTGGATGAATTCCATCATGCTGATTCGATCACCTATCGTCGTCTGATCAACTATTTCCAACCGGGTTTCATGCTTGGTCTGACAGCGACGCCGGAGCGTACTGATCAAGCGGACATACTTTCGTTGTGCGATGACAACTTGGTATTTGAGAGAAATTTTGTCGAGGGTATCAATGCGGATCTGCTATGCCCGTTCCACTACCACGGCATTCATGACAGAACCGTAGAATATACCGAGATTCCTTGGCGTAACGGGCGTTTTGACCCTCGCGATCTGAGTAATCAGTTGGCTACCTATGCTCGGGCTAAACATGCGCTGACAGTCTGGCGGGAACTGAGTCAGAGCCGGACCCTCGCATTCTGCGTCTCTCGTTCCCACGCAGAGTTTATGGCCGACTATTTCAAAAAGGAGGGGATTCTCGCAGCGGCTGTACATGCCGAATCAGAACTGCCACGCCACGCTGCATTGAATCAGTTGGAGAGCGGCAAGCTGGAGGTGATCTTCTCGGTCGATTTGTTCAATGAGGGAACCGACCTTCCCTCCATAGATACCGTGATGATGCTCCGACCTACCGAGTCGAAGATACTCTTCCTGCAGCAGTTGGGGCGCGGTCTGCGGATGCATGACGGTAAAGATTATCTACAGGTGCTGGATTTCATCGGTAACCACAAGGCATTTTTGAACAAGCCGGAGACCCTGTTTGGGGTGACTTCCCTGCGTGAATTCATCCGACGGCAACTGCAGGATGACCTGCCACTGCCCAAGGGCTGTTTCGCCAACTATGATCTGGGTGTGATCGACTTTCTGAACGAAGTGATCAAAACCCTGCCCAAGGGGATTGTTGAGATCTACGAACAGTTGATGTTGGTGGAGCAGCAGCGACCCAGCGCGGTTGAGATGTATCGTGCCGGGGTGGATTTTAAACATATCAGGCGCAATAAGAAGTTTGGCTCCTGGTTTGATTTGGTCACAGCTCGTGGAGGACTGGATGATGCACAGCAGCGAGTTTTGCAAGGCCATCGCTCCTACTTCCTTGAAGTCGAAAAGGCAGCCATGAACAAGTCGTACAAGATGGTGCTGCTGGAGGCGCTGCTGGAACTTGATGGCTTCATTCACCCGCAGACCATCCAGGATTTGGCGATCCGTTCTGGTGAGATTCTATTGCGCCGTCAGCCATTGATGGTAATGGATCTGCCCAAGCGTTTTCAGAATCTGGCCGAGGTTCTCGTTTCCAAATTCGGCCAATGGCTGACTTACTGGAATTCGAATCCTGTGAACGCCTTTATCGGTGGCAATAATAACCAGAGTCCACCATTCTTTGAGATGAATGAGGACCGGTTACAGCCCAATTTTGAACTGGCAGTCGAAGATCGGCAGATCTTTCACGCGATGGTTCAGGAGTTGGCTGATTACAAATTGGCCATGTATATGGATCGTGAGCAGCGCAACGCAGATATTGTTGCAGAAACAGGCCACGTCACCAGGATTGATACCGATGATGATTGGGATGTGATCCCATTCTATCCCAATCTCAAGATTGCCTGCGGTCACTTCAATGATGCAGATGGTGGCAATGAGACTGTAGTGAAAATAGCGCCACAGTATCGTGCAAATTCTTCACGCCATTTTATTGCTCGCGCTACAGGCAATTCTATGGATGGTGGCAGAAGTCCAATCCGCGACGGTGATTATCTCCTGCTGAAACTGGTCGATACAGAACATGCGGGTTCGATCAGCAACCAGATCATGGCGGTGGAACGACAGGATGTGAGCGGCGATGATCAATATGTCCTGCGGGTGGTGCGCAAACGTGGTGATGGTGGCTACTATCTCCAGGCCAACAATCCAGACTACGCCGATTTCGATGCCGCAGAGGGGATGCGCCCCTTTGCCCGCTTGTGTAAGACGGTTGCTTCGGAAGAAGTTGTGAAAGTGTGATTCGCTACTGAAGAGCGTTGTTGTGAATGACATTAACCGCAAGTTAGCTGAATCGAGCCCAGATCAGGAACGGTGTAAATATCATGATGTGCCTGGTTCCAACCATTATTCATCTCATGATGGAGAATCCGACGGGATTATGGGGCGATCCCTGTTATCCGGTGGTTAAGTAAGTGCTGTTGCCGCTGCTCGTCACCCTAAAATTCGTCATAATTATTGGTATGGAGGGCACTCTTTAAAGAGTAAAATGAGGCGATTTCGGACCAGTGATTCGTCTAATTGACAACTCAGCGACCATTCGATACTTTGCTGGTAGGTAGAAAACGGCGTTTATTTTCCCCCTATGCTCACATTAGACTTTCTTGTCAAAAGATTCATAATCTAAAATACAGTTCTCGGAGACCCTCCATATTTATCGCATGGTGCAGTTATGAGGAACCGACCCTTTAGGCACCTTGTCTCGCGGGATCTCATAAGGATGTGCCTGGTACTGCTGGGTCTCCTCCTGCTCGCAGTGCCATTCCTTACAAGCGGTCCAGACATTTGGCTGGAAATCGATTGGATCGACGGCAGGAAGCTTTTTTCCATTGACGATTCGTATCGTTTTTTCGCCGCCAAGAATGCCTTCCGTGTGCCTACGATTTTCCTCTGGAATTATGTTATGCCGCTGGCACTGTTGTTTGATGCGATAGTGGCCGCGCTGTCTTTCGACAATCTGCTCGTCATGCGATTGGGTCACGCTATCGTAGGAATACTGACTCTCGTAGTGATCGCCCGTGCCAGCCTTCGGTCCGGGTGCCACCCCATCCTGGCTGCTGCGTCCGTTCTGATTGTAGGACTGATGCCTCTCTACGTGATCCTTTCTTCCAGTTTCTACGCGGAGGGTCTCTTTGGTTTGTTGCTGGCCGTGGCTTTCATGCTCCTCATTGAGGAGAGAAACACTTTGCTGGCCATCATCGTGGGGCTGTTGCCATTGGTCCGGCCAGAGGGAGGAATATACTGCCTTTTATTCCTGGTCTACTTCGGGCTTCGTCGAGATGCCAAACAGGGTGCACTTGTTGCTTTGCCCAGTTTGATTTACCTGGTTGTTTTTCTTCTGCTTTCGGGAGACGGGATCTCCTTTCTCGGGTGGCGACTCGAATTGAGAAACATACTGTCACCGGCACTGGGGCAACAATCCGGTCCGGGGATTTCGCTGGACCGACTGTTAAATCCACTCTGGTGCGGTCTGGCTCTAAGTTCGTTGTTGATACGCAGATACAGGAAGTGGTGGCCGATTCTCCTCGGACCCTGGGTTCTGATTGGGATACAGGCATTGACTATCACTCGAGGAATGCAGGATTTTGAGCTCAGATACCTGTTCTCTGTCATCCCCGTATTCGGGATTGCCTGGGCATTGCCGGTCCACTACTTGTTTCAGGCGGAATCCAAGTTGCGTTTCCACCAGAGTCTGATCACGTTCCTTACGGCCGCGATTTTCCTTACCACCCTGGCAGGGCACATGTTGCAGTCTGAATGGTTACGCCAACTTTACGATCAGCAGGGGTCCTCTGAGCATAATTTGGTAAAAGGGCAGGAAATAGAACGAGATCCGGGCCAGGGTCTCAAACGGTTCAACCCAAAGCCATTGCGTGCCTTCGCTGGTAGAGTCGACGCCTACGTAGATGCTCATAAAGACGTTCAAACCATCTTCGTTGCTAATCCAGTCCCTCTGTATTTCCTCGACTTTTTGGAAAATGGGCCGCACATCGAGACCGTGTTGATTCCGCATAACGCAAATATAACGGCCAATTCCGATGGTTATTTCTTTGGATTCAGCCTGACGACGTTGTCGTATCGCTATTTCAAGTTCGTTCCACCAAACCCTGCCCAGTCGGCCTCTGCGATGCTGATCCTCAATGATTCCGGCTACAGCCCCTTCACTCATTTGACCTTCAGCGAAAAAAACAGCCCCGACATCTCTTTAGCACACAGTAAGAAGGGCATTGCAGCCAATATACAATCCGGGACCATGCAGGCTTTTGCAGTAACATACTCGTCCCGGGACTCTGTTCAGTGGTTGTTTCCCGATCCGTAAAAGTTTCTTAGAGTTCGCGCAAAAATAACTTTCTATTTTTCGCATCTCCTGATTTCAAGGCTTGTACGCTTTAAACACGCCAGCTCTCGCCACCTTGTGGAGTGGAATACGCATCACTAACGCCTACTCATGCGTTTGCATCAGTATGCCGGGGTCTTGCCAGGTGAAACCGGAGCTTATTCCAGGATTTCACGAATCCTGTAGTGGTTGTCTGCAGCTGTGGAACGATAGAATAACGCCCCCAATTGCACGATGGCAGCTGCGCCTGCCAGGACTGTCCAGGCCAACACGGCAGCGGCTTTTTCACCCGCACCGGAAAAAGTGCCAGGTGCTTCCTCCATGGAACCGGGGGCGTGCAGGTTGTTCCCTGTTGTCAGCCTAGTGAATAGTCGGGAAAAGCTGCGTCTTATTGAAAAACTTCGCAGAAAACCTGCGCTAAAACAAAGCAAGCGCCACGCAGTGTATTCCGAGCGCCCGTGCTCTCTCTCGCTGTGCCCCACCTCTATCTGGGCAATACGAGAAGCCATCAGGGCAACTTCTGCTTTTGGTAGCCCGGGCGGCGGATTCTGAGCGAAAATCTCCATGGCCAGGACCGACGTTACCGCGTTCAACCCGCAACCCCAGTCCCGTAAATTGACGCCTAATGCATGACCGACCAGTTGATTCACCAGCCATGACGGTCCCCTTCTGGTGAGCAGGGAGTCCCGCCGGTTGAGGCGGATACCACAGGCAAAATCGGCGCCATTGCGTATCCCTGCGACCAGGGCTGGAATATCCTCCGGATGATTTTGCAGATCGGCATCAATGGTGACGATGATATCTCCGTTGGTTTTACTTATGGCTGCCAGGATAGCTGCACTTTGCCCGTAATTTTTGACTAGATCCAGGACCTTCACCCGTCCTTCTACGCCGCGCAAACCAGTCAGAACTTCGTAACTGTTGTCAGTACTTCCGTCATTGGCGTAGATAATCTCGTGTTCCAATCCTGTGGCACGAAGGGTCGAAACCAGGCGTTCATGCAACTGGGGAAGTGAAGCGGCGTTGTTATAAACGGGAACAGTAATCGATAAGGTCGGGTTGTCCGGCACACCCTTGGGACGCCTGCTCCAACCCAGGTCAGATTCCTTATGAGAGATGCAGGTGGTAAGTGTACTCAGCTCGTACATACTCGAGTTTCAAGTCCTGGTAGATGCGATGTACAGGGTAGTTGTCTATCTGGGTGTCAAATTCCGCGCACTGCCAGGACATGTCCTTTGTGTGTGTCAGTGCATATTGTAACAATCCATGGTAGTCACCACCCCTGGAGCCACCAAGCCCGGAACCGTAGCATCCGACCCCGAAGTTCCGATATAGACTCCTATCGTAGCGAAAGGCGAGATACCCAACCACCCGTCCGTTCAATTCTGAAACCCAAATTTTATCGGCGTCTCCGTCCAAGTATTTCTCTGCCCAACGCACATAGCGCTCCACTGCGCGTTCACGAAGACTTGGGTCGGCGGAGTATCGCCCTGGATAGTGCGCGTACAGTTGGGATGTGAGTTTCAGGATCCGATCCCGGTCAAGCGGCTCGTATTCACGGTATCTGCGTGGCTTTCTGGAACGGGTGACCATCGGTTGTTTCGGTGGTTCACCGGAAGTCGGGTGATAAAGATAGGTAAGAATGGAATCTGCCATGAAGAATCCAATCTGGGTAAGCATCCGCTGTGTGTCCAAGTCAGAGGCATCGACGCGCACTGAAAGATGGTCAAAACCAGTCTTCATGAGAAGGCGTCGGAGATCTCCAGCAGTCAGATCTCCACAGAGATGGGTGATACGCCCAATTCGGCGCTTGTACAAGGCGCTGTCCCAAGGAAGATCAACGGTACGAACCAACCCGGTCGGCATCGACCCATCCCGACACCATAACAGGAGTGCCGTGGGTTCCGCCTCAAGGATGGCATCGGCAAGCGTTTTCGTGGCTTGAATCCTGGAGATAACCGGATAATTCCGATACCGATTATACGGATAGGAGCGGGCCCAATTCTCTATGAATGCCAGATCTCTATTTTTCAGGGAAACGAGGCTCGTGGGATTTCTGTCGCCCGCAGCGGTAGATTTCTTGCTCTCATCCGGATATTTCATCTGCATGTCTTAACAGAAGATTTTTTCTGAGCCCAATAGCTAGCGCATAATCCGGGATGCCGAAGGCGGGACATCAAGAGATGCCTAGCCCTGGCTCGCGATTGTCGCAAGTACTCTTTTGACTTCCTGAGTCCAGGGTGCGAGTGCCTGATGGTTGAGTGCCTCTTCAAGCTCGCGCTTTGCCAGTTTAATAGCACCCATTTTGAAGTAGCCAAAACCCAAATGGTAGCGATACAGAGATGATTTTGGATCTCGATCCACTGCTCGCTCCAGATAGCGAACAGCCTTTTCGGGGTTCCCGGTCTGTAAATGCACCCAACCAACTGTATCGAGGACGTTTGCTTCCTGGGGAGCCAGTTCCAAAGCTCGGTTCGCACGGGAGAGTGCGTTCTGGTGCTCACCCAGACTCAGGTAGAGTAGTGCTACATTGTTAAGCAGAGGTACGGAATCGATATTTGCAGCAAGACCTTCTTCATATACCGCTACACTTTTCTGAACATGTCCTGATCGCTGATAAATCTGGGCAAGTGCCAAGTAATAGCGAATAACAGTCGGTTTGATACCAATTGCCGACTTCAACAACGTCGTCGCTGTTTCTGCATCACCCTTTGCCAGCTTAATCTTTGCGAGCTGGTAGAAAGCAGGGGCCAAGCGACTTCCTTCTCGGGTAGCACGTTCCAGGGCTGCCTCAGCCTTGCTCGTATCCTGCCGACGAGCCCAACTCATCCCAAGAACCGCGTAGGCGCGAAACTCAACATCGCCACCGGGATCGGATCCGTTCCCCAGCCGATCCAAGACATCGTCAGCCAGCTCAATTGCGCGCCTTGTATCGCCTTTTTTAAGGTAGATGCGTGCCGTCTGTGTATGAAACAGCAACTTTCGCCGGGTTTTTGCTGCTCCTCTTTTATAGGTCTCTATCGCAGCGTCGAAGTCACCCAGAAACTCATAGGCCTCGGCGAGGGCATGGTATCGTGCCGGATCATCTGGCTTGGATTGCAGTGCCTCCACCAAAGATTCCGTTTGTATCGCCAACCGCAGCTCGGCCCTCTGTTTCTCCACTGCCTCGGCGGATACGCCTGATTCCAAGGCGCTGTCGATATATTCCTCGGCCTTTACCTGGTCGCCGTCCGCAATATAGCTTTTCGCCAGCAAAAAGGCTGTATCCGGATCTGCCGGGCTCAAGCTGCCCTGAATCACTTCCCTCGCCAGACTGGTACTTCCGAGTTCTATCAATTCAGTGGCATATAATTTCTTAAGTACAGGGTCAGCCAGTCCAAACTGCATCTCGTGGCGTTGTAGGTAATGCACAGCCTTTTCATGCCAACCGTTCACTCTTGCCAGCTTCGCGGCCAGGCCGAGTGATTTGCGACTATCGCCGGCTTTCTGTAATCCGGTGTCGAGGGACTCGATCGCATCCGCAGCCCTGCCCAGGGATGCAAAGACCTGACTCTGCAACAGGAACCCATCGAACAGGTTGGGGTATTTGGTAATCATGATCCGGGCATACTCGAGCGCGGCCATGTGCTCGCGTTCGCGGGTCTTCAATAAGACCAACTCCCGCAGCAAGAGCTGCGCTGGGGGGGCGTCGTCCTTCGGGCCGCGGAGTACTCGCTCCGCCGCATTGAAATTTGCGGTCGCCTGATAAACCCTGCCGAGGCGGAGTCGGGTCTGCACATGCAGAGGGTCCTTCGTCAGGATGTTTTTCAGCTCCGCCTCCGCTTTGCTGTATTGCCCTTTTCTGAAGTATACCCCTGACAGGTTTAGACGGGCCGGTATTGCGCCCGGATCACTTTCGAGGGCGTCCAGCAGCGCCTTTTCCGCCTCTTCAAGATCGCCTGCACTCAGCTTGGCTTGGGCCAAAAGGTTGAGCAATAACGCCTGCAGGTTGGGGTGAAGGTCCATCCCGAGCCGGGCTTGTCGGGCTGCGCCCTCGAATCTGCCCTGTTTGAGCAGATTCGCAATCAACAGGATGCGTGCATCCAGTGCGTTTGGAGTCGTCTTGAGCGATTCCCGCAGGGCGATCTCCGATTGCTCCAGATCGCCGCCGATATAACGGTAAAGCCCCTCGAGTGCGAACTGCGCATCAGAATTCAAATCTGCGCTCTCCAACGATTTCAACAGCTCGTTTACCCCGTCTTCCCTTCGATCCTGGAGTAGATAGGCTTTTCCCAGAAGATGATGCAGTTCGGGAGATTTATTTATGGAGAGTGCCTTTTCCAGATACTCCGATGCCGCCTTTGGTTGCTCCGACCGCAATGAAATAATCCCCAGCAACTTGAGCGCCTCGAAGAAGTTGGGGTTCAGTGTTATGGCCTCCTTCAGCCGGCGCACGGATTCCTTCGTTCGCCCTTCCTTTAGTAGCACGTATCCGAGGGTGTATAGCACCTGGGCCGATCTGGAAACATCCAATGCCTTTTCCAGAAGGTCAACCGCGGCGTGGTAGTCGGGCTGCTCCCGTCGGATCAGCGCCAGTGCCTCGAAGTAATACCCCAAGCCCTTGCTAGGGGAATCTGCAGGAATTTCTCTCGCCACGCGGGCGATGGCAGGGTAATCACGCTGCTCCATGTGGATCTGGACCAGTGCTCTGAGGGCCGTTTCCTGCTCAGGATCGATCCTGAGAACCCGCTTAAAGTAATCCACTGCCCGGGGTAAGTCATCGGTACGGCGAAATAGCAGTCCCAGTCCCAGCAGCGCTTTGGTATTGGTTGCATCACGCGCCAGGAGCGCCTGGAAGATTCTTTCAGCTTCTTTCGAGTCTCCCTTATCCAGCAGGATGTTGGCCAACAACAATCGCAATTGGTCAGCACGAGCCGCTGGGACCAGTTGAATGGCCCGGGTGACGCTCCGCCGGGCTGAGCGCCAATCCCCAAGCCCCGCCTGCGCGTATCCCAGGATTGCCAGCATTTCACCGTCATCCGGCTTGTCCCGGAGATGGGTCTGGGCCAGTTTGAGCACTTCCCGGAAATGCCGGGTCTCCAAAAGCTGACGAATTTTCGTACTGCCGGAAAACTGCACGAAAACCGGTGGCGAGATGTAGATTGCGTGGGCTGTATTCCAGAAAACCGCCAGTTGCAAACATATGCCGACAACAACCGCGAGACCGAAACTCTTCTTTAATGCCATTATATTTATCTCATGACCCATCACGACTTTTTGTATCGGCGCAGGTGGCTGTGCAGACACCACCACTCAGAGCAGGTTGTTCAAAACATCATCATACACTTTTCAAAGTCCACCACTTATTCGGTGGACAAAATTGACGGTACAGCAAGGATGTGCATCCAGACGCCATAATGAACAGGCAGGACTTTTCCAGGTGTTTCGATCGCTATATAAACCTGTATTTTGAAAACAGAGAAGCAGGAGGGAGGCCTCAATCGGCCTCCTTCCTGCTGTGAGGGGAAAGACAGTCTATGCGCTGTATCAGGCAGGAATTGTACGCCTGCGCCGTGATACGGCCATGCCGAGAAGACCGCTGCCCAGCAATATCAACGTGCCCGGTTCAGGTGTCCGGATGGTAAAATCGGCTGCCATGACCTGGTCAAATGGCAGTGCCCAAGACCGATCAAACACTGCAATGTCGGGCCCGGGCGTAGTCAGATGCTGTTCGAACAAGGGCCCTAAGGTGATATTAATGTCACCGACACCCAAAGTATTCACTATGCCAGGCAGGTCCAGTCCCAGATGGGCAGAGAGGATCTCCAGATCGAACGTGGGGTCGATCCGCAGGGAAGTGGTATTGGTGAAGGTGTTGTCGAGGAAAAAAGTAGGCGTGACTGTGGTTTCCTTTGCCACTGGTGTATCGAACAGGACGCTGTCCCCCACTGCAACAGTCTTGGACTGCCCGTCACTGAGATCCAGCTGTACCATCAAAGTCGGATCGAAGGTAAAGCTCTGGACAACCTGGACGTTGGCGCCAACCAGGACGTCGAGCAGCTCGTAGCCGGCCGAAGCGCCGAAAATCCCAATCTCCGCGCCCAATGGCGGCAGACCAAGCAAGGTTGTCGCGATCAGATCAAGGTCTACATCCACGTCAAGGAGGGGGGCTGAGCCTATACCGGAGGAAACGAGGTCTCCACTGGCGTTGGTCCCTGCGGTCGAGGTGTCGAGGTCCGGAATCTGAGCCGTGGTGGTGATTGGTCCAACATCAAACGTGACGGCGGTGGTATTCGAGTCGATATCCACCAGATTGATCGTCTCGTCAATATCAATAGTCGGAAAATCCAGGGCGCCGCAGAATGCGACGCAAACTTCGAATCCCCCCTCCGCGTGTACGTCGAAGACGAAATCAAGGGTCAACGAGGCCTCGGGGAAGTTCGTGCTCATGGCGGTGGCGCCCTCGGCGAGCGAGGTGGAAAGAAGGAGCGGCGCCCCCGCGCTCAGATCCTGCGGGTCAGGCCACTCGAACGTGGTGCCCACCGGGTACGCCACGTTGACCGAGCCGGAGTCGGCGGCCAGGGCGAGATCAAAACCGATCTGGCCATCCGTGCTGCCGGAAATCTCAGCCCCGTAGTCCCCGAGATCGGCTGCGGGGATCGTCACCGCAGGTGTACAGATGCCCCACGCGCAAATTTCCGGAATCAGGGTGACTGACGGTGTCGTGACTTCAGCGATACCCCCGATCGAGCCGGATTCGTTCCATTGCGGACCAATGAAATGGTTTATATCCAGGATTCCCGCCGCACCCGGCGCCCACATGCTCTGGTCCGTTGTCTCAAACGCTACGTCACTTCCGTACATCGCCGCTTGAACCGGGGCCTGCCAGAAAGCAATCAGGCAACCACCCCAGAGTGCAACCAGAATACCCCTCATTCTTTGCATGCCCATTTTGATATCCTTTTAGTGTTCGTCCAGCGAAGAATCGCGATCGAGTTCTAAATCACTACAAATTTAATATTCCTGATCATCATATTGAGTTGCTGCGGATATAAGGCCACGACTTTTGCTGTCCATCAATAAAAATCGGCACAAATAACATGGAAAGTCAAGCATGCTTTATGCCTTAAAAGGTATCTCTTTGTTTTTACAGAATAATGTTTATTTCAGAAACCCTGAAATTGTAAAGGAATGTAAAATAATCCGACACATCGTAATGAATATAAATCCTATTATTAAGAATGTACTCCACCGGAATTATGACCTTTCTGTCGTTCTTTCTATATTCAGATCTCCACAGCGGGTTATTAACTTGCTGTAATAAAAGAAAATATCAAGGTTCCGCAGTTCAGGAAGAAGACGGGATCCGCAGTCCAGGGCAGGCCGGTTGCAACTGTAAAGTTTTTCGACAGTTTAAGGGCCGGTATTAAGTCAGAGAGATTAGTCTGCCGGTCAGAATCAGGCGTTACCCAGGATATCCCAGCCTTCGTTGGCCAGCATATCCACCAGGCGGATCAGCGGCAGTCCGATCAACGAATTGGGATCGTCGCCCTCCATCTTTTCAAACAGCGTGATACCCAAGCCCTCCGATTTGAATGAGCCTGCGCAGTTATAGGGCTGTTCACGCTGAAGATAGTGTTCGATGGCCTGCTGTTCCAGCTGACGGAAATAGACGTGAAAGGGTTCGCAGCAAACCTGAGTGTTACCGGTACGGCTGTTAAGCAGGCAGAGGCCGGTGGAGAATGTGACGCGCTTTCCGGCGGCCTTTGAGAGCTGCTCGACGGCACGTTCGTGGCTGCCGGGTTTACCGAGAATCTCTCCGTCAATTGTTGCCACCTGGTCGGAACCGATAATGAGGGCATTGGGCCAGGATTCTCTGACCGCATCGGCTTTGAGTCTGGCAAGGCGGGTGACCAGCGCCTCCGGGGTCTCTTCTGAAACAGGTGTCTCGTCGATCTCTGGAGAGGCTGTTTCAAAGGCGATGCCAAGGCGGTTGAGAAGCTCGCGTCTGAAAGGGGAGGTGGAGCCAAGGACGAGGGTTCGCATTGCTGTGGGCATATCAATTTCTATCAATTTCTATCAAGTTAAGTGTGTCTGGAGGTTGGACGCGCGGATAATAGCAAAAACCACAGTGAATAAGCGCATTTAAGCTGACTCTGTTGTATATTGGGTGGAGATTATGCTGTGTATTGTTCTATTGGTATTTTCAATACAAAGCATGAATAATCTTAATAGATGGCATATTTTTCTTTAATTAACAATAAGTAGCTCTTCTTTCTTAATGTGGATCGTGCTTGACTCGTGTCCACCAAGTGACGTAAAAAGGACGTTGCGTGCTACTGGGAAACAAGATTTGCCTATGCCAATGTCGGATTTACTGCTGGCTGGTTCCAAGCTTATGGCGCTGGGAATGGGGATAGTGTTCTCTTTTCTGGTCGTTCTGGTATTTGTCATGCTGGCCATGTCTCGTTTTGCCGTGGCGCTGCAGAAGCCGGAATTGGAGGAGCAGCCGGATGGGGGACTGCCTGTCTTACAGCAGGGTCATCCATCAGCAAGAGGGGATCTGGTTGCCGTCATAACAGCGGCCGTCACCCGTTACCGCGCGACACACAATTGATTATCCAGTAAAATCCGACTCCTATATAATTATTTTGACCTGATCTGTTAACAGATGGCGGCAGACTTTCCATGACTGAAAAAAAACCTCTAGGTATCACTGAGCTTGTTTTGCGTGACGCCCATCAGTCGCTGTTTGCGACGCGTATGCGCATCGAGGATATGTTGCCGATCGCCGAGAAGCTTGATCGGGTGGGATTCTGGTCCCTTGAGACCTGGGGCGGCGCAACCTTCGATGCCTGCATTCGCTTTTTGGGCGAAGATCCTTGGGAGCGGCTGCGCCAGTTGAAAAAGGCCATGCCGAAAACCCCTCAGCAGATGTTGCTGCGCGGGCAGAATATACTCGGTTATCGGCATTACGCGGATGATGTGGTCGAATCTTTTGTCGATCGTGCGGCGGAAAATGGCATCGACGTTTTCCGTATCTTCGATGCAATGAATGATTTGCGGAACCTGGAAACTGCGGTCAAAGCCACCTTGAAGACAGGCAAACATGCGCAGGGCACCATGTCCTATACCGTGAGTCCTGCGCACGACATGGACTATTGGTTGGCGATGGGTCGCCAGCTCGAAGAGATGGGTTGCGATTCCATCTGTATCAAGGATATGGCGGGTCTGCTCAGGCCTTATGTGGCCGAGGAGCTGGTTACCCGCCTGAAATCCTCCTGTTCGATTCCCATTGCCTTGCATAGTCATGCCACTACCGGTATGAGCACTGCGACTGCGGTCAAGGTTGCAGAAGCGGGTATCGACATGTTGGATACGTCGATCTCCTCCATGTGTATGACCTATGGCCATTCAGCGACTGAGTCGGTGGTGGCGATTCTGGATAACACTGCGCGCGATACCGGTCTCAATCTGCACCTGTTGGAAGAGATCGCGGCCTATTTTCGTGAAGTGCGAAAAAAGTATGCAAAGTTTGAGGGTTCCTTGAAAGGGGTTGATTCCAGAATCCTGGTGGCACAGGTGCCTGGCGGCATGCTGACCAATATGGAGAATCAACTGCGTGAGCAGGGTGCCTGTGACCGTTTCGACGAGGTACTGGAAGAGATACCCAAGGTACGCAAGGATCTTGGATATATTCCACTGGTGACGCCGACTTCGCAGATCGTCGGTACCCAAGCCGTTATCAATGTACTGCTGGGTGAACGCTATAAGAATATCGCTAAAGAGACGGCGGGTGTGTTGAAGGGTGAATATGGTGCAACTCCGGCACCGGTCGATAAGCTGCTTCAGGACAAAGTACTGGATGGTGGGGAGGCGATTACCTGTCGTCCGGCTGACTTGATCGAGCCGGAGATGGACAAGTTGGCGAATGAATTTGATCTCCTTGCCAAGGAGAAGCGCCTGCGGGTTGCGGATGCGGTAGTCGACGATGTGTTGATCTATGCGCTCTTTCCCCAGGTTGGACTTAAGTTTCTTGAGAATCGGGATAATCCCGATGCGTTCGAACCGGTGCCTGGGCAGGAGCCGGAAGCGCCGGTCGCTGCAGCGCCAGTTTCTAACGATGAGCCTGGTTTCTACCAGGTTGAAGTCAATGGTGTGGCCTACGACGTGAAGGTGACTGCCGGAGGCGAGGTGAGTGGCATTCAGCCCACCCCTGCCGCCAGTGCGGTCAGCGCGGCACCGGCACCGGCAGCTGCTGGTGGAGGATTGGTCTCCTCTCCATTGGCGGGGAATATATTTAAAATAAAGGTCGCCAAGGGCCAGTCGGTTGCCGCTGGTGAAGTGGTGATGATCCTCGAAGCCATGAAGATGGAGACCGAGGTACGGACGACGATAGCCGGTGTGGTTGCGGATGTCCTGGTCAAAGAGGGTGATACCGTCCAGGTCGATGATGCTCTTTTGAGTCTCGCCTGATGGAGATCGGACTGGAACCCTTATGGCTGTCCACCGGCCTGGCTAACCTCACTTGGGGGCAGATGCTGATGATGTTCATTGGCGGCCTTCTGATCTATCTTGCCATCGTCAGGAAGTTTGAGCCGCTGCTGCTGCTGCCTATCGGTTTTGGGGCTATCCTGAGCAATATCCCGGTGGCCGGTATTGGTGGTGACACTGGGCTGCTCGGTTACATCTATCAAGTCGGGATAGAGACCGGCGTATTTCCCCTGTTGATATTCATGGGTGTTGGGGCATTGACCGATTTCGGTGCGCTGATAGCCATGCCCTGGACATTGCTGTTGGGGGCCGCTGCCCAGTTCGGTATCTTCGTGACCCTGATGGGTGCGCTGGCGCTGAATATGGTGCCGGGTTTCGATTTTACCCTGTCGGATGCCTCGGCCATTGCCATCATCGGTGGCGCCGACGGACCGACGGCAATCTTCCTTGCATCCCGCCTTGCGCCGGATCTGCTCGGGGCGATTGCTGTGGCCGCCTACTCCTATATGGCGCTGGTACCCATTATTCAGCCGCCGATCATGCGTTGGCTGACCAACGAGGAGGAGCGGGGCGTCGTCATGCAGCAGTTGCGCCACGTCAGCAAGCTGGAGAAGGTGCTCTTCCCCTTTGCGGTATTGCTGCTCTGCATCCTCTTTCTGCCTTCTGCTGCGCCGCTGATCGGTATGCTGACGTTTGGCAACCTGCTGCGGGAGAGCGGTGTGGTGGAGCGCCTGAGTCACGCAGCGCAAAATGAGATCATCAACATCGTCACGATCTTTCTGGGTCTGGCGGTAGGTTCCAAGCTCTCTGCAGATAAATTTCTTACCGTTGAGACACTGGGTATCCTTGGTCTGGGCGCCTTTGCCTTCTGTATCGGCACCACGGCTGGCGTTTTAATGGGCAAGGTGATGCACCGTGTTACCGGCGGCAAGATCAACCCCCTGATCGGTGCTGCCGGTGTCTCCGCCGTGCCTATGGCCGCCAGGGTGGTGAACAAGGTCGGGTTGGAAACCAATCACCACAATTTCCTCCTGATGCATGCCATGGGGCCGAACGTCGCGGGAGTTATCGGTTCTGCAGTTGCTGCCGGAGTGTTATTGGCTATCGTGGGTGGCTGACACTAAGTGCGCCCTTCGCCGCGAGGCACGGGCCCCTGCTGGCATTGTGTCCTTCGCATCTTCAGAAATCAGGGTAGGTCGGTTCAGGCGCAGCGGAACCGGCAATCCCATCTGCATCGCATTTTCTAACTTAGTGAACCGGTTGGTCATTTTGACACGCCGTCCCTTTCCGTAATATCATTGTCCGCTTATGTCGCAGCACTTGCCCGATCAGTTTGATCCTTGGCGCTTTGCTGATCTGGGCAATCAAATCAGCGGTCGATTTCCGTTGGCGGATTTGCCAAGATTACGGGCTTGCCTGATGGATGCCGAAGGCGAAGTCGCCTTTGACTTGGTGTTTCAGCGTGATGAGCGCCGACGCGCCTGTGTGCAGGGTGACTTGCGGGCTTCATTGAAGCTGGAGTGTCAGCGCTGTCTCGGCCCGATGGTATTGCCGGTGGATGCGGAGATCTCTCTGGCGTTTGTCGAAGGCCAGGATGAGGCTGAAGCGTTGCCGGAGCAGTTGGACCCTCATCTTGTGGAAGATGGGCGGGTAAAACTCAGGGACTTGGTGGAAGACGACCTGTTACTGGCGTTGCCCCAAGTTGCCAGGCATTCGGAAGGGGACTGCACAATGCAGTCTGCGGATGAGCCTTCCCTGGATCCGGAATCGGAGAGCGGGAAGGCAGAGCGGGAGAACCCGTTTGCAATGCTTGCAGAATTGAAGCGCGACCACGATTAATTGTTAGACTGAACTTAGGAGCTCAGCCATGGCTGTTCAAAAGAGCAAAAAAACCCCTTCCAGGCGTGGCATGCGTCGTTCTCACGATGCCCTGTCTGCGGAGACTCTCTCCATCGATTCCACCTCCGGTGAAACCCACCTGCGCCATCATATGAGCGCCGATGGTTTCTACCGTGGCCGTAAAGTGATCGATACCAAAGGCGAATAAGGCACCTCTGTGATCTGTTCCCTCGGAATCTGTCGGATTTAGACTGCGCTCCCGGCAACGCAGCAGATCAATTCCAAATCCGACAGACTCCTGGTTAAACCTGGAGTCCCGGCAGATCCTCTGATCTGGCCGGGTTCTTTATTTTCTGGGCTTATCAAATCTGATGACTAAAGCTGTCACAATCTCTCTGGACGCGATGGGTGGCGACGACGGCATTGATGTCGTTATCCCTGCCGCTCTGGACTACCTGAAACATGATAAAGAGACCTCCCTTATCCTGGTAGGGCAGGAGGCGCTGCTCAAGGAGAGGATCGGCAGTCATGGATTTGGTGATCGTCTGAAGATTCATCACGCTTCCCAGGAAGTCGCGATGGATGAGCTGCCATCCAAGGCGCTGCGGGGGAAAAAGGACTCCTCCATGCGCGTCGCCATAAATCTGGTGAAGGAGGGCGTTGCCGATGCCTGTGTCAGTGCCGGCAATACCGGTGCGTTGATGGCGACTTCCCGTTTTGTACTGAAGATGTTGCCGAATATAGATCGTCCTGCGATCATCTCGGCGCTGCCTTGTATCGAAGGCCAGACCTACATGCTCGATCTGGGTGCAAATGTGGATTGTACTGCCGACCATCTTTTTCAGTTTGCGGTGATGGGCAGCGAGTTGGTCTCGGCGGTGGCGGATATTCCCAATCCCCGTATCGGCCTGCTCAACATCGGACAGGAAGAGATCAAGGGTAATGAGCAGGTAAAGAGTGCCCATGAACTGCTGGCGGCAAGCTCGCTGAATTTTGTGGGTTATGTGGAAGGGGATGATGTCTACAAAGGCGGTGCGGATGTTGTCGTCTCCGATGGTTTTGTCGGCAATGTTGCACTCAAGAGCAGTGAAGGCGTGGCCAAGATGATCAGCCACTTCATGAAGGAGGGCTTCAGCAGGAACTGGCTGACCAAGCTTGCCGGATTGATTGCCTTGCCGGTGCTCCGGTCGCTTCGCCGCCGCATCGACCCACGCCGTTATAATGGCGCCAGTCTGCTGGGCCTGCGGGGCATTGTCATCAAAAGCCATGGTGGCGCGGATGAGTTGGCGTTTGCCAATGCGATCAGTAGAGCGCGCAAAGAGGCGCTCACCGATGTTCCATCCCGCATCAAGACCCAGGTCGAAGCGCATTTGAGAGGGGAAAGCGAGTGATCTACTCCCGTATAACCGGTACCGGCAGTTATCTTCCTGAAAAGGCCCTGACGAATCAGGATCTGGAAAAGATAGTGGATACCACTGATCAGTGGATAGTGGATCGAACCGGTATCAAGAAGCGCCATATCGCCGCTGACGATGAGTACACCTGTGACTTGGCTGAAAAGGCCGCCCGGAATGCCATGGAGATGGCTGGGGTCGAGCCTAAAGATATCGATCTGATCGTGGTGGCCACCACTACGCCGGATCAGATTTTCCCCAGCACCGCCTGCCTGTTGCAGGCCCGGCTCGGTATCCACGGACCTGCGGCTTTCGACGTTCAGGCCGTTTGTACCGGGTTTGTCTACGCGGTTGGAGTGGCGGATAAGTTCATCAAAACCGGCAGTGCCAAATGCGCCCTGGTAATCGGTGCCGAGACTCTCTCCCGAATTGTCGATTGGAACGATCGCAATACCTGTGTTCTGTTCGGCGACGGCGCGGGTGCGGTTGTGCTTGAGGCGAGTGAAAAACAGGGCATCATCTCCACACATCTGCATGCCGATGGCGCCTTCGAAGGGCTTTTGCGTGTACCCAGCGGTGTCTCCCGCAACTATGGAGCGCTGCAAGAGGGTGTCGCCTATATGGAGATGCGGGGCAACGAGGTCTTCAAGATGGCGGTCACCACGCTGGGCCGTATCGTCGATGAAACCCTCAAGGCCAACGATATGGATAGATCGGATGTGGACTGGCTGATCCCGCATCAGGCAAATATTCGCATTATCAACGCTACTGCCAAGAAGCTGCGTACCTCCATGGATCATGTGGTCGTTACCGTGCATGAACATGGCAATACATCGGCGGCTTCGGTGCCACTGGCGCTGGATACCGCAGTTCGAGATGGACGCATCAAGCGTGGCGAAACGCTTTTGATGGAAGCCTTTGGTGGTGGATTCACCTGGGGCTCCGTCCTCGCCAAATTCTGATCCATAGATTTTTTTGATTATCTAAATTATGAGTGACACTGCATTTAGTATTGTATTTCCCGGTCAGGGTTCCCAATCTGTGGGTATGCTGAAAGCATTGGCCGACGATTTTTCTTTGGTGGGCGATACTTTTATAGAAGCCTCTGACGCCTTGGACTTTGATCTCTGGAAGCTTGTGCTGGAAGGTCCGAAAGAGACACTGAACCAGACCCAGAATACTCAGCCTGCGATGCTTGCGGCCGGTGTCGCCGTGTGGCGCGTCTGGCAGGCACAGGGAGGTGCGGCTCCGTCAATCATGGCCGGTCACAGCCTGGGTGAATACTCTGCACTGGTCTGCGCCGGTGCGATGGATTTTTTCGATGCGGTCTCACTGGTGGCCAAGCGCGGTATGTTCATGCAGGAGGCGGTGCCGGAAGGTACCGGCGCCATGGCTGCGATCCTGGGACTTGATGATGACAAGGTGCGGGGCGTCTGTGCCGCCGCTGCAGAGTCACAAGTGGTGGAGGCCGTTAACTTCAACTCTCCGGGGCAGGTGGTGATCGCTGGTAGCAAGGCTGCGGTGGAGCGCGCCTGTGGACTTGCGAAAGAGGCGGGCGCCAAGCGCGCGTTGCCCCTTCCGGTCAGTGTGCCCTCCCACTGCGCATTGATGAAGCCCGCAGCCGAAAGACTTGCTGAACAGCTGCAGGATATTGCGATTGAGATGCCCTCGATCCCCGTATTACACAATGTTGACGTGGCGGTTGCGGCTGATGCCGGGGCCATCAGAGCCCGGCTTGCGGAACAGCTACATAATCCGGTGCGCTGGGAGGAGACGATCCAGAGCATATCGGAGAGAGGCATCGATAAGATCGTCGAGTCTGGACCGGGTAAGGTACTGACTGGCTTGAACAAACGCATCGACCGCAAGCTGACCGGGTTTGCCGTCCTCGATAGCGATACCATGAATGCTGCTCTGGAGGCGCTGAAATGATGCTAGAAAATGAAATTGCACTGGTGACCGGCGCCAGCCGGGGCATTGGTGCGGCTATCGCAGATACGCTGGCAAAGGCGGGCGTTACCATTGTCGGTACTGCTACCTCACAGGGTGGCGCGGATGCCATCTCAGCGCGTTTTGCAGAAGCGGGTTTCAAAGGGCAGGGGATGGTGCTGAATGTGACCGACCAGGCATCGGTAGATGGGGTGGTCAAGGCGATCAATGATCAGTTCGGCGTACCCACTATTCTGGTCAATAATGCCGGTATTACCCGCGACAATCTGTTGATGCGCATGAAGGAAGATGAGTGGGAAAGCATTATCGATACCAACCTGACCTCTATCTTCCGCCTCAGCAAGGCGTTGCTGCGCGGCATGATGAAGGCGCGTAAAGGCCGGGTTATCAATATCTCTTCCGTTGTCGGAGCCATGGGTAATCCCGGGCAGACCAACTACGCGGCGGCCAAGGCCGGAATCTTTGGTTTTACCCGTTCCATGGCGCGGGAGGTGGGATCCCGGAATATTACGGTCAATGCGATTGCCCCCGGCTTTATCGAAACTGACATGACCAATGAATTGCCGGAAGAGCAACGCAAGATGCTCATCAATGGTATCCCACTGCAGAAACTTGGACAGCCGGAGGATATTGCCAATGCGGTGCTGTTCCTTGCTTCGGAGAGTGGCGGCTATATTACCGGCGAGACGATTCACGTCAATGGCGGCATGTATATGGGGTAACTATTCAGCTACAAGCCCATATTGCCAGTGCTGAGTAGCGACTTTCTTTTTGTCAATAGCAACACTCTTTCGAGAAAAGTCACTTATGCCTTTGATAAATAATAGGAATTACTGATATTTCTTGTGTGATATACTACGGCGGTTTACGCTTTTCTCATGCAAGGTTTATTAATACAATATCGCATCCGCCGCATTCGTGGCCGAAGCTTAATCCAGAGGAAATTGAGAACATGACTGATGTTGTAGAAAGAGTTCGTAAAATTGTCGTGGAACAACTGGGTGTCAAAGAGGACGAAGTGACTACCGAAGCTTCCTTCGTCGATGATCTCGGTGCCGACTCTCTCGACACTGTTGAACTGGTGATGGCACTCGAGGAGGAATTCGAAACCGAAATTCCTGATGAGGAGGCTGAAAAGATCACCACTGTTCAGTTGGCTGTTGACTACATCAACTCGCACAGCTGATAGCTATCGGCTAATTGTTCTGGCCGCGCTGTTCCCAGTCACTGGGACGCGGCCTTTTGCTTTTTGCAAGCCTAACCAGATCAGGGGGTAGTCTTACATGACTGCAAGAAGGGTTGTCGTTACCGGGCTCGGAATGGTCGCGCCTGTTGGATTGGACGTGCCGTCATCATGGGAGAGTATCCTGGCCGGCAAGAGTGGTATCCAACCGATCACTCATTTCGATATCGAGCCCTTCACTACCCGTTTCGGCGGACCGATCTACGGGTTCGAGATAACTGACTATGTCCCGAAAAAAGACGCCAAGAAGATGGACAAGTTCATCCACTACGGTGTCGCTGCGGGATGTCAGGCAATCGAGGATTCCGGGTTAGAAGTGACTGATGAGAATGCCGATCGAATCGGTGTGCTGATCGGTTCCGGTATTGGCGGCATTACGGGCATCGAAAATAGCTACCAAGCTTATAAAGATGGCGGTCCCCGTAAGATCTCGCCATTTTTTGTCCCGGCCAATATCATCAATATGGTCTCCGGGAACCTCTCAATCAAATATGGATTGAAAGGGCCCAACTATTCGATCGTCTCTGCCTGCAGCAGTGGTGCTCACAGCATCGGTGAGGCTGCGATGATGATTCGTCATGGCCGCACCGATGTCATGGTCGCTGGTGGGGCGGAGATGGCGACGTCGCCGGTCGGCCTCGGTGGATTTGCCGCCGCCAGAGCGCTGTCGCGCCGCAATGACGATCCGCAGGGTGCCAGCCGTCCATGGGATCGTGATCGTGATGGTTTCGTGCTCAGCGACGGGGCCGGTGTGATGGTCCTCGAAGAGTACGAACATGCCAAGGCCCGTGGGGCGAAGATCTATGCCGAGCTGGCCGGCGTGGGCATGAACTCCGATGCGTTCCATATGACTTCGCCCTCGAAGGACGGTTCCGGTGCTGCCGGCTGTATGAAGCTGGCGCTGAAAGATGCCGGTGTCAATCTGGAAGAGGTGGATTACATCAACGCCCATGGCACCTCCACCCCGGCAGGTGACGTGGCCGAGACCAAAGCGGTCAAACTGGCCTTTGGGGATCACGCCTACAAGCTCTGCGTCAGCTCGACGAAATCGATGACTGGCCACATGCTGGGTGCAGCAGGGGGTGCCGAAGCGGTCTTTACCGTTCTCGCTCTGCGCGATCAGGTGGCCCCGCCCACGATCAACCTGGAGAATCAGGACCCTGAGTGTGATCTGGATTTTGTGCCCAATGCTACGCGTGAGATGAAGCTGGATGTGGTTATCTCCAACTCTTTCGGCTTTGGTGGTACCAACGGTACACTCGCGTTCCGCAAGGTTGACTGATTCGATACATCTGTACTACGCAGTTCCCCGTCCGGGGGGCTGCGTACATCTCGTTTCCTGCCCATTTTCGGGCAGAAGCCTTTGTTGATCGACGGACAACCCGCAGACCGGATTCCGGTATCAGATCGTGGCCTGCAGTATGGTGATGGGCTGTTTGAAACCATTGCTGTGACGGATGGAGAGCCTCGTCTCTGGGAAGCGCACATGGAACGTCTTACCCAAGGTGAAGCTCGTCTTGGTTTTCCCCTTCAGGATAAGTCGCTGCTGTTGGCAGAGACGAGGGAGTTGCTCTCCGACACCCAGCGTGGTGTGTTGAAGTTGCTTCTTACCCGTGGCAGTGGTGGCCGTGGTTATCGCGCCCCTCATGATGTAACCCCCCGCCGCATGCTGACGCTGCACCCCTGGCCCGACTATCCGGACTCTTGGTTTACGGCAGGCATCAGGCTGCGTGTCTGTGAAACACGAATTGGACGAAGTCGCGCCCTGGCCGGGCTAAAACACCTCAATCGTCTGGAGCAGGTATTGGCCCGGAATGAGTGGGATGATCCGGAGATTGCAGAGGGTGTGATGCTCGATGAGAACGACTTGGTAGTCGAGGGCACTCAATCGAATCTTTTTATGTTGTCTGAAGGGTGTCTGTTGACACCGGACCTCACCGATTGCGGGGTTGCCGGCGTGATGCGGCGGTTGGTGCTTGAGCTGGCTAATCAGCTGGGAATCGAAACCGTAATCAAAAAACTGACGCTTCAGGAGTGCAAGGCGGGGGACGCCCTGTTCATCACCAATTCGATTATGGGGATCTGTCCTGTCTCTGATCTGGAAGAGAGGCGCTTCGCAGTGGAATCGATTCCTGAAAGGCTGGTATTGAGCGTTCAAAAACAGGCATTCGGCAAGGCTTGAGTCCCGCCTTCTCTGTTTCTTGATGGTAACTAGCTAATGATTCATGGCTTTGGTTTCGAGTAGAATCCCCGTCATGTTGCAGAAACTATTCGGCATTCTGATCTTCGTCCTCAGTATCCTGTGCGCCTGGGGCTGGATGGAGTATGTGGATTTCATGGAGAAACCGCTCCACCTACCGGCCGAGGGTGTGCGTTATAACCTTGAGCCCGGCACTACCATGCGTCGGTTGTCGGCGGAACTGGCGCAACAGGGTCTCCTTGAGCGACCACTGTTTCTGCGCCTGCTTGCCCGCTGGAGCCACCAGGCAGATCAGTTGAAAGTGGGGGAGTACCACATTCCTGAAGGCACAAGACCCGAAGGGGTACTCAGGATTCTCACTTCAGGCAAGGTGGTTCAGTACGCGTTGACCGTGGTGGAGGGATGGACCTTCAAGCAGATGATGGCGGCACTGAATCGTCATGAAGCGATCAAACAGACCCTGACGGAACTGCCGGATGGTGAGATCATGCGTCGCATCGGCCATCCTGAGCAACATCCGGAAGGGCGCTTCTACCCCGATACCTACCATTTTCCCAGGGGTACCACCGATGTGGCCTTCCTTAAACGGGCCTACCGGCAGATGGAGAAGGTGCTGGCGCGTGAGTGGGAGGGTAAAGAGAGTGGATTGCCCCTGAAATCCCCCTATGAGAGCCTGATACTCGCCTCTATTGTCGAGCGTGAAACCGGTCTGCCGTCAGAGCGTCCTCTCATTGCAGGCGTGTTTGTCAGGCGCCTGCAAAAAGGCATGCGTCTGCAGACCGATCCGACAGTTATCTACGGGATGGGTGACGCCTATGACGGTAATATCCGCCGCCGTGATCTGAAAGCGGACACGCCCTACAATACCTATGTACATGCCGGACTGACTCCGACCCCGATTGCCATGCCCAGTGGCGAAGCGATTCATGCCGCGCTGCATCCGACGGAGGGAAAATCGCTCTATTTTGTCGCCACAGGTGATGGTGGTCACTACTTTTCCGCCACGTTGGAAGAGCACAACAAGGCGGTACGGAAGTATCAGTTGAAACGATGAACCGGAGCAGTGGCAGATTTATCACCGTGGAAGGCGGTGAAGGTGCAGGTAAGAGCAGCAACCTCTCTTTCATTCAGGGAGTGTTGGAGGCGGCGGGTAAAACCGTGCTGTTTACCCGTGAACCTGGCGGCACGCCGTTGGGGGAGGAGATTCGGGAACTGCTGCTGGGCCACCAACACACCGGCATGGCGAACGATACCGAGCTGTTGCTGATGTTTGCTGCCAGAGCGGAACATATCCATCAGAAGATTCTCCCGGCGTTGTCTGAAGGGGCTTGGGTCTTGTGTGATCGTTTTACCGATGCCTCTTATGCCTATCAGGGCGCTGGCCGCGGTTTGGGGCGGGAGCGCATTGCGGCACTTGAGGCGTTCGTGCAGGGGGATCTGCGACCGGATCTGACGCTTCTGCTCGACCTGCCGGTAGAGATTGGATTGGCCAGAGCGGGCGCGCGTTCGGAACCCGATCGCTTCGAGCGCGAGCAGAACCGTTTTTTTGAAGCGGTGAGGCAGGGTTATCTGGAGATAGCGACGCGTGAACCGGAGCGGGTCAGGGTCATCGATGCCGCTCAGAGTCTTGACGATGTGCAGTCTCAGATTGAACGAGTCATTGCAGATTTTCTGGAGGCAGATGATGGCTGAAACGCTCTTCAACCACCTCCCCTGGCAGCAGAGTCAGTGGGAACAGTTACAGAGCGCCCGTACTCAGCAGCGCCTCCCGCACGCCCTTCTGTTTGCCGGCGCCAAAGGTGTGGGTAAATCCAATTTTGCCTTGGCCTTTGCGTTATCACTGCTCTGTGAAACACCGAATGAACAGGGTGAACCCTGTGGTGTATGCAGGCACTGCCACTTGGTGCAGACCGGCAGTCATCCCGATTTTCAGCGGATCGAACCGGAGCAGGAGAGTAAAAGCGGTGAGATCAAGGTCGATGCTATCCGTGCGCTGACAGCCAGTGCAGGTCTGACGGCCCAGTCTGGTGGCCATAAGGTTATTTTTATTCGTCCTGCAGACAGGATGAATAGCGCGGCAGCCAACAGTCTGCTAAAAACGCTGGAGGAGCCGACCACCGCTACGGTGCTGCTACTGTTGACCGACAGTCCTTCCCGATTGTTACCGACCATTCGCAGCCGTTGTCAGCAGATCCTCTTCGCGCAACCCGATACAAAAGATGCCATCGAGTGGTTGAGCCCGCGGGTCGCTCATGGCGATCCGGAAATTTTGCTCTCTCTGGCAGGTGGTGCTCCCTTACAGGCGCTGCTGTTGGATGATACGGAATTATTGTCAAAACGGCAGGATATGCTGGGGGATTTCCTGGCTTTGGGGCAGGCAAAAAACGATCCGGTAAAGTTGGCCGAGCGCTGGGCGAAGTCTGATATCCCACTGCTTATGGACTGGCTTTCCGGCTGGGTGATCGATATCTTGAGGCTGCAGACGGGTGGCGAACCTCCATCGCTTTTCAATCGGGATAGTGTTCAGCCTTTGCAGGGCATTGCCGAGCGGCTAAACTCTAGTTTATTGCAGCGGTTTTTGAGGCAGGTCTACGAGGCACGGAACCTTGGTGAGACGAACCTCAATCCCCAGCTTGTGCTGGAGAGACTGCTGATTCAATGGGCTAGCTGCCTGCGACAAGCAGGCCACTGAGACAACGACAGGTTAAGTTATGGCTGGTGGACCCAGACAAGGCATCCTCTCTCTGACGATCAAGGATAAAAACGCCCTCTATGCCGCTTACATGCAGTTTGTGAAGAATGGTGGTTTATTCATTCCCACTACAAAGAAGTACAGGTTGGGTGATGAGGTTTTTATGTTGCTGACTCTTATGGAAGAGGCGGAGCGCATACCCGTGGCCGGAAAGATCATCTGGGTGACCCCGGTTGGTGCCGAGGGAAACCGGGCTGCCGGTATCGGCGTCCAGTTCAGCGATCAGGATGGGGGTGCCGCCCGCAACAAGATAGAGACCTACCTTGCCGGTGCGCTCAAGTCTGATCGCCCCACACATACGCTTTGATCTCTTTTCGTAGGAGTGGCGCCCCCGCCGCGATTTCCCCGCCTACAGAGTAACCGCGGCGAGGCGCCGCTCCCACATTTATTTTTAAGGACAATAACGCATGCTTGTGGATTCCCACTGTCATCTGGATCGCGTCGATCTGGAGGCCTACGACAACGATTTCAAACGACTGGTGCAGACAACCCTGGATAGTGGGGTTGAGCATATGCTCTGCGTCTCCATCGATCTGGAATCCTGGCCGGATATGGTCTCGCTGGTTGAGCCCTATCCTGAAATATCCCTCTCGGTCGGAGTGCATCCGAATGACAAGGACCGGCATGAGCCGACGGTGGATGAGTTGGTGAGACTGGCACAAACTTCCCGGGTAGTGGCCATCGGAGAGACAGGGCTGGACTACTTTCGAAGCGAAGGGGATCTGACGTGGCAGCAGACCCGTTTTCGTAACCACATCCAGGCTTCCAAGGCGTGTGGCAAGCCGCTCATTATCCATACCCGTGCGGCAAAGGCGGATACCATTCGGATCATGCAGGAGGAGGGTGCCGATCAGGCGGGCGGCGTGATGCACTGTTTTACAGAAGACCTGGAGATGGCCGAACAGGCCCTGGAGATGGGTTTTTACATCTCCTTCTCCGGCATTATCACCTTCAGGAATGCAACGGATCTTCGGGATGTCGCCTCGAAGGTGCCACTGGATCGCCTGTTGGTCGAGACCGATTCTCCCTACCTTGCACCTGTACCTCACCGGGGCAAGTCGAACCAGCCGCTCTATGTTGCCAGGGTCGCGGAATGCATGGCGGAACTACGGGGTATTTCGGTGGACGCCCTGGCAGATCAGACGACGGAAAATTTCTACCGATGTTTTCCTGAAGCTGTCAGGTAACGGGTGTTATTTCTTTTGTTTTGCCGGATTGAGCTGACTTGCATCCAGGGTCATGTCATCAGGAAAACAGCAGCTGAAACAGCTGCCGAAACCCTCTTTACTGATGATGCTGAGGTTGCCTTCGTGTCGATTAATACTATGTTTCACGATGGCCAACCCGAGACCGGTTCCCCCTGATTGACGGGAACGTGCTTTGTCCACCCGGTAGAAACGTTCAGTCAGGCGTGGAATGTGCCGTTGTGGAATACCGGAGCCTGTGTCTGTAACGGTAAAGCAGGCATTATTATCGGCATCCCGTTTCCAGCTGATGGTGATTTTTGTTTTTGGTGGTGTATGCACGATGGCATTGAATACGAGGTTTGATAAGGCGCTCTGCAGTTCGTTTTCGGTGCCCACGAGCCAGAGATTCTCATCCACTTCGAACTCCAGTTGATAACCTCCCTTCTGATTCGCAAGCGCTTTGGCCTGTTCAATAATCGTGGTTAACAGCTCCGGAACAGGAACAGGAGCCTGCTGGGTAATTCTGTTTTCCATCTCTAGCCTGGAGAGTGTCAGCAGGTCGCTGATGATGATGTTCATCCGCGCTGCCTGTAGGTTCATCAGCTCGAAAGGGCGTTCCTGAAACGGCAGTAGTTCATGGTCACTGAGGTTTTCAAGAAAGCCGGTGATTACCGTCAAGGGTGTGCGCAATTCATGGGAGACATTGGAAACGAAATCCCGCCGTATCAAATTGAGATGGAACACCTTGGTGATATCCCGGGCCACGATCAGTCGCTGGCGTTTTTTTCCTCCGAAAGGTGTGAAGCGCATCGAGAGCACCACCGTCTTGTTGGTGGGAGAGGGAAACTCCAGCGGCTGACTGTAATCCGCGTTTGCGAGGTATTCGTCCAGGTCGGGGTAGTGGACGAGTTCTGTCAGTGCCGCCCCTACATCTCTTGGCCAGCTGATACCCAGGAGATGGCGTGCGGCGGGATTGGCCCATTCAACCTCTTCAGCAGCATTGAGCAGAACCAGTGCATCCGGTATGACGGATGAGACCTCTCGAAAGCGTGATGTGAAGCGATGGAGCGTGCGTTTGCGTTTCCGGCTGCGGGTATGCAACCGCTCCAATTCGTCGTAGATCGGCTCCCAAAAACCTATCGGTGTGAGAGAAGGTGTACGTTTTCGGGTGACGACGTAGTGGAACAGAAACAGCAGTTGATAGAGGTTTCTCAGCAGATAGAGAGCGGCGCCAACGACTAGAGCAGGTGTCAGGGCGTTGAAAATGTAGCCGATGATGCCGCTGAAAAACAGTAATAACCCCAGCAGGCGGATTTCGTAGAGGATTGGCTGAATCAAGTGCTTACCGGGAGGAGGTTGTGTTCTATCAATGTGATAATTACGCGATTATCTCGTTGATAGAACACTAGGGTCAATCGGGCATCGAGGAGAATCGATAACCCACACTCCGCACGGTCTGCAGCATGGTGTCATGGCCTGAAGGGGAAAGCGCCTTTCTGAGGCGGCGGATATGGACGTCCACGGTTCGCTCCTCCACGTAGGTTTGGTCGTCCCAGACATGATCAAGAATCCTTGAGCGGCTGTAGGCCCGATCCTGATGGGACATGAAAAATAGCAGCAGTTTATACTCTGCGGGAGAGAGTTCCAGAGGTTTGTTTTGCACGGTAACCTGGTGTTTGGCCGGGTCGATACGCAATCCATTGCTCTCCAACGGTTTTTCATCACCACCTTTGTTGAAACGGCGCAGTACTGCCTTGATTCTTGCGATCAGTTCACGGGGGGAAAAAGGCTTGGTGACGTAGTCGTCCGCCCCGGCTTCGAGTCCATCCACCTTGTCCGATTCATCGGCACGGGCAGTAAGAATGATGAGGGGGATGTCGCGGGTTTCCGGTTTCTGTTTCAGTTCCCGGGTCAGTTCAAGACCGGAACGTCCGGGCAGCATCCAGTCCATCAATATCAGATCCGGCAGCGAATGGGTGAGCGACTGCCTGGCCTCCTGGGCATGCCCGGCCTCATCCACCTCGTAATTCGCCACTTCCAGTCCGAAGCGAATCATCTCCCGAATTTCCGCTTCGTCCTCTACGATCAATATTCTGGGCATGGCTTTTTATCGTATCAGCCGTAGCGGCCTTCAATATAGTCTGCAGTTTCTTTGTGACTTGGCGTGACGAATAAATCTTCAGTTGCCGTATGTTCGACCACTTTCCCCATCAACATAAAGATGCACTCTTCACTCGCACGCCGTGCCTGGGCCATGTTGTGAGTGACCATGAGGATAGTGTATTCGCCGCGCAGTTCCCAGATCAACTCCTCCACAGCAGCAGTGCCTTTTGGGTCGAGTGCGGAACAGGGCTCATCCATCAACAAGACGCTGGGCTTTACCGGGAGCAGACGGGCGATGCAGAGTTTTTGCTGCTCCTCAAGGGAAAGCTCCGTGGCCTTGATATCCAGACGATCCTTTACCTTGTCCCAGAGCAGGACCTGCTTCAGAGCGCCCTCGATGATTTCATCATGATCAGCACTGGAAGACTTCTTGCCCTTGTTATGGATCTTGTGTCCGAACAGGATGTTTTCCCGAATCGAGATCGGCAGCGGGTTCGGACGCTGGAAGACCATGCCGATCTGCTTGCGCACCTGGATCAGTTCGACCCCCGGATCATAGATGTTTTGCTCCATCACCTCTATTGTGCCCTCGGTGCGGACGTATCCCAAGCGCTCGTTGATCCGGTTGACGCTGCGCAGAAAGGTGGACTTTCCGCAACCGGAAGGGCCGATCATGGAGGTGATCAGGCCCTTGCGGATATTGAGATTGACGTCGAACAGCGCTTGAAAGGTGCCATACCAGAGATTGAGATTATCGGTATGGATGGCATATTCGGCGGATGAGTCGTTTATTACTTCGGCGGTGGCAGTGTTCATAGCTTGTTCTCGAAACTGAGCTGGAGTGAGGGGTCCGATAAAGTCATGTCTGGATATTTACCCAAACTTGCCTTCAATGTAATCCTGGGTCCTCTGGTCTTTCACCTCTCCAGTGAACAGGTCCTCGGTATCGCCGATCTCCACGCACTGGCCTTCCAGGAAAAAGGCAGTGCGGTCGGCCAGACGCCGGGCCTGCTGTACCAGGTTGGTCACCAGGATGATGGTCATCTCTGACTTCAACTCTTTCAATACATCCTCGATGCGCATGGTGGTGACCGGATCCACGGCGATGGAGAACTCATCCAGCATCAACACCTCAGGTTCCTGGGAGAGGGCGCGGGAGATGGTCAGACGCTGCTGCTGGCCACCGGAGAGCAGGCTGCCGAGGGAGTCCAGACGGTCCTTGACCTCGTCCCAGAGGGCGGCACGGGTCAGGCAGCGTTCTACGATCACATCAAGCTCCGCCTTATTATTGATACCGCGCAGACGGGGTGAGAGCGCCACATTTTCGTAGATGGTCAAGGGCAGTCCTACGGGGAGCGGAAAGACAACGCCGATACGGCTGCGCAGGGCATAGACATTTTTCAGTTTGCAGGTATCCAGCCCGTTGAACAGGACATCGCCCTCGACGCCCATATTTGAGTCGAAGGTGTTCATGCGGTTCAGAACCTTCAGAAACGAGGTCTTGCCTGCATTGGCGGGACCGATGATGCCGAAGATCTCGTGTTCCCGCACATCCAGCGAGACGTTACTCAGGGCCGGTACGTCGCCGTAGCTGATGGTAAGATCCCGGACTTCCATCTTGATTGAGGCTTTGGCCGGGTTTTCCACTGTGGAGGCGGATTCGCTCAGGGTTTGCTGGGTTGCGCTTACCATTTCTTTTTGCCTCTCAAATGCATACGGAAGGCGATTGAAACACTGTTCATAATCAACACCATGGCGATGAGCACCAGGGCCACGCCGTAGGGGAGTTCATCAGGGACGCCGGGGACCTGAGTGGCGACCACGAACAAGTGCAGGGACATGGCCATGGTCTGATCGAAGACGCTCTGGGGCAGGAAGGGCATGAAGAACACGGCTCCAGTAAACATGATCGGCGCCGTCTCCCCCGCAGTGCGTGAGACCTCGAGGATGATACCGGTCAGGACGCCGCTTATGGCGTTGGGCAGAACCACCCGGCGGATGGTCTGCCAGCGGGTGGCGCCCATATTCCAGCAAGCCTCCCGGAAGGCATGGGGGACTGATCGCAGGGATTCCCTGGTGGATACGATTATTATTGGTAGGGTCATCACGGCCAGGGTCAGGCTGGCAGCCAGGATACTGGTGCCAAAGCCGAAGAAAATCACGAAGGCTCCCACCCCGAACAGGGCATGCACGATAGAGGGTACGCCTGCCAGGTTGATGATAGCCAGCTGAATGATACGGGTAAAAGCATTATCCGGCGCATATTCATTCAGATAGATGGCTGCCGCCACCCCCAGAGGCACGGAGGCAATCAGCGCGACGGCGACGATCCAGATAGTGCCCAGCAGGGCTGGGAAAAGACCGCCTTCGGTCATGCCGTTGGTGGGGTCGGTGAACAGGAAGTCGATGGAAATGACGCCCCCACCTTTGTAGACCAGGGTGGCCAGGATGATGGCCACCGGTACGATCAGGATGATGGTCATCAGTATGAACAGGGTCTTGTAGAGGCTCTGGACCTTTTTGTTTCTTTTGTTGAGTTCGGATTCTGCAAACATCTTGATTTACCCTTTGCGCACGCCGCGGACGACCAGGTCTGCGGTCAGGTTGATCAGGAAGGTAACGACAAACAGGAAGATACCAATGGTGAACAGCACCTTGTAGTGTGGCGATCCAACGGCGGTTTCTCCCAGTTCGGCGGCGATGGTGGCTGTCAGGGCGCGAACCGAGTCGAACAGGCTACCCGGGATATTCACTGCGTGGCCGGTCGCCATGAGTACTGCCATGGTTTCGCCGAAGCCCCGGCCCACGCCGAGCAGCACTGCGCCGAGCAGGCCATTCTTGGCTGCCGGCAGGACGGTCTTGAAGATCACCTGCCAGCGAGTGGCCCCAAGCGCCTCCGCGGCCTCGCGGTAACGGTCGGGCACTGCCTTGAGCGCATCCTCTGCTATGGAGGTCATGATGGGTGCTGCCATCAGTCCCAGGATGATTCCTGCGTTGAGCACGTTGAGTCCTACCGGGACATCGAACACATCGATGATCAAAGGATTCATGATGGAGAGCCCGATGAAACCCCAGACTACGGAAGGAATAGCCGCCAGCAGCTCGACCAGGATCTTGAGGTACTCACGGGTCTTGCCGGTGGCGAATTCGCCGATATAAATAGCGGCTCCGAGTGAAAACGGGATGGCCACGATCATTGCCAGCCCGGTGACGCTGGCGGTACCCGCTGCCAGTGCCAGGATGCCGTACTCCGGGGCATCCTCATCGCTGGGTTCCCAGAATTCCGAGAAGAAGAACTCGCTGAAGGTGAAATCCTCCAGCAGAAAACCGAAGCCTTCCATGGTGATGAAGGTGAAGATGCCAAGGACAAAGATAATGGCGGAGATGCCTGCGATAAAGACCACTACCTGGACCAGTTTATCGAAATACCAGTCGAGATTGCGGCTGTCGAATTCCGCTGCTGTTGTTTGTTCTACCGGATTGACTGCAGACATGTCAGGAGGCCCCTTCGCCGCGCAGAAGTTCCATCAGATCCTTGACCTGCAGCGAGATTGCACGGTAAAGATTTTCGAAACCCTGTTCGTCACCGGCCTCAGGCACCGAACCCATATCCCATTCAAGGGCTGTGCAGTGGAAGGGGATCTCGGGCAGATAGGATGACACATCGCCTTCCAGGCTGACGATGACGTATTGGTCCGATATCGTGCGCTCTGTCAGGTCTGCCAGCGAGGATGGCTGTACGCCGCTCAGGTTTTGCCCCCGGTTTTCCAGGAAGGAGACCAGGCTGGGATTCAGACTGGCGGCGGGTTGGCGGCCCGCGCTCAGATATTCACCGCTGTCGGGGTAGTTCCTGCGAGCGATGGCTTCGGCCATCTGGCTTTTGCCGCCGTTGTCCTCGTCGAGGAACAGCACCTTGTAGACCTTGGGCGCCTTCTGTTCCCCCGTGCTGGCGAAAATCGCATCCTCGCACAGGTTTTTGGCCTGGTCCGCGACCCTTTTCAACTGGGTAAAAACCACGAAAACGGCCAGAATATCCTTTACCTTGCTGCGATCCTGGTTGGCCATCATTTCGGTATAGATGCTGTCCAGATTGTTTTCCATCTGGTCGGCCAACAGCTTGGTGCTTCTGCCCATCTCCGCGTTGAGATCGTTGAAGGCGCGGATGGACTGTCGCAACATCAGTTGGGTCTCGCTGGCCATCCGTTCAAGTTCCCTCGCCATGTTGCCCTCGGGCGGCTTGGACAACTGGGCGGCCTCGCGGGCGATGGTCACTGCATAGTCACCGATGCGTTCCAGTTCCATATTGACCCGGATGACCGAGGAGAGCAGGCGCAGATGGCCTCCGCTGGGAAGATGGATTGCGATAAACTTATGACAGATCTGGTCTATTTCGCGCATGGTCCTGTTGATCGGGAGATCGTTCAGGACGGTGGCATAAGCCAGTTTTGCATTGCCGGTCTGCAGGGCGTGTACTGCGTTGGTTACCGCAGCCTCGACCAGTTCTGCCTGCTTCTCCACGCGGTTGCGGATTTTATTGAGGTCATTTTCCAAACGTTCTTCAAGATGGGACATTTGCCGATACTCCGCGCTGGAGGAGAAAAATTGAGCATGTAGGATGTGGTGAGCCTGCGAACCGCATCGTTCGCGTGATTCCCCGACTCGCCTGATGCGGTTCGCAAGCTCACCAGCATCCTACACTCTGTTGTTTGCTGTATGACGGCAAGCGGGGCACAAGGCCCCACTCCTTCAGATCAGCCTGCTTAGTTGCAGCTTACGTTGCGGATCGGCGCATAACCCTTCTTCAGGAGAATGCACTGGCCTTTATCACTCTTGACCCAATCGAGATAGGTTCCGATTTCACCCGTAGGTTCGCCGTTGGTGTACATGAACAGGGGGCGTGCAACCGGGTAGCTGCGGTCGCTGGCGGTTGCGACGCTGGGGTTGACACAGTCATCGCCAGCTTTCTTGGAGATGCAGGCCATCTTTATGTGATCGGTGGCGTAAGCCAGACCGCTGTAGCCGATGGCACAGGGGGTCTTTTCGACCAGATCCACCACGTCCTTGGAACCGTGCATGTCCAGGGTGCCCTGACGGAACTTACCCTTCTTACCCAGAACCGCCTTCTTGAAATAGGCGTAGGTGCCGGAATTGTTCTGGCGGCTGACCACTACGATCTTGTCGCTCTTGCAACCAGGGACTTTCAGGCCGAGGTCAGACCATTTGATGGCATCTCCACCACGGCCGTATACGCGCTTCAACTGCTCGAAGGAGAGTGATTTGGCGGGATTGTCATGATGGATATAGACGGCCAGGGCGTCGTAGCCAACCACATGCTCCACCGGATGCTGCCCCTTTTTCTCGGCTGCCTTCACTTCCTTTGATTTCATCTTGCGGCTGGCGTTGGCGATATCCACGGTGCCGTTGATCATGGCAGCGATGCCGGTGCCGGAACCGCCGCCGGAGACCGCGAGCGCCACATCGGGTTTGACCTCGCGGTAGTGCTCGGCCCAGGCCTGAGCCACGTTGACCAGGGTGTCAGAACCCTTATTCTGAATCACGGTCCGATCGGCTGCAGCGGGCAGGCTCGCCAGCAGGGAGGTGGCGGCAAATGCCAGGGTGAACAGGTTTCTCTTTTTCATCATCAATCCTCTGGTATCGATATTTGAGAAACTTCCAAATGAATTCGGGCCACAAGACTGCCATCCCGCATTCGTTCAGAGGTTCCTTATTGCCCGGACACTATATGAAATAATTGTTACCGTAATATGACAGTGAGAAACTAATCTGCGGTTGAATGCAAAAAAAATATTGAATTTGGTTGTTTTTCACGGTCTTAGAACAGATAATTGCCCGAGGGTCCCGTCTGGGACGGGTATCAATAGGAATTTTGTGAACGATTTTCTAATGCTGTCGGCACTTCTGGTGCTTTCAGGCGTATTTTCGGGCTCGGAAACGGCTTTGGTCTCACTCTCGATGGCGCGAGCCGAGGCCTTATACAATGAGGGAAGACGTGGTGCCCACGCCCTCTATATTCTGAAAACAGACCCCAGCAGAATGCTGATCACCATCCTGATCGGCAACAATGTAGTCAATATTGCTGCTTCCGCCATGGCCACAGTGATTGCCACCGACCTGTTCGGTCATACTGGGCCCGGTATTGCTGTGGGTGTTTTGACGGTCCTGATTCTGATTTTTGGTGAGATCACGCCAAAAAGCATCGCTACCCGCTACTCAGAGACGATCTCGCTGATTGTTGCCCCACTGATGGTCGGTTTCATGCGGCTGATCTACCCGCTTGTCTGGACCTTCCTCCAGTTGACCAATGTGATTCAAGCCAGTACCAGGGCGAGTGAGGATCCTCTCGTCACCGAGTCTGAAGTCATCACCATGGTGGGACATGGAGAGGAGGAGGGTGTCATCGAGAAGGATGAACGGGAGATGATCGAGCGGGTCTTCAATTTTAATGACCTGAAGGCTGAGGATGTCATGACACCCAGGCAGCAGGTCTTTCGTCTATATGCAGGGCGTACCCTGAAGGATGTTCTTCCGGAGATCCTGAAGAATACTTACTCCCGTATCCCGCTTTTTGAGGATGACCCGGATGAGATTGTCGGCCTGGTGATGTTGCGCGAACTTTTTGAGGCGCTGGCAGCCGGCAAACTGGACATGACGATCAAGGAAATTGCCCATGAGCCCCTGTTTACGCCGGCGAATATTCAACTGGATGAACTGATCCTGACGCTACGAGGCAAGTCCCGTCATCAGGCCGTAGTGGTTGATGAACACGGCACCATGATCGGCGTTGTGAGTCTGGAGGATCTGCTGGAGGAGCTGGTTGGTGAGATTTACGACGAGTCCGACGAGCAGCCTGACGAACTGACGGAAATCAACGACGGGCGGGTACTGGTTGATGGTACTACCGAGTTACGTGTGATCGAAGGGTACTTCGGAATGGAGCTGCCCGGAAAGCCGACAGACACGGCCAACCGCTGGCTGCTGGACCATACTGAACGCATTCCTGATGTCGAGGAGCGATTCGAGTTGGACGGCTTGGAGGTAGTGGTGCAGGCTGGTTCGTCGCGGCGTATTCACCAGTTGGCTATACAAAAACTGCAAACGGAAAAAAAAGCCTCCTAATTCACCTGCCAGGCAAATAAGGCTGATAACAGGTTGGGTTCGTAGGCGTGAAGCGGTAGCGGATCAGGCAACATACTCGGCACAGCAAACGGCGTTCCACCGCTTCTGTAAGCCTGGATCTGCCTACAGATCACTCAGTCTCGACGATCAATGGATCGGCGACGCTCTCCTCGACAAGTTTTGCTATTCGCTTGGCGAAATAGTAGATGCGCCTGAGTTTCTCGATGATCTCGACTTCAAGGGTATAGGCTTGTAGGCGATTGGGTTCATCTGCCACCAGTCGAGTGGCTTGATGATTGGTCGCCGCATCAAACAACTGCTGTACAGTTGTCTTCATCCCGGTGACCTGGTCAGCTCGATTCGTGTCCTGTAGTTTAACGGCTTGCAGCGCAAGTTCGACAGCCCGAGATACCTGTGTGTGAAGATGATTCAGCATGCGTTGGGTTTCCGGACTTATCTGTAGATTTTCCTCGAGACGTTTGTAGCCTAAGCCCACTAAATCGGTTTCGATGAGGTCAGCGAGATTTTCCAGGTTGTTGATGGTGGACATCAGGTTCAAGACGGTTTCTGTCTGTTGTTGGTTGAGTCTTTCTCCGCTTAATTTACCCAGATAACCCACTATTTGTTCGTGAAGTACGTCGACCTTGTCGTCCATTTCGCCTATCTCTGCGAGCAGTTTGCGGTCTCCGCCAAGCAGGGCCGGCATGATCTGATTCAGCATTTCCCTGACCTGCTGTCCTGCACGGCCGATCTCCAGCCTGGCCATATCCAACGCCAGCGTTGGTGTTTCCAGAAGTTCATCATCGAGAAAACGGGGACGTGTGATCCGCTCCTCTTCCAAAGGTCTGTCTGGTACGAGTCTCTCCACAAGGCGGCCAAACGCGCCGATGAAACCGATAAAGATAAGCGTGTTGGCAATATTAAAGATGGTGTGGGCGTTTGCGATTTGGCGAGGTGTATCAGCAGCCAGTTTTGCCGTGCCTGTCAGTTCGTTGGAAGTGGGGGAGATAAGCAGAACCAGGTCGGCCAGATAGTCGATGAATGCAACCCAGAGCAGGACGCCCGCAATGTTGAAGATGACATGTACCAGAGCTGCGCGTATTGCTTCGCGTTTCTTGCCGATTGATGCAAGCATGGCTGTAACACAGGTACCGATGTTGGCTCCAAAGGCCAGTGCAATGCCTGCAGGCAGAGTGATGAATCCCTGACTTGCCATCACGATGACGATACCCGTTGTGGCTGAAGAAGACTGGATCAGTGCGGTGAAGACGGCTGCAATCAGAATGCCAATCAGCGGGTTTGCCATCGTTGCCATAAGATCGAGAAAAGGTTGATAACTGCGCAGGGGGAACATTGCGTCGCTCATCAGGCTCATGCCGAAAAAGATGAGGCCCAACCCCAGCAGCATATTGCCGTAGTGGCGGATCTTGTCCTGTTTGGAGAAGAACCACGCGCCAAAACCAAAGGCAACCATCAACAGCGCGTATTTGGTAACCTTGAAGGCGACGATCTGGGCGGTGATAGTAGTGCCGACATTGGCGCCCATGATGACACCGATCGACTGGGCCATCGACATCAGTCCGGCCGAGATAAAGCCCACCACCAGCACGGTTGTTACTGAGGATGATTGGATTATTGCGGTAACGAACGCACCTGTCAGAGCACCCATGAATCGATTTGTGGTCAGCCGGGCGAGTACGACCTTCATACGTTCACCAGCAACCAATTTCAGTGATCCGGCCATCTGTTCCATGCCAAACAGAAAGAGTGCAAGCCCACCTAGCAGACGGATGGACATGTCCCACCAGTTCGGTTCGGTGAGGAGATCATTGGCGGCAAAAGCCGGTATAAAGAGGATCAGGAGCAGCAGTCCCACCCCGAGTTGTTGGATGCTGTTTGGTTCAAACAGCCAACTGGAAAGGGGTCTGGTAAATTTCATTCTTTGACGATTGTGACCGGGATAGGACAGAGTTTAATGACCTGTTCGGCCTTTGAGCCCATGAGAATGTTTTTGAGCCCACTGCGGCCTTTGTTTCCCATGACCAGCAGTTGAGGTTGAAGCTTTTCGACCACCTGAAGAATCTTGGTGACTGTCAGGCCGGATACCAACATGACATCAGCTTTTTTGATCGTGCTTTTGAGTTCCGGGTTCTCTTTAATGAGTTTGGCCAGGAACTCATCCATCATCTCTTCAGCAATCTCTTCCAGGCGCTTGAGGATCTTTTTCCCTCCCTTGATCTTCTTGGGTGCATAGTAGCCAGGAGAGCTTGCCAAATCGTGTACCACATGCAGGATGGTGAGATTGGTACCGATGCACTTAGACATATTCGCCGCATATTTCAAGGCGGCCATTGCGTGGGGAGAGAAGTCGATGGCGACCAGAACATTCTGTCGCATTTTGTCCTGTGATTCAGCCATGAGGTTAACTGTTTTTCAGTCGATACTGAAAATGATTCACAAGTTTTTCACGCATCCGTTTCTCTTTGTGTCTCTTTGCTGCCGCAAGGCGGCGTTTGGCAACTCCGATAAGGGTTTCCTGAGCATTGAGTGATTTTTCGTTGTCGGCAGGCTTGCGCTGTACATAGTTGCCGTCGGCCAGCATGTCCCAGGCGGAACGCTGGTCACTGAGCTGCACATCAAGGATCAGCCTTAACTCCTGTCGCAGGGCGGAGGCCTCAACGGGAATCAGTACCTCCACCCGACTCTCAAGATTACGGTGCATGAGATCTGCAGAGCCGATGAAGTACTCTTCGTTGCCGCCATTTTGGAAATAGGTGATTCGTGAATGTTCCAGAAAACGTCCCACTATGCTGATCACTTTGGCTGATTCGCTCAGTCCCGGAATACCGGGCCTCAGTCTGCAAGTGTTGCGTACAATGAGGTCAACCCTTACACCCGTTGTGGTTGCTTTATAGAGGGCTTTGACGATGTCGGCGTCCTCCAGGGCATTCATCTTCATCTGGATCAGCCCCGGCTGCTCTGCCGAGTGCAGGCTGGTTTCCCGGTCGATCTTTTTCAACAACATCTTTTTCAGGGAGTAGGGGGCGGCGAGGATCTTGCGGTAACTCGGAGGTGGGGAGTAACCAGTAAGGTAGTTGAAAAGTTCCGTGAGGTCCTGGCCTACATCCTTGTCGCAGCCAAGAACACCCAGATCGGTATAGAGGCGCGCAGTGCCGGCATGGTAGTTGCCGGTGCCAACGTGGTAGTAGCGGCGCAGTTTTGCGTAGTCACGCCGCACAACCAGGATCAATTTACTGTGGGTCTTCAGACCGATGACGCCGTAGGTGACGTGAATGCCTGCCTGCTCAAGCCGACGGGCCCAGCGGATATTGGCAGCCTCATCGAAGCGGGCCATGAGCTCGACCAGTACAGCCACCTGTTTACCGTTGCGGGCGGCCTGAATCAAGGAGTTGAGAATGTTTCCCTCTCCAGAGGTGCGGTAGAGGGTCATTTTGATCGCCAGGACCTTGGGGTCTTCTGCTGCATTCCTCAGGAACCGCTCAACTGTAGTGTTGAATGATTCGTAGGGGTGTTGCAGCAGTAACGGCCCCTGGTCACGAATGATGTGAAAGATGTTTCGCCGGTCATGGGCAAGCTGTGGATGATCCACCACGTGGTGTGGAGGATCCCTTAGATCGGGGATGTTTAGCGATGCCAGCTCAAAGAGATCCCGGGTGGCAATCATACTGTCGATCTCAAAGACGTCCTGCTCCTCGTCCAGCCCCAGTTCTGCGGCCAGCATTCCCCTATGGGTCGGGTTCATGCCCTTGGAGACTTCGAGGCGAACAATGGGGGCAAAATGGCGTTCTCGCAGCTCTATCTCGATCATCTCCAGCAGATCGCTGGCAACCTCTTCATCCCGCTCTACATTGGCGTTGCGGGTGATACGGAAAGATTCACAAGACTCGATCTCCATCCCCGGAAACAGCATGTCGAGGTTGTTCGCTACCAGATCGTCCAGGGTTATGAAAGTGTGTTGTTCATCAACCTGAATCATTCGCGGTGATACCTTTTTACCCACCGGCACTTTGATACGTGCCATATAGAGTTCATGTCCGCCGGGAAAACGCAGTGTTACCAGAAGGTTGAGGGTGAGGTTGGAGATAAAAGGGAAAGGGTGGCTTGGATCCATCGCCAACGGGGTCAGCATGGGAAAAATATTCTGCCGAAAATGCTCCCGCAGCTTCGCCTGTTGTGAGCTGTCGAGCGCCTTATAGGTGGTGATCAGAATATTGTTTTCGGCTAGCAGGCCGTTGACTTCAATATACATGCGCTGCCGCTCAACCTGCATCTCCCGGATGACTTCCAGGCACTCATTCAGTTGTTCGGCAGGCGCTCTGCCGTCCACGCTGGGTTTGGTGACACCTGCTGCAATCTGTTGTTTCAGACCGCCGACACGTTTCATGAAAAACTCATCAAGGTTGCTGCTGACGATGGCAAGAAATTTGACCCGCTCCAACAGCGGGGTGCGTGGATCGTCGGCTTCGTGAAGCACCCGGCGGTTGAATGAAAGCCAGGTCAACTCCCGGTTCAGATAGAGCCCTGGCTGGTCGAGATTGGCGTCGTCGATAGTCGCTGCGGCGTCATTGTCAGCGGAAATCGCCTGAAGAAGATGCTGTTTGATTTGAGACATATCGGGTGCGTGCAATGGTATGTTTGATTAATCAGCTACCCGCTAGTATAGCTTCAAGTCAGTGGTCGTGGAGAAAGCAAAAACGCTGCGAAATGGCAGACGGGTCAGAAATAGAAACGGACTTCGTTTGAACGGAGATTGTGCATGACATTCATCTGGTCGAGGAGGGTGGCCAGAAAGGCGGTAGCCGTGATCCTGCCCAGCCCGCCTTGCGCGCATTCCCTCTCTCCAAATCGGGTCACACCATCGACTCGCCCATGAGACGAGCTTATCAGTGCCGGTAGTGGGTCACCTGTGTGCCTGCCACTGTTACTGTCAGTTGAGTGATCGCCGGTAATTCCAATCACGATCTCTTCATCCAACAGCGGGGAAAGAGATCTGTCGACACGCTCGATCATCTTCATTTTTCCAACGGGATCCAGGTCATGAGAGCAGATGTCAGGCCCCTTGATATGTAGAAATACCAAGTCGTACTCTCTTAGCGCTTTCAGCGTGCACTCCACCTTGGCGTCTATGTCGGTATCCGGGAGCGAGGAGAAACGGTCATCACGTAACGTCTGGTACCCCAGTAGGTTGGCCAATCCCAGAATGGTCTCTTCACCCGCAATTACTGCCGCATTAAGGCCCAAATGCTTGACCAGCGATGGCAGGGCGGAAACGGTACCCGGGCTTCTGCAGATGATGCCGTTGGCCACCGGTTTGTTCTCTTCACGGCGCTGATTGTTGACCGGGTGGTTGTCGAGGATCTCGAATGCCTGCTCAGTAAAGCGGTTGATCGCTCCGGCTGTGATGACAGCAACGCTATCCGTTGGATCAAGGGCTTCGCAGTGGCGGAGTCCGAGAGACTCATAGCGGTGGCCGGAATCAGTGTCGGAAATCCGGGAAGAGAAGATCTGTCCGGTAAGTTTCAGTACAGCCCGATGCTGGGTTGCCGGATGTAAAATGGCGGTGATTCCATTGCCCAGGTCAAGGTTACCCAGTGCGGCGGCAAGTTCATCAGTCCCTGATTGAATACGGCCAGCGCGGCGGTCCAGAATATCAAAGCCACCGGAATGCCTGGAAAGCGTGGCGAAGTTACACCGCAGCAGCAGGTCGCCTGGCTGACTGGATAAACCTATGCCGGCCGCCTCTACCGGTCCGCGTGAGAGTCTTATGGCTTCTGCGACGGGCAGACCGAGCAACAGACTTGTGCCGGTATGAGTGCCGACCGGCAAGCCAGGTAAAAGCGGGTCGACCAGGCTGCATTGACCGGACGCAAGTAGCTGGTCCATATTGGGGGTAGCAGACTGCTCCAGCGGCGTATGGTTGCCGAAGGCGGGAATAGGGCGGTCACCAACGCCGTCCAGTATGATCATCAAACCTTTGTATTGCCGCACGTTTACACCGTTTTATCGGATCGTTGAGCGAAAACGCTTTTTACGCTTGCATCGCAATTTTCTGACAAAGCATCGATGATCGTTCGCATGATCCGGTTGGTTGCTTTATCTTTATCATCATTATTGATGATGGGTGTTCCTGATAGATCAGATTCTGAGAGCAGGAATGACTGAAGCGACCAGATTGAATCAAATTCTGAGAGATATTTCTGACTGCCGCGGGCAGGCGCTGATATCCCTCTACCACTCAGTTGTCGCTTCAGTTGATCCGGCTTAATAACGGCGAGCATGATGGGGACAATGACTGCATTGCTATTATCAGAAATTTTCCCTACCAGCGCTGGATGTACATGAATCCCCTCAAGGATAAGTGAAACCCGTTCACGCAAAGCGCGTTGAATGACAGCTTCGCATGGGACCGATAACAATTCAGTCTGGTTGAGATATCCAGAAATCATCAGACTTTCGTTACCTTCTGTTTGCTCGTTTTGTCCGGGCAGGAGTCGCCAGGCATTAAAAGATGAAGTGTGCAGTATGGGGAGCAGGCGTTCGGGAATCATCATCCGCATTACCTCCCGTAACATATCCGTCGACTGCGTGCGAACGATGCCAAGTCTGTGAGCTACCTCGGTAGCAATGGTGCTTTTCCCACATCCAGTTGTACCGCCCAACAGAAGAATCAGAGGGCGCCCGCTATGTGTGTAGTCTACCCAAACCATATAACGCCTGGCCGCTTCGGTACCAAAATTGTTTTTCAGCTCACTATAGGTCAGCATGCCCAACTCGCTTGAGTCGATCTTATATCTACCGTCGTCAATCAATTGCTGGTAGATCTCTTGAGAGATGGATGCGGATTTTTCGGCAGAGAGGCCGGTCGATTCCAGGCAGCGTTGGTGGTCCGAGATAGAAAACGGATTAGTCTGTCCCTGATGGTCTCTGACCTGTATGGTTACGCGTCCCCGGTCTGAATTTTCATAGTTCTCCAGTACCTCTGAAAACCCCATTTTTTTCAGTAGCTTGCTGACTCGCTGGCGAAGAGATAAAGTAGTGACCTCAGACTCGTTGGAGATATCATCTCTAACATTGGATGCAAGTTTATAGGCCTGTTCGAAGGTCAATCCTGCCTCACTTAACGAACGTGTGAGAATGCCTCTGAGAAAAGGAATTCTGGTGCCTTCAGATGAATCGATGATGATGACTTTTGCCATGTGTTGCCGGCATCCCTCTTATTTATTCTTTACACGTAACTGCAAGATTATAACTTAGACCAGGCCTGATACGAATATTGGGTCAGTAGGCGCTGATGATCTCATTCAATCTCTCTTTAACTTTTTGAGCCTCGGCGTCCAGTTGCGGCAAGCGGTCTTGGGTCTTGGTGAGCTTTTCCTCAGCAGCGTCCTGTTCCATATCCTGGGCAATCTTGGCAAGCCCCACCGCACCTACATTATTACTGGCTGATTTTAGACTATGCATGATACGTCTCACCTCTGCGTGATTTTTATTTTCAAGTGCACTGGGGAGGATAGCCCTCAAACTTGAAAAACTATCGAAAAAAGCAGGGAACAGTTCTATGTAGTCATCGCCCATGAGTTCCTTCATGGAGGAGAGGCGGGCTTCATCAATGATTGTTCGTGGACTGAGGTCAACGGGTGCAAGGGGTTGGGAGTCCAATATGTCGGATGGCTGTGATGAGGGCTTGTTAAGCCATTTATCAAGGATTGCAACCAATTCTGCCCACTCAAAGGGTTTTCCGAGAAAGTCATCCATTCCAGAAGCGATACAGCGTTGTTTTTCAGTTTCTATCTGGTTTGCGGTGAGTGCAATGATGGGCAGTCGATGGTTGACGTTTTTCTCCCGTTTTCGAAGCTCGATGGTGGTTTCATAACCATCGAGTTTTGGCATTTGGCAGTCCATGAATACAAGATCATAATTTGATTCAGAAATACGTTCCAGTGCGGTGAGTCCATTGTCGGCAATGTCCACCTCAAGTCCAAACTTGCGCATTACGATACTAGCGACCTTTTGATTCGCAATGACATCTTCGACGAGCAGTACTTTTGCGTTAAATCGTACCTCTTTGGATACCGTGTTTGGATGACTCTCTTCAATATTATGGCGTGTGATAATTGAAGCGTTTGATTTGTCCAATGAAAGGGCCAGGACGCTCTCGAGAGTCTCTTTTAATAGGTTAGAATGGGCGGGCTTTACCAGATAAGCAGCAAAACCCTTATTTTCAAAAAACTTTGCGTCTCCCCTGGTGCCGGACGATGTTAATAGAACAAGCGGTGTTTTCAAATATTCATCCAGTCCACTAATATCTGCTGCGAGTGACTCTTCACTGGTTTTTTCGAAGTTACTGTCGAGTAAAATAATATGGTAGTGTCGATTATTGGTCAGTGATTTATCGATGAGATTTAGTGCCTCTTCCCGAGACGAAGCTGTATCGATATTTATGCCATAGCGAATGATTTGGTCATGGTAGACTCTAAGGTTAAGCCTGTTCTCATCAACAACCAGGGCGCGTGTGCCATGCAAATCAGCATGAGGCAATATTTCAGGGGGTTGAGATGCTGGAAGTGATAGGTCAAACCAAAATGTAGATCCTTTTCCGGGTGTGCTCTCAAGGCCAATGCTGCCACCCATCAATTCAACAAGCTGTTTGCAGATGGACAATCCAAGCCCTGTTCCACCATATTTTCTGGTAGTTGAGCTGTCTGCCTGGGTAAATGACTTGAACAGTTTTCTTTGCTGATTTTCACTGATGCCGATACCGGTGTCTTCGATCATTATACGAAAATGTTCATGTTCAGTGTCGGTCTGTATGAATCTTACTGAAATGGCTACGTGCCCAGAGGATGTGAATTTAATAGCATTGCCGGTAAGATTTGTGATGATTTGTCTGATTCTGCCTGCATCCCCTGTAACCTGCCTGGGAATATCGATGGGATAATCAATTATCAGCTCTATCCCCTTGCTGGATGCAGTTGTACTGAGCAGGCGAACCACGTCATGTATCGCTCTCTCCAAATCGAAAGAGATCAATTCAAACTCAATCTTTCCAGCCTCGGCCTTGGAATAGTCGAGAATATCGTTAATTATTTTTAGCAGTGAGTTTCCGGATTGATGGATGATCCCGAGAAACTCTTGCTGTTCATTGTCCAAAGCAGTGTCTTTTAGTAACTCGGTCATGCCGAGTACACCATTCATGGGTGTGCGGATTTCATGGCTCATCATAGCCAGAAACTCCGATTTTGCCATGGCAGCATCTTCCGCAATGTTTTTTGCTTTGATTAATTCTTCTTCTGCCCGTTTTCTATCTGAAATGTCTCTCATAACCATGGAATAGTACTGGGTTCCACTTTTTGACTCATCGTGCAGAATGATCAGCTGTGAGACTGTGATAATTTCTCCATCTATTGATATCAGGCTGGTCTCGCCGGTCCAGGTTCTACTCATAAAAGCAGTTGGCACACCCTCGTTGAGCACACGATCGATTTCCGAAGCGGGAAACATTCCTGCAAGACTTTTATCTTCCAGGCTTTCCGTAATTCCGTAGCCCATGATTTGACGTCCAGCTGCATTCATGAAAAGAATGTTGCCTTCCAACGTGAACACCGCAATAAAATCTGTTGAGTTCTGAATAATTTCCGTGAGTCGCTTTTGATCCTCTTCGGCATGCAGTCTCTCAGTAATATCCATCAAAAATGAGGAGACGCCTGTTCTGATATTGTTTAATCCCAAAAGAGGCGTATTATACCATTCGCAGATGCGCTTCTTACCATCTTTCCTCTTAATTTCAAGTGTGTCATAGCTAGACTGATTTGATTCAAATAGGCTATTCCAGTCGTTTGTGGAGTCTCCTTCAACAGATTCAGCAGATGGAAAAAGATCCTTGATATGTTTGTTAATTGCCTCGTCTTTCGTGTAGCCAAACAGTGATTCAGCACTGGGATTCCACTGCGTTATAACCCCGTCCTGCGTCCACTCAATGGCGGCAAGCGGCGTTTCATGAATGTGATGGGATAGTTTTTGCTCAGATCTTTTCCATCTTTCCTCTCTGCTTGAACTTTCAAATCTAAGTGTAATATTTTGTAGGATAACTTTATTAATGTGCTTGGAGAGACTGAGAAGAAGAATCAACAATAACCCGACCAGTAAGCCAGGTGACCAACCAGTTTGTTCGGCATTTATAATAAAACGGAAACTAATCGGCGCGAGAGTCAGGAATAGGAATCCACTTGCGATTGTATTTATTGCAGATTGCGATGATATACCGACTGCTGCAATCCCGATAAGAAGAAAACCTATCATGGTTTGATAGGCAAAGTTATCTTCAGGAAATAGAAATATTGCAATGCTTCCCCATGTAAATGCTGCCATCAAAGTGCTTGCAGCATAACGAAACCTCCAGGTTTTCAGGTTTCCGGAAATTGGCAGGGATTTGAAATACCTCTTGTAGATCAGCCACCTGGTGAGTACGATGATGTTCATCGAACATACCCACGCTACTACCGTCGTTCTATTGCTGAAATCCCATAAAAGAAAGGCTGTTAGAATAGTGGCGACAATAGTCGCAAGCAATGAATTAGGCAGACTCTCAAAGAGGATCTTTAATTGCTCTTGCGCGATCAGATCTCTGTTTTCAGCAGATTCAGGCTCATGTTTATAGGGCTTTGTATTGTTCATTCATTCTTGCCATACATAGATGACTTCAGCTTTGTTTCCAGGTTTTTCATATTTGATTGATTCGCAGAGGCCTTGAACAAGCTGGATTCCCCGGCCACTGAGTTTTAATGATGCAGACTCATCTGTTGACTGCTTGTTTAAAAAGTTGAAACCAATACCGCTATCTTCAATTTGTATTACCATCTTTCCACCCTGTTCAAACGGGTGAATGTGCAAACCTATTCTGATGAAACCGTCTTTGAGTTCGTTTAAAAGTCGCTCTCTCTCTTCGAAGTAGCGGGTAAATCCTTCTGGCCCGGTTTTTATGTTCGAGTCCAGGCCAAGCACGCCATGGTCCAGGGCATTGACAAAAAGCTCTGTCAGGATAGTGAAGAGTGGGCGTCTATGCTCATGAAGACCAACCATCTCTTGTATGTAGTTGATAAGCATTGGGACTGGGTCTGCCTGCCTCAGTTGGCTACCACGAAGCGTGATATGAAATTCCACGCTGTCTGATTCATGTTCCTGAGAAGGGTTGTCTGACGTCTGTTTTATATTGTCGTTATGTAGACTGTCGAGATCCCATGCAGGAAGTAGTTCCGGTATAAGAGGTATCTCGGCAAGGCTTATGTCGTCATCCTGGGGAGCATCCAGACAAAAATCTTCCAGGATGCGGGAAACGGTATTTAGAATGTAGTCGTCGTCATAACTATGGGTAATGGAATTTTCCAGTCTTTCTATTCCAAAATATTCACCACCAGGATTTCTTGCCTCTGAAACGCCGTCAGTTGCCAAAAGCACATGGTCATTGTGTTGGGTTCTTATGTGCACCGCTGCATCGTGAAAATCGATTTCGGATGTGATCCCGAGTGGAAGGCTACGCGAGGAAATGCGATGTTTGATAACCCTGGTCTTTCCGTCGAGTAGAAAAAAATCCGGCATGCCGCAATTGAAGGCGGTGATATGGTCCAGGGTATTGCTTATTTTGACGAACTGGGCAGCCAGAAACATTCCTGTCGGCAGAAGAGAGTTGAGTTTATTGTTAATGCCTTGAAGAATTTGTTGTGGAGAAAAACCTTTTGCCGTCATCGATCGGAAAACTTCCGATGCTGGCAGTGCGCCAAGGGCAGCGGCCAGACCATGGCCAGTAAAATCGCCCATGAGTACGTGCAGGTCATGGGATGGGGCATAGGCAGTCAGCAGGATATCACCACTGAAAATGCTTGCTGGGCGTACGAGTTGACGTATGTGGTCGAGTGCTACGTTTCCGGCAATAACAGCACCGCTGAAGACCTCTTCGGCAATCTCTTCATCCCGATGCATTCGGCTGTAAAGAGTGATGACGTCGTGATGAAGCTCTTGAATCCGCTCCATGGCTTTGATTTTGGCAGCGAGTACTATATGGCTGAACGGTTTTGTCAGAAAATCATCCCCCCCGACCTCGATACAACGCGAGAGTGCTGATTCGTCCGTCATGGCAGTAAGGAATATTACCGGAATGAACTTTTCACCAGCAGACTCTTTAATCTTTTCGGTGGCGATATAGCCGTCCATAACCGGCATCATGATATCCATGAACACAATGTCGATTGACTCTCTCTCGAAAAGCTCAACGGCCTCTGCCCCATTCTCAGCCATAGATACTTCGTAGCCGAGTTTCTTCAGCAAAGCCTTCAGAATTACCCTATTGGATAGTTCATCGTCCGCGATTAAGGCCCGGCCGATGGCTTTGCTTGTCCGAAGGTTTGTTTGTGTTGCTGACATGGTTTTTTGGAATCTGCCAATTTGTAGTGTTGTGGTTGTTCACAAAACTGTAGCGGCAGCGTAAAGGGAAACTTAATCCTTGACGGAAAACTATTTGAACAGGATGATTCTGTCATCATAAGTTGCTGGGCGACCTGAGATTCAGATGCAAAGCAAGTCTTTAACAATATCTTATCTTGCTGATAATTCAGTAGAAATATCATTGTTAGGCGACTGGTGCCTGACTTGTGAAGTCGTAACGTGGCAGTCATTCCAGGCGCTGTTTGAGCAGTATTCAGAGCCGCCCGAGAAAATAGATTTTGTCAGTTCTGACCTTGAGAATTGGGACAGCAAACTGCTGCTGTTCCTGGTTAAATTAGATGCTTATGCTCAGTCTCGGCATATACCCGTCAATTGGGACGGTCTGCCGGATGGGGCGAAAGGACTCTTGCGCCTGGCCACGGAGGTGCCTGAGAGAAGCGGTGCCCGCAAACGGACAAGGACCAGATCATTGGTGTATCGCCTGGGAACATGGGCAATGGGTGGGGTTGAAGAGCTTACCGGTTTGGCCACATTTCTGGGTGAGTGGCTGCTTTCGATCGGCAGATTCTTTACCGGCAGGGCGAGCTTTAGATGGGTTGATTTCAACCGTTTTCTTCAGTCTGCCGGTGCTGGTGCACTGCCTATCGTTGGCGTAATCAGCCTACTGGTGGGTGCTGTCCTTGGGTTTGTCGGGGCCGTTCAATTGCAGATGTTTGGGGCTCAGATCTACGTTGCCGACCTTGTGGGACTTGGTGTCGTAAGAGAGATGGGGGCGATGATGACGGCTATCATCATGGCTGGCCGCACCGGATCGGCCTACGCGGCCCAGTTGGGCACCATGCAGGTGAATGAGGAGATAGACGCACTGCGTACCATGGGGATCTCACCGATGGATTTTCTGGTATTGCCCCGCACCCTGGCGCTGATTTTGATGTTGCCGCTGCTCTGCCTCTGGTCAGATGCTCTGGGTATCCTGGGTGGATTGCTGGTAGGTGTCTCGATATTGGATATCGCATTGCTGGAGTATTTACAGCAGACCAAAGAGGCTATCAGCCTCTCTGATATCGCCACCGGGCTCATAAAAAGCCTGATTTTTGCTGTTGTAGTCTCTCTGGCAGGATGCCTGCGAGGGTTACAGAGCGGACGTAATTCAGCAGCTGTGGGCAATGCGACCACCTCTGCCATGGTTACGGCAATTCTTCTGATCGTCATCTGGGACGCGCTTACAACCATTATTTTCAACCGTCTGGGGATATGAATCATGGAGAAAGGTGCCCAGGTTGAGATAGCAAACCGCTCGGGATTAGAGCATATCGAAGTGCGGGGAATGACCATGGCATATGGTGATTTTCTGATTCAGAAAGATCTGGATTTCACGATAAATCAGGGAGATATATTTATTATTATGGGTGGCAGTGGCTGCGGGAAAAGTACGCTTCTGCGCCATTTGGTCGGCCTGCATCCCCCCGCCGCCGGGGAGGTGCTCTATCAGGGAAACTCATTCTGGCAATTGGCGCCGAATAAGCGGAATGCGTTAATGCGAAAGATGGGTGTGCTCTATCAGGGCGGGGCCTTGTGGACCGCCATGACACTGGCTGAAAATATCGCTTTGCCACTGGAAGAGTACACGTCGCTCACGCCCGCGGAGGTCAATGAGCTTGTTTCATACAAACTTTCTCTGGTAGGGCTGAAAGGCTTTGAAGACTACTATCCTTCCGAGATCAGCGGTGGTATGCAGAAGCGGGCGGCCCTTGCCAGGGCGATGGCACTGGATCCCGAGACCCTTTTTTTCGATGAGCCATCAGCCGGTCTGGATCCTGTCAGCGCGCGCCTGCTCGACGATCTCATTCTTGAATTGCGGGATAGTCTGGGCGCAACCATCGTGATCGTGACTCACGAGCTGGCCAGTATCTTTGCCGTTGGTAATAACTCGGTCTTTCTGGATGCGGCGAGCAAAACAATGATTGCGGAGGGGGATCCCAAGCGATTACTGGTGGAGACGGATAATCCTGTCGTGAGGAAATTTCTTACCCGTGGCGAAGAGGGATATCCATGAGTGAATTTTCAGTGAGAAAAGCCGATGCTCTATATCGAAACGAGTTTGGACATAGGAAGTGCCGCCAATGACCGCAAAAGCCAATCCATCGATTATCGGGATGTTTGTGCTCAGTGCGCTGGCATTGGGCATTCTTGCTATTTTCTATCTTGGCGATGCTGGCCTGAATGAAGAGAAGCCCCGGCTTATTCTGTTTTTTGAGGGGGATGTCAAAGGGCTCGATGTAGGTTCGCCTGTGACTTTGCGGGGAGTCCGGATCGGCCAGGTGGAGGATATTGCTGTTGTTTTCGACAGCAAAGACCTCTCATTCGATATACCCGTTATTATCAGTGTCACACGGTCCAAGCTGGGCTTTGAAAAAGGAATGGAGAGTGAAAAAGATGGTTTGCTGCTGGATCGTCTGATCGAGCAGGGCCTGAGGGCTCGCTTGAATATGCAGAGCCTGGTGACCGGAAAACTGGAGGTCGAATTGGGATTTCATCCCAATAGCGAGGCAAAAAGACGAGGTTTGAGCAGCGTGTATCCCGAGATACCGACTATACCCTCAAATATGGAGAAGATTGCCAGGGTCCTGGAGGATCTTCCGCTCGAACGAATCGCCAAACGAACCGAAGAGATCTTGGCTGGAATCGATAAGCTTGTTAATGATCCGGATTTGCCGGAGATGCTTGTCCATCTTGCTTCGGCCATAAAAAGATTCGATAGTCTCGCCCGGAAACTCGAAACCTCTGCCCCGGACCTGACCAGTCGATCTGCGATCATGATCGATGAGGCCCGCAAACTGGTGGAACAGTTGCAGACACAGTTTGGACCTCTTATTGCAGAGTGGATTCGCGTGGCCCGAGATTCCCGAACCATGATCGATAGGATGGACAAAAAAGTTGACCATGCGGTGGAGAGTTGGGACGAGACACTTCTCAGTGGGGAGCAGGCCTTCTCCCAGTTCAGCAAGACCATGTCATCCGCTGAATCGATAGTGGCCGAGGATTCGCCCGTCATGCAGGATGTCAGCGTTGCGCTGCGAGAACTGGCGGCTGCCACGCGTTCGATCCGCATCATGGCGGAGTATCTTGAACGCCACCCCGAGGCATTGATCAGAGGAAAGCAGTGATGAAACCCCTATGGAAATACGCAGTGGCGTTGCTGACTATTGCTTCGATGCTTCACCTGGCCGGTTGTGCCAGCCCATCTCAGCCAACCCGGTTCTATCGTTTGAATGCGGCGGTCGATTTACCGGCTCCAGCTGAAAGCGCTCAGGCGCGGTTACCCGAAGTTGGGCTGGGCCCGGTTCATCTCTCCAGCTATCTCGATCGTCCACAGATCGTCAATCGGGCGGGATTATACCGATTGCAGTTGAACGAGTTCGATCAATGGGCAGGAACCTTACAGGAAAATATCATCCAGGTTCTGGTTGACTACCTCTCCGCTTCGTTAGGAGAGAATCGGGTGGTTGCCTACCCATGGCACGGCTCCCTAAAGCCCGATTATGACATCTCCTTCTATTTTAGCCGATTCGATGCGGTGGACGGTTTGCAGGTGATCCTGCAAGCGCGCTGGATGCTGTTGGATAGGGCAAAGGGCAAGGTACTCGATACACGACAGGTAACAATTTCTGAGCCGATCAAGGGAGCGGAACCCGAGGCCATTGTTGCGGCAGGGAGTCGCGCACTGGAGAAGCTCTCCAGACGACTTGAAGCGTTGCTGAGAAAGCAGCTGTAAGATCGGATTGCCGTGATGAACGCTGGTAGTCAATCTACTGACTTCTATCTAAACCCCAGCCAGTCTGGCTCCCGCCCCTACGAGCAATAATCGGATACTGTTAGCTCGACGTGCTCACAGGTTCTTGCTTCGGTTGGGATTCGACCTCTCCATCGACAGGTGTCCCGTCTTCGACAGGCTCAGGTTCAGTGGGGAGTTCGTAACGACTGGCCAGAAAAAGTACCCCGATGATGGGATGGTCGAGATAGTGGATCTCTCCACTGCGCATTCTGCGCTGTGACTGCATTCGAAAGGTGCGAAAAGCGGGGCGGAACTCTAAGCTGTTACCCGTCATTCCATCTTCCGTCTCCCACCGCCGCAGTAGCAGATCAGTATCAAGATGTAGATAGCGTTTGACGCCGACTCTGATCGTGCCCTCCAGCATTAGGGGCTCATCAATGGCAGATTGTGGGTTTGAAGACTTAGGCAACTCCAGGAATAGTTGTTGGGACTGGTCAGGATCGATAACCTGCTGACGCCAGGCGACATGCAGCAGTGGTTTGTAATTTCGGGATCTGGAGAGGTGCTGATGCTGTTCACTGAGTTGCCATTCAGACTTGGCAAGTGGTCTAAAAGGTTCAGGTTCAGGTTCAGGAGCTGGTGGCGCTGCTGTTTCGATCGGTTCCTGCAGCCCGATTTCGCGAGCCCGGTCCTCGGTTAGTGGTATGGCATTCAGCCGTGATGGCGTACCTGGGTCATCCGGCCAGAATTCAGTGGTGCCGGCACCGGCGCTGATACGTTCAAATATCAGAATCTCAAACTGGTACCAGGGTGGTGCTTCCTCTTCCGGCTGTTCTTCAGCGGTAGCAAGCGTTCCGGCCAGGCTCAGAACGAGCGTAAAAGGTAACCAATATTTGTGTTTTTTCTGCACGTTCCAACTCATATTGTTTTCTTAAGACTTGCCAGCCTAGGGAATAATTGTCATTTCGAGCATAGCGAGAAATCTCAACCCACGTAAGCTTTTGATAGCTCCGTAGTTTGAGATCTCTCCCTGCGGTCGAGATGACAGAGACCGAATTAATCAGAGATTCCCTAGTCTATCAGTCTATCGATCAGGACATCTATTTCGTTCACGCGTTCGATTGGGTCGGGCATATCCTGGATATACCTGAGTTTATCGCCACCATCCATTTTATACATCTGGGGACGGGTTTGGATCAGGCGGATCAGGTTTGCCGGATCGATTTTGGGGTCTGAATCAAATAGCATACGCGCCCCTTTGGATCCCCCTTCGATCTTGCGGATCCCCAGAGGGTGGGCCCGTAGTTTGAGTTCGGTGATCGCAAAAAGATTCTTGGCTGTTTGGGGCAACAGACCGAAGCGGTCGATCATCTCGACCTGTAGTTCGCGCAGTTCGTCATGGGTCGCAGCGCTGGCGATCCTCTTATAGAGCACCAACCGGCTGTGCACATCCGGCAGATAGTCTTCCGGCAGCAGCGCCGCAATGCCCAGCTCAATCTCGGTGCCGTGGTCCAGGGGGCGGTCGAGTGTCGGCTGCTCCCCCGCCTTGAGAGCTTTCACCGCCCGCTCCAGAAGTTCGGAATAGAGGGTGAAGCCGATCTCGTTGATCTGACCGCTCTGTTCGTCGCCGAGCAGCTCTCCGGCGCCGCGGATCTCCATGTCATGGGTGGATAGGGTGAAGCCGGCTCCCAGGTCCTCCAGGGATTCGATTGCTTCCAGCCGTTTCTTTGCATCGGCGGTCATCACCCCGCTGGGTGGAGTCAGCAGATAGGCGTAGGCACGGTGGTGGGATCGACCGACCCGGCCGCGAATCTGGTGCAGCTGGGCCAGGCCGAGTTTGTCCGCACGGTTGATGATCATGGTGTTGGCGGTGGGGACGTCGATGCCGCTCTCCACGATGGTGGTGCAGACCAGCAGGTTGAATCGCTGGTGATAGAAGTCCCGCATGATGCCTTCCAGTTCGCGCTCACGCATCTGGCCGTGAGCCACCTGCAGGCGGACGCCGGGCAGTAGTCCCTCAAGCCGCTCCGCCATATTTTCGATGGTGCTGACCTCGTTGTGCAGGAAGTAGATCTGACCGCCGCGCTTCAGCTCGCGCTGACAGGCCTCGGCAATCAATGTGTCGTTCCACTGACTGACGAAGGTCTTGATGGGATGGCGCAGTGCCGGAGGGGTAGCGATGATCGAGAGATCGCGCATCCCCGCCATCGCCATGTTGAGGGTTCGGGGGATCGGGGTGGCAGTCAGTGTCAGCAGGTCCACCTCACTGCGAAGGGCTTTGAGCTTCTCCTTGTGGCGTACGCCGAAGCGGTGCTCCTCGTCGATGATCACCAGTCCGAGGTCTTTGAACTTAATGCCCTCGGAGAGCAGTTTGTGGGTGCCGACAACGATATCGAGTGTGCCGTCGGCCAGTCCGTCGATGACCTTCTGTTGCTGTTTTCCAGTGCGGAAGCGGGAGAGGCTCTCGACCTTGACCGGCCAGTCGGCAAAGCGGTCGGCAAAGTTCTGATAGTGCTGCTGGGCGAGCAGGGTGGTGGGTACCAGCACCACCACCTGCTTGTTGCCTTGGGTGGCCATGAAGGCGGCGCGCATGGCAACCTCTGTCTTGCCGAAGCCCACATCCCCGCAGACGACACGGTCCATGGGTTGAGGCGAAGCCATATCTTCCAGCACCGAGTCGATGGTCTGCTGTTGGTCCGGTGTCGTCTCGAACTCAAAGGTGGCGCTGAAGCTCTGATATTCGTCTGCAGGTTCAGGAAAGGCAACGCCGCGCCGGGCGGCACGGCGGGCATAGATCTCCAGCAACTCTGCAGCGACATCCCGAACCTGTTTGGCGGCCTTGCGCTTGGTCTTCTCCCACTGCTCTCCGCCGAGGCGGTGGAGGGGAGCATTGTCGGGTGATGCGCCCGCATATCGGCTGATCAGGTGAAGTGAAGCGACCGGTACATAGAGCTTGTCGCCCTTGGCGTACTCCAGGGTCAGAAACTCGGTCGCGAGACCGCCGACCTCGATGGTCTGCAGTCCCTGATAGCGGCCGACACCGTGATCCTCATGCACCACAGGTGCGCCGATGTGGAGTTCCGTCAGGTTGCGTACGATCTGGTCCGGGTCACGGGTCGCCTTCTGCCGCCGTCGTGTCTGCCGCACCTGCTCACCGTAGAGTTGAGTCTCGGTGATCAGGGTGATACCGCTCTCCTGCAACCAAAGCCCCTGTTCAATGGGAGCAACCGTCAGGGCGATAGGGGGCTTTTCATCAATAAATGACTGCCAACTATCAACCACTATGGGTTTGATACCGAAATCCCGCAACGTACCCAATAACATTTCCCGTCTTCCCGCACTCTCTGCCACGAAGAGCGTGTGGCCATCGTTGGAAGAGAGGAAGTCCTGCAGCAGCGCAGCCGGACGTTGAGCCCGAGCCTGTATGCCCAGGGGAGGGGGGAGTTGGGTGGCGAAGTTGGCGAATCCGGCATAACCTTTCCGGCGGCTGGAGATTTCGTGTCTCTGCACCGAAACTCCTGCCGGAGACTTCATGCGGGAGATTAGTTCATCCGTGGAGAGGTAGATCTTTCCCGGTGGCAGCAGTGGGCGTTCCAGATCGTGTTTTCTCTCATCGTAGCGGCCTTGGACCTGCTCAAAAAAACTGTCCGCCTGCTCCCGGATGTCCTCGGTCTGGATGAGTAGATGATTCTCAGGCAGGTAATCGAAGAGCGTGTTTGTGGTCTCGAAAAAGAGGGGAAGATAGTATTCTAGACCACTGGGAACCTGCCCTTCCGAGACGTCGCTGTAGATCAGGCTGCGTTGCAGATCACCTTCAAACTGATTGCGGTAGTTGCGGCGAAAGAGAGCAATGCCCGCTTCATCCAGAGGAAACTCCCGGGCCGGTAACATTCTGATCTGATTAATCTTTTCCAGTGAACGTTGGGTCTCCGGATCAAAGGTGCGGATGCTGTCCACTTCGTCATCGAACAGGTCGATCCTGAAGGGCACGAGGTTGCCCATGGGAAATACATCCAGCAGGGAACCGCGAACTGCAAACTCGCCATGGGCGAGTACCTGAGAGACACATTGATAACCACTTCTCTCCAGGCGCTGGCGTGTCCTATCCAGATTGAGTTGTTGTCCCAGGTCCACGATCAGGGAGTGGTGGTCGAGAAATGCCTTCGGGCAGAGACGTTGCATCAGCGTGGCGATTGGCACCAGCAGGATGCATCGCTCCATCTGTGGCAAACGCGAGAGGGAGAGCAGTCGCTGCGAGATCAACTCCGGGAGTGGGGAGAAGAGATCATAGGGCAGTGTTTCCCAATCGGGGAAACTGAGCACGGGCAGTTTATCGTCTCCGAGGAAAAAAACGAGTTCCGCTTCAAGTTGTGCTGCCCTTTGCACCGTATCCACGGCGACCAGTACGACACCATTAAAAGCCCGTGCGGCGTTGGCGATGGCGAGCGCAGAACTGCCACCATAGAGCTGTCCCCACTGCAGCTGTTCACCTAGCTTGGCCGGCAGCGTGGGATTAAAGAGGGCATGGTTATTGTCTTGTGTTATGGACATCTGGCAGGATTTGATAAAAGTGAAATTATCTCATACCCGGGAGGATGGGGCAGGGGAAGTTTTTTCTGCCGCTATTACGGTAAACCCTTAGGATATGGAGGAATACTTGATTTACGTCAATGATATATACAGGCATCAATGTGAATATCGTTCTTGCGACAAAGATAAGAAAAAAATACGGATTTCGCGCAGCATGCGAAACCATGTAGTCCCTTGACTGCAGTATCACAAAGGGTTGGATGGGGTGGCAGTTCTCCCTGCCTTATTATTCTAAAAATTCACGGTTGACCGGTTATGAGGTGTGTCCAATTACCTCTGACTATGTTTTTGGATAGCAGTTCCCTCTCTCAAAGAGTTGGGATATCACGCTGTTTTTTTAGTTCTGATTCTTTCGCATTCCTGATCAGGTTTCCGGCTACCGGAGTCGGAACTTTAATACCGCAATTGAAGGAGACTACAAATGCGAAAATGGTGGCTAATGGGGATTGGCGCCGCACTGTTGTTAACCCAAGGGTTTGCAACGGCCGCGGTCAAAGCTCCACCAAAACAAATGTCAGAAGAGACCAAAGAGTGCGTTAAGTGCCATAAGAAAAACAACCCCGGGTTGGTTCAGATGTGGGGTTCAAGCAAGCACTATGGCGCCAATGTTGGTTGTTACGAGTGTCATCAAGCGGATGCCAAAGATGTGGATGCTTTCATTCACGATGACAAGAAAGTAAAGAAACATATCTCAATCATCGTTTCTCCGAAAGACTGTGCAAACTGTCACGAAAACGAAGAGAAAGAGATGACAGCGTCTCACCATGCGGAAGCAGGTAAGATCATGGGTTCTCTGGATAACCTGCTCGCAGAGGTTGTTGAGGGTGATATGGGCATGGTTACCGAAGGTTTCCCTGATGGTGTATCTGCAGCCGCAGTCGTTGGTTGCTGGCAGTGTCACGGTTCCCACGTGAAGGTACTCAAAGACGGTGCACTGGATCCGGCGACCTGGCCTAACACGGGTATCGGCCGAATCAATCCTGATGGTTCCAAAGGTACTTGTGCAGCCTGTCACTCACGTCACTCGTTTTCAGTAGCGCAAGCGCGTCAGCCTGAGAACTGCTCCAAGTGTCACATGGGTCCTGACCATCCTCAAAAGGAGATCTATGACGAGTCCAAACACGGCATCGCTTATCGAGCCAACCGTGAGAAGATGAACATGGATAACCCCAAGTGGATCCCCGGGGAAGACTACTACGCTGCTCCAACTTGCGCCACCTGTCACATGAGTGAAACCCGTAAGCAGGGCATCACCCATAACGTAGGTGACCGTATCAGCTGGAACAACCGTCCTCCTGTCTCCAAGAAGCAGGGCTGGATAGAAGGCACCGTAGGCTGGGAAGATCGTCGTGACAAGATGAAAGATGTCTGTAACTCTTGTCATGAAGAGGGTTGGACTGAGAACTTCTATGTTCAGTATGACGGTCTGGTTGAACTCTACAACCGTAAGTATGGTAAGCCTGGTCTGAAGTTGATGAAGGCGGCCAAGCCTTTGATCAAAGGTCCCAAGTTCTCCAACAAGATCGACTTTATCTGGTTCGAACTTTGGCACCATGAGGGACGTCGCGCACGTATGGCGGCTTCCATGATGGGTCCGGATATCACTCACTGGGAAGGTACTTACGATCTGGGTAAGAACTTCTATACCGAGTTGGTTCCTGAGCTGAAAGAGCTGATCGAACACGGCATGCATGGTAGCGACGCTGACGTGAAGGCTGCAAAGAACCTTCAAAGGGTTCTGACTGCGGTGCTGAATTCCGATTCACACAAGTGGTTCCTCGGCAAGATGAGCAAAGCTGAAGCTGCAAAGCGTAAGGCCCGTCAGGCAGAGTTCAAGAACCGTTACAAAGTTAAGCACTAAGTAACGTTCGACGAACGACGGTCTATTAAGACGAGAAACCCTTCACCCCCTTGCGGGGTGGAGGGTTTTTTTGGGGAGTCCTTAGTCCACTCGACAAATAGCGCCAGAATCCACACTGTAAGGGGAGACGGTTATTCTTCCTTTGCTTTGGTAGAGGCGGATTGGAACTTGCTTGTTCTGAAGCCAAGCTGTTCGATTCTCTCTTTGACCTGCCGATCCCCCATTTCTGTAACGAGTTTTCCTACTGCGTTTTTTATCGCTTGCTCTACTGCTGTCCGGCCTGGCATATCCAACGCTCTGGCCAGATATTGCCAGTCATGGCGTTGAAGTACCTTCATCATCAGTAACCGCTGTTCACTGGTGGTGAGCAATGAGGAGTGCCCGGCATTGGCAAAGAACCGAAGGCAGAGAGTGGTGATTGGGGGCAGGGTGATCTCAAATCCGCGATTGGCAAAGCTGAAGGCGATAAGGTCGAGCCAGTCCTGCGGTTCCAGGATTGGGAGTGAGGGTTCTTTCTTCTGCAGCAGCAGTGTGAGTGCCAGTGACGGCTCCATCACTTGCAGGGAATCTCCCAGCAATATCGGGAAATGACTGAGGAAGCGTGTCCGGGCCTGTTGAAACATCTTCTTGCCAGCAGCGGAAGTTGGACGCAGCACGATTATGGAGTGGGCGCCACTGCTGGCGCCGCGACGTATGCCGACCCGGATGGGCAGCAGTCCGCCTGCCCGCCAGAACTGCATCAACTCCTGGGTGGCGCCGAAACTCGCACCGATATAATCCAATCCTTCCGCTTCTGCCTGCTGTCGTATCGCAGCCACCATGCGGCTGCCCAATCCCTGCTGCTGGAGTGCAGGGTGCACCGCGATGCGCATGATGCGCGCGCCCAGCAGGCAGGCGGCGGTTTCCAGTCCAAGATGGGCGCTTAGTGACTGGGCGAGCAGATGTCCCCGGGGGCGGCGGTGTCCGGCCCAGATGGCTTCGGCGGTGGCCGGGGTGAATCCCCCTTCGCGGGCGACCAGTGCCGTGGCAACGATGCGCCCCTGGTGGCGCAGCACTGTGATACTTAGGTTTGGGCCATCCAGAAGTTGGCGCAGATCGAGGGGGGTGGTGCGGTAGTGGGCGAGCACTAACAGGCCAAATAGATCGGAGAGATCGTTTTCATTGGCGGCAAGCTGATCCCGGTTCAGGCTTTCCAGGACTATCTCTGCTGGATCTGCTTGCTGCAGTTCATCGTCAGGTACAGGCGAGGCGTCAAGTGCAAGGGCGCGAAAGATGAATCTCTCCAGCGGATCACCGGTGGCCCAGCGGATCGGGGTCTCCAGGAAAATCTGCCGCCACTGCGGACGGCGCTGGTCGAGTATCTTGCGGAAGCGCACTGTAAAACCCCGGCCGGTACCTTCGTAACCGTGAATGGTGGAGGCAAAGGCGATGCGGGGATAGTGATCCAGCAGTCGCTCAAGCATGGGGGAGGGGATGGCAGCTGCCTCGTCCACCAACAACAGGTCGCCGGGAAGCGGGGAGTGGATCAGTTCATCCGGTGCGACAAAACGCAGTTGTGCCTCTCCGAGGTGGATGGCGCCCCTGCTGCATTCTGCTTCCGGCAGCAGGCTGCAAGCACTTTGGAACAGCGGTTCGACCGCTGCCAGTCTGGGTGCGGTGACGAGAATCTTTAACACGCTCTGTTGCAGAAGCCTGGCCGCGGCAATGCCCATAGCCGCTGACTTGCCGCGTCCCCGGTCGGAGATCAATGCTACCGGGCGTCGACGGTGTCCTGTGACGACTTTGATCACTGCTTCCACCGCAGTGAGCTGGTCAGCTGTCAGGCAATCCGGATCCTCAGCGGGGGACGGGGTGTATGCCGGTTGAACTGCCGGAAGCGGGGGCAAGGGCTTATCCTGTTCGATCTGCAGGATCGTTGCATCATCCGTAAGCAGGTGGGCGAAACGGGAGAGAAAACGGCCGCTTATATCATGGGATTCATAACCTGCCACGGTGATACGGGCATATTCCGGATCGTCGTATCCAGGCCACTCACTCAGTGGGGGAGAGAGCGTCAGCAGTACTCCCCCGGCCCGGATCGTGCCACTGGATGCGCCTAAAGCATCAACATCGAGTCCACTGAAGGCATCGAACACCAGTGCATCGATCTCCTGCCCGAGCAGGGTGGTCGCCTTGCTTGCGGGGATGCTGTCGATCTCCGGGGGACTGTCCAGGCCGATCCATAACGAACGATTGAAGGTGAGTCTTTTTAACAGTTCAGCGGCAACCGTGCGGCTCCATTGAGGTTTACCGGAGAGCAACAGCATGCCCCGGTGGGAGGAGAGACGCCGGTTTGCAAGAAACCTGGATGCCAGTGATATAAGTTCATCAGGATCTGGGTGTGCAGGCTCAGGCATCGTTGAGGGTGATTCCAGTTAAACAGGCCACTATTATAGTCAGAAGTCTATCGACAGGATTGTGGTGTGACTGCTAGTTTTAGGTCGACAGTGCCAAAGGAGCAAGTTATCTCTGCTGAAAAGATCCGTGTAAGAGGATTGGTCCAGGGTGTGGGGTTTCGTCCTACAGTCTGGCGCGTTGCCAATGAGTGCGGATTATCGGGTTACGTTTATAACGATAGCGAGGGTGTTCTGATCCGGATTTGGGGGGAGCAGAGCACTTGTGACCGCTTCTGCCGCCAGTTGCTGGAAGAGTCTCCGCCATTGGCGCGGATCGACAGCCTGGAGAGGGAGCCGTCGGCCACTGACAATGGACCGACAGGTTTTACTATCACCGAGAGCCGGGAGGGTGAGATCCGTACCGGCATAGTGCCCGATGCCGCCACCTGTCCCGCCTGCCGTTCAGAGATCTTTGATCCGGTTGATCGCCGTTATCGTTATCCCTTCACCAACTGCACCCATTGCGGCCCTCGTCTGACCATTGTCGAGGGTATCCCTTACGACCGGAAAAATACCAGCATGCGGCACTTTCCTATGTGTCCCGTCTGCGAGGTTGAATATGCCGATCCGGCAAACCGGCGGTTTCATGCCCAGCCGAATGCCTGTCCGGTCTGTGGTCCTGCGGTCTGGATTGAGACGTATGACGGGCAGAAGATTGAAGTTGCCTCGATGGAGAGTCCGGATCCAATCGAAGCGGTCAGTCAGCGCCTGGAGAATGGAGAGATCGTTGCGATCAAGGGGGTGGGAGGATTTCACCTCGCCTGTGACGCCACCAACGGTGCAGCAGTAGCCAGGCTGCGACAACGCAAGGGGCGTTTTCACAAACCCTTTGCGATGATGGCCAGGGATATAACGGTTATTCGCAAATATGCCCTGGTGGATGAAGATGAATCCGGGGTGCTGGGCAGTCCAGCCGCGCCGATTCTCTTATTGGATAAGAGGCCTGGCCTGACCCTGCCGGAAGCGTTGGCGCCGGGACAGAGCACCCTGGGTTTCATGCTGCCCTACACCCCGTTGCACCATCTGCTGCTGGCCGGTTGGGAGGTTCCGCTGGTAATGACCAGTGGCAACCTCAGCGATGAACCTCAGTGTACCGATAATGCGGATGCGGCATCACGTCTGCATGGATTGGCGGATGCCTATCTCCAGCATAATCGTCCCATCGTCAATCGGGTGGATGACTCGGTGGCGCGTTTTATGAATGGAAAACCCCGGCTGTTGCGACGGGCACGGGGTTATGCGCCCAGCCCGTTTGTCTTGCCGGCAGGTTTCAAAAACGCCCCACCGGTTTTGGCATTGGGAGGGGAGTTGAAGAGTACCTTCTGCCTGTTGCAGGACGGCCAGGCGATTCTCTCCCAGCATCTTGGGGATCTGGAGGATCTCCTGACATTCAGGGATTACGAAAAAACACTTGACCTCTATCGCCATCTCTTCGATTTTCAGCCGAAATCCCTGGTGGCGGATCTGCACCCCGGTTATCGCACAACCCGGTTTGGCCGCCAGTATGGAGAACGTGAATCGATCCCTCTGCAACAGGTGCAGCATCACCACGCCCACATCGCCAGTGTGCTGGCCGATTATGGATGGCCGCTGGATGGGGGACAGGTGCTGGGTATCGCGCTGGATGGATCCGGTTACGGCGATGATGGCACAGTCTGGGGCGGGGAGTTTCTCATCGCCGACTATCTGGACTACAGAAGGGCCGGTTTCTTCAAACCGGTGCCCCTGCCTGGTGGGACAAAGGCAATCGAGCAGCCTTGGCGTTCTGCCTTTGCCCAGCTTTGCAGCAGTTTTGAATGGGATAAATGCCTGCAGGAGTGGGGGAGGCTGGAAGCGATACTCGACTTGCAAACAAGACCTTTGACTGTGCTCCAGGGCATGATGGAAAAAGGGGTCAACACGCCCTTGACCAGTTCTTGCGGCAGGCTGTTTGATGCAGTGGCCGCCATTTTGAATATATGCCGGGAAGAGGTGAGTTATGAAGGGCAGGCGGCAATCGAACTGGAGGCGTTAATCGATCCGGCTGAGATGGCGCAATCTGGCGGTTACCCATTCGAGTCCACTGCAGGCATGCTCGATGCCACGCCGATGTGGCAGGCACTGCTGGAAGATCTGACTCAGGGTGTGTCCCAAGGCAAGATCGCAACACGCTTTCACCGTGGTTTGGCTGATGCGGTGGTTGCGATGGCCACTTCGCTTGCTCTTGAAGAAGGTGTGTCGACGGTGGCGCTGTCCGGCGGGGTATTCCAGAATCGCACACTTTTCGAGGCTGTGATGGCCGGGCTGAAACGGGCCGATTTACAGGTCTTGAGCCATCGCCAGGTACCGGCAAATGATGGTGGTCTCTCCCTCGGTCAGGCAGTCATAGGTGCGGCCCGCCACATCAAGCGCAGAAGCCTGCTAGATTGTTAGTAGATGCAGATGGATTTGAGAGTGCGTCATGAAAACTGTCGTTCCCACAAAATACTGGCATGCGCTGGAGGATGGCCGGGTTCAGTGCGATCTCTGCCCCCGTTTCTGTCATATCAAGAAGGGCCGACAGGGGTTCTGTTTCGTGCGGGAGAACCGGGGGGGAGAGGTGGTTCTCACCACCTATGGTCGTTCCAGCGGCTTCTGCGTAGATCCCATTGAAAAAAAACCGTTGAACCACTACCTGCCAGGCACTCCGGTCCTATCATTTGGCACTGCCGGTTGTAATCTGGCCTGTAAGTTCTGCCAGAACTGGGATATCAGCAAGTCCAGGGAGACCCACACCCTAGCGGATGAGGCCTCGCCGGAGACGATTGCCAGGGTTGCCCTGGATCTCGGCTGCCGTAGTGTCGCCTATACTTACAACGATCCGGTTATCTTCCACGAATATGCCATCGACGTGGCTCAAGCCTGCCATGAAGTTGGGGTTCAGTCGGTCGCGGTGACCGCGGGTTATGTCTGTCCTGAACCGCGTGAGGCGTTCTATCATCACATGGATGCGGCCAATATCGATCTTAAGGCTTTTACCGAATCGTTTTATCATAAGCTCACCGGTTCCCATCTGCAGCCGGTGCTGGAGACGCTGCAATATCTCAAGCATGAGACCAGTGTCTGGTTTGAACTCACCACCCTGCTGATCCCCGGTGAAAACGATTCCGAGTCGGAACTTGAGGAGATGACTCAGTGGGTAGTCGACAAGCTGGGGCCGGATGTGCCGATGCATTTCTCGGCTTTTCACCCCAGTTGGAAGATGATGGACACCCCATCGACCCCTTTGGCGACTCTGACCCTGGCTCGCGGTATCGCCATGAAAAACGGTGTGCGATACGCCTATGTCGGCAACGTGCATGATCCAAAAGGGGATAGTACTTGGTGCCATCAGTGCGGCGAGCTGCTGATCGGTCGGGACTGGTACCAGCTCAGTGATTGGAATCTGACTCCTGAGGGCAAATGCAAAGCGTGTGGTGCTGTCTGTGCCGGGGTTATCGAAGCCGGTCCGGGGGATTGGGGTCCCAAACGTCAGCCTGTGCGGCTGGCTGACTATAAACGTTGATGGGGATTGGAGGAGGAGATTATGAGCAATATCAGATTGCCCGCTGTGGCGGGACTTTTCTACCCGGATGATGCCCGGACGCTGCGTGACATGGTCCAGGATTATCTGGATAGTGCCGATGCAGAAGGTACACTGCCAAAGGCCATCATTGCGCCCCATGCGGGTTATATCTATTCCGGCCCTGTCGCGGCCAGTGTCTATGCCAGGCTTGCTTCAGGCAGAGAAGGCGTCCGCCGGGTGGTGGTGCTGGGTCCCTCACATCGGGTGCCGTTTTACGGTTTGGCAATGAGTTCGGCAGAAGCCTTTCGCACCCCGCTTGGGGATATTCCGCTGGACCGAGAAGCCATGCAGTTAATTGCCGACCTGCCCCAAGTCAAACAGCTCGATGCTGCGCATGTGCAGGAACACTCACTTGAGGTTCAATTACCGTTTCTACAGTTGATGCTCGATCAGTTCAGTCTGATCCCACTGGTCGTGGGTGATGCGACGGCCAAAGAGGTCGGAGAAGTGCTGTCCCGGCTCTGGGGTGGCGAGGAAACGCTTATCGTTATCAGTTCGGATCTCAGTCACTATCATGACTATCTGACGGCGCAGAAGATGGACAAAGCGACCTCAGAGGCGATTGTGGCCATACACCCTGATGAGATCGGTTATGAAGATGCCTGTGGCCGTATTCCTGTCAAAGGGCTGTTACATCAGGTCCGATTGCAGGGACTGGATGGAGAGCTCGTCGATCTGCGAAACTCCGGCGATACGGCTGGATCGAGGGATCAGGTGGTGGGTTATGGCGCTTATGCTTTTTCCAGGCGTGCTGTTGCTTGAGAGGCTGCTCCTAGTTGATTTAAGCAATCGTGGTGCGCACGGCGCATCCTACGTTCTGTGGATTTAAGAATAAATATTGCTGGCCGCTATTCTTTGTAATGGAAAAGAGTCAAAAAATCGGATTTATTGACTATTGCGGGAACTTCATGATTACTAATAAAAATCCATATTGGTTTGCGCTCGGCCGAAGCAGAGACGCTGAATCCGGCGTAATCTGAGATGCAGAAAGATCTGAAGAGTCGAAAACCGACTATTTTCCTTGTCGTGATTATAATGTTGATTGCAGCCCTGGTGGCTGCTGCGACCTTTATCCTGCTCTATAGGGCTGCATTCAGCCAGCATCTTCACCATCTTGCAATAAACGTCAATCAACAGGCCCAGCTGATTGGCGCTGTGGCCCGCTTTGATCGGAAACATGCCGATTATTACGAGCAGGATGCGGCCGATGCCACACTGTCTCAGATTGATGATGCCTTGCGATCCCAATCGTCCCTGAAAGGGTCTGAAGAATTTATTGTGGGTCGGCGTTCGGGTGACACCATAAAAGTCATCAGCCGAACAAAAAGTTTTGTGGCGGCAGACCCCCCGAAAGCACTTCCTTGGGCCGGAAAGCCCGGTGAGGTAGGTTCTCCCATGCGTCAGGCTCTGACCGGTAAACAGGGTACCATGGTGTTGCGTGACTATCGGGGTGCGGAAGTGATGGCCGCATTTGCACCGGTGAAAGAACTCGGGATAGGTCTCGTCATCAAGACGGATGTGGCGGATGTCAGGGCGCCCTATCTCCGTGCAGGCATTCTAGTTGCAGTGGTTTCAGTATTGTTGGTTTTGCTGGGATCGATACTGGTCCATAGGGTCACGCGGCCGATAATCAGCAACCTGGAATCCTCTGATGCACGCTATCGCAACCTGCTGGACAACATGGCTAACTGTGTTGCCGTCTATCAGGCAGTTGATGATGGTGAAGATTTCATATTCAGTGATTTCAATCAGGCGGGGGAACGTGCTGAACAGATTGTGAAAGCCGACTTGATCGGCCAGCGTGTGTCGAAAGTATTTCCTGAGGTTAAGGTATTTGGTCTTTTTGATGTACTGCAGCGGGTATGGAAAACAGGAGAGCCGGAACATTTTCCCATGGCCTTTTACCGGGATGATCGTATCTCTGGGTGGCGGGACAACTACATTTACAAACTCGAATCTGGAGAAGTTGTCGCTATTTATGAGGATGTCACCGAAAAGAAAACCGCAGAACAAAAACTGGCGGACTCAGAGCGAATCTTAAGTACTATTGTTGATGCAACGCCGGACTGGATCTTTATCAAGGATCACCAGTATCGTTATCTTTTTGCCAATGAGAGTTATGCCCGTGCAATTGGAACACAGGTTGAATCGATGCACGGTAAAACTGACGAGGAGTTGGGTTTTTCAACGGAACTGATCCAGGGCGATGAAGAGAGGGGGATTAGGGGATTCCGCCACGATGATAGAGATGTTTTACAGGGGGAGCACATCCATAATCCCCATGATCCTGCAACGTTTGCGGATGGCTCTCTTCACGTCTTTGATACACATAAGATGCCCCTATTCGGCACGAATGGCAAAATCTACGGGGTGCTCGGTATATCGAGGGATATCACGGCGCTTGACCAAATCCTCAACGATTTACGCATCAACGATGCCAGGCTTTCCCTGGCTGAGGCTATCGGCCAGCTTGGCCACTGGGATTGGGATATTGTCAGTAACAGACTGACCTGGTCTGATGAGATCTTCCGTATCTTTGGGCAGGAGCCTGGAGGCGTGCAGGAGACCTATGAGGCTTTTCTGAATACTGTGCATGCTGAAGATCGCCAGCTACTCAAGGATGCGGTTAATGCGGCACTCGAAAGCGATGAACCCTATAGCATCGATCATCGAATCGTCCTTGGTGATGGAAACGTCCGTTGGGTCCATGAAGAGGCGGAACTGGAAAGAGATGAGGAGGGATATCCGCTCAAGATGTTAGGCGTGGTTCTCGATATCACCAACCTGAAAGAGGCTGAAGAAAAAGCGGAACAGCAACGTATCTTCCTGCAGAATACTATCGATGGTATTACCGATCCGGTGCGCGTGATCGATCAAGAATACAATGTCCTGCTCATGAACAGTGCCGCCAAAGCCGCTACTTTCAAACAGGTCGACAGCAAGCAGTGTCTGAAGTGCTATCAGGCGGGACATGGACTGGAGCGTCCCTGTGATGAACTCGAAGATCCGCTCTATGATCATCCCTGTCCCATGAAAACGGTATTTTTTACCGGCAAACCGATGGTTATCACCGAAACGCTGGCTGACAATAGCGGTAAGATGAGAACCTATGAACTCTCATTCAGTCCTCTGCGTACGCTGGGAGGGGAGTTACAGGGTGTCATTGAGACGAGCCGGGATATCACTGATCGCCTGGGGATGGAACAGAGTCTGCTTGAGAAAGAGAGTCACCTCGAGCAGTTGACCTACCTGGATCAATTGACCCAACTTCCTAATCGTCTGCTGTTCATGGATCGTCTGCGTTTGGGGATCAGTGCGGCCCATCGTGAAAACCACCCTCTGGCAGTGGTCTACATCGATATTGATCGTTTCAAGCAGATCAATGAGAGCTTTGGCCATGAAATTGGTGATCAGTTACTGCTCGATGTGGCGAAACGCCTTCGGGGTACATTGCGGGAGGACGATACGCTTTCCAGGTTCAGTGGGGATGAGTTCGTCGTGATTACCGGCTATCTGAAACAGCCGGAACACAGCGCTGTTCTGGCGCAGAAACTTCTTCGCAGTTTTGACCAGCCGTTTGAGGTTGCGCAGCATCAGCTCTATCTGACCGCGAGTGTCGGTATCAGTATCTATCCACAAGATGGTACGGATGCTGATGACCTGTTGCGTGATGCCAATACGGCAATGTTTCAGGCCAAGGGCGAAGGCATAAACAGTTTTCAGTTCTATGAGGACGATATGACAGCCCAGGCCTTTGAGCATGTGCTGATGGAGACCAGTCTTCGTGGTGCTTTGGAAGAGGGTCAATTGCGGCTCTACTATCAGCCGCAGATCAGTCTTGAGAACGGCAGAATCATTGGTGCCGAAGCTTTATTGCGTTGGGAGCACCCGGATATGGGGCTTGTTTCTCCCGCCAAGTTTATCCCGTTGGCTGAGGAAACAGGTTTGATTCTGCCGATCGGAGAGTGGGTGACACGAACGGCCTGTCGGCAGCTGAAAGCGTGGCAGGACGCAGGTATCGAGTTGGGATGCATGGCGATCAATCTTTCAGCCAAACAGTTCAGGGCATTGAATCTGCTGGAGACAGTGACCGGCATACTCCAGGAAACGGGCTGCCCGGCGCAGAGGGTCGAGTTTGAGATCACCGAGAGCCAGATCATGGCGAATCCCCAACGATCCATCCAGATGCTGGACAAGCTGCGTGATCTTGGTGTTGGGGTTTCGATTGATGATTTCGGCACGGGATACTCGTCCATGGGGCAGCTGAAAAGTTTGCCGATTACGAAACTGAAAATTGATCGCATCTTCGTGTGGGATGTAGCGGAGAATACTGACGATCAAGCTATTGCTGAGGCCATAGTTGCGATGGCCAAAGCATTGGGCCTGGTAGTCATTGCCGAAGGCGTGGAAACGGAGTCGCAGAAACAGTGCCTGCAACAGATGGGTTGTCAGCAAGTGCAGGGTTTTCTTTACCAGCGGCCTGTGCCTGCAGAAGAATTTGCCCGATATGTAGAGGAGGTGGGGCTGGCGTAGAGTGGAAATTGAGAATGAATCTCAACCAAGCCAAAGAACCGGGTTTACAGGCAGTGCCTTCCGGTGGAATGGCCATGGAATCGTGTATAATCCTCCAAAGCTTGGGAAACAATAAAAGTTTTGCCTGCAGGTTTTTTGAGAGTCAGCTCTGAATACGGGTGTCTAAGACTCGCTGATCTATTATTTTGGAGTGAATTGACTGTCCGATGATCAGGTTGTTCGGCTACTTCATTTCAAAGTCGTTTCTTATTTTGGGGGAGATTGAGATCCTTGTCTTTGGAGGATCAGTCTGGCTGGCCCTCTATCTCCAACACTTTTTCTCCTCCCAAAACATGGGTGGACTACCCGAAGAGATGCTGCCGTCTGCCAGTGTTTATGCGTTGGTGATGATGAGTTCCATGATTGCTCTGGGATTATACCAGCGCGGGGTCCTGGAACGTGCGTCAGGGTTCGTGTTGCGGCTGCTGATCGTCTTTGGTATCGGCGCGGTCCTGATGAGTCTTATTTTCTATATCTGGCCCGAGATTTCGATTCCACGAAAAGAGTTTGGCCTCAGTCTGTTGATCTCCATGGCGGGCGTGCTGATTTTGAGGTCGATTTTTGTCCGGGTAACAGGGGCTGATTCCCGAAAACGGCGTGTATTGGTTCTGGGAACCGGCATCAATGCCGACAGAATAGAAGAACTCTATATTCAAAACCCGACCCTGGGATTTGTTGTCGTCGGTTTTGTAAACCTGGGGGACAGCATCAGTCTCATTGATGACTACCGGCAGATTCCCAAGGAGCAGGATCTCTACGACATTGCGATTCGCATGGCGGTGGATGAGATTGTGGTTGCCGTGGACGACCGCCGAAAGGGCTTGCCCGTCAATGAGTTGCTTGATTGCAAAATGCGAGGAGTGGAGATACTGGACCTGTTGACCTTTTTTGAAAAGGAAGATGCAATTATCAAGATCGACCTGTTGCATCCCAGCTGGATCTTCTTCTCAACCGGTTTCTACAGCGGTGCATTATCAATCCATCTGAAACGGGGCATGGATATAGTCTCCAGTCTCATATTGTTGATCTTGTTTTTGCCGGTAATGTTGCTTATCGCAATCACCAGTCTGATCAGTTCAGCCGGACGCCATCCTGTGTTTTATCATCAGACCCGAGTCGGTAAGGATGGCAAGCTGTTTCGTATCCATAAATTCCGCAGTATGAAAGTGAACGCCGAGACGGATGGCGCCCGCTGGGCGAGCAGGAACGATACCCGCGTGACCCGTTTGGGCGGATTCCTGCGCTTTGCGCGGCTCGATGAACTGCCCCAACTTTATAATGTACTCAAGGGTGATATGAGCCTGGTCGGTCCCCGGCCTGAACGTCCTGAGTTCGTGCAGCGCCTGAGCCAGGAGATTCCATTCTATTCGGAGCGCCACCGGGTAAAACCGGGGATGACCGGTTGGGCTCAGCTGATGTACGCATATGCCGCCAACCGGGAGGATACTCGTAAGAAGCTGGAGTATGATCTCTATTATGTAAAAAATACCGGTCTTTTTCTGGACCTGATCATCCTGCTCGAAACGGTGGAAGTCGTGCTGCTGGCCAAGGGCGCGAGATGAGCCAGCCTACGCTCAAACGCTAGGGCCTGTGTAGGCCTGATCAAGCGCAGCGGATCAGGCAATTCCAACGGAATCAACTGACCGCCGCCAGCGCCAACAGGGCGGTTCCATAGGCTGCCTGTTGCTGCACTGCCCGCTCCACCGGAACACCCAATAACCTCTGCCGAATCCGGCGCCAGGGTTCATTGCCCGCACCGCCTCCTATCGAGATAACCCGTCTGGGTGCGGGTGCCCCCAAGCGTTGCAGAAGCGCGTAACCCTCCCGCTCGATGTTGGCGATACCCTCAAGAATGCCCTGAAAATAGCGCGCATCGTCTTCTGGACGGGGTTCGAGGCGGGGTGTAAAACCGGGATCATTGAGCGGGAAACGCTCACCAGGTTGTAACAGCGGGTAGTAGTCGAGTCCGGTCGGATTTTCCGGCTCTATCTGCTGTGTCAAAGTGGCCATCTCTTCCCGACTGAATAGATCCGCGCAGATGGCGCCGCCACTGTTGGAAGCGCCGCCAACCAGCCAATGCTCTCCAAGCCGGTGGCTGTAGATGCCAAATTCCGCTGCAAATACCGGCTGGTCAGAGAGGATCTTCAACACCAGTGTACTGCCCAGGGAGGTGACGGCGTCTCCGATCTCCGCTGCGCCGGTCGCGAGTGTCGCGGCATTGCTGTCGGTGGTACCTGTGACAATGCGTACGCTGGTGGGTAGCCCTGTTGCATTTGCCACCGCATCGCTTAATTCTACTTTGTCAGATTAGATCTATAAGTAACTCACTGAATAATATAAAATATATGCTGTGAATTTCTTGGCAATCATCGTAAGGAAGAGCATCAAATGACAAGCACCAAGGTCATTTGAATTACCTGATACGCGCATAAGTAGAATCGATCGCATAGCGGAGCGATTCCAACGTTTCCAGTACCGCTTTGAATCCCATTTTCGAAGCAAGACGAGGTCGGTGTTTCAACCGGTCACACACTATCTCAAAGGCCTGATGCAAGCGCAGAGAAAGAACATGGAACGCATGGAAGAGGTGGTTGCAGGCGCAGATGATCAGCGTCTCCAGCATATGCTCACCGAGTCCCCGTGGGATCATCGTGCGGTGTTAGACCAAGTGGCGCTGGAAGCCGATCAATGGCTGGGTGGAACCGCGGATACCTGTCTGTTGCTCGATGAGAGTGGCCTTGCCAAGAAGGGTAAACATTCAGTGGGGGTTAAACGCCAATGGAATGGCCGCCAGGGCAAGGTGGATAACTGCCAGGTTGGTGTATTCGCAGCACTGGGTAAAGGGCACTTGTCCACGCTGATAGATGAACGTCTCTATCTACCCAAAGAGTGGGTATCGAACCCGGCTCGCTGTCGCAAGGCGGGTATCCCGGAAGTTGAACGGAAACATCAAAGCAAGTCAGAGTTGGCGCTGGAGATGGTGCGTCATCAGAGGACGCTTGGCCTGCGTTTTGCCTGGGTGGGTGCAGATGGGGGATACGGGAAGGATCCGGCTTTTCTGAGGGGTTTGGAGGCGATGGGTGAAACCTTTGTGGTGGACATCCACAAAGACCAACAGGTCTACCTGGAAGATCCACAGCCGTTCATACCGGAGAGCACGACAACGCGCGGTCGTCGTCGAAGTCGTCTGCAAGCCCAGGCAGCCCGTCTGCGCGTTGACCAGTGGCTCAATGAGCAACGGGACAGCGAGTGGCAGCAAGTGGTATTACGGGATAGCAGCAAGGGCAAACTGCGCGTCGAGATCCTGCATCATCGGGTTTGGCTTTGGGATGGAAAAGAAGCCCAGGCACATCAATGGCACCTGATTGTACGACGAGAGGTCAATTCACCGGAGACGATTAAATACACCTTGTCGAATGCACCGGAAGAAACGCCATCCCATTGTCTTGCAAAGATGCAGGCGCAGCGGTTCTGGGTTGAGCGTTCGTTCCAGGATGGTAAGAGTGAATCAGGTCTTGCTGATTATCAGGCCCGTAAATGGAAATCCTGGCATCACCATATGGCCTTGGTCATGATGGCGATGTTATTCATGCTCGAAGAGCGAATTGTGCAAAAAGATGATCACCCCTTACTCAGTTGTTCAGACATCGAATCGCTATTGCGTGCCTTCCTGCCACGGCGAGATATTGAACGCGATGAAATACTACGGCAAATGACGAAACGGCATCGTAAACGACAAGCGGCTATCGACTCCCAATATCGAAAACAGACGCTGGAACAGTCGGTTGCCGGGTGATGGAATCTGACAAAGTAGAATTAACCTGCCGATGACCGTCCCAGGCGGTCGCACGTCGGGCAGGCAGCCTGACGGCAACGCCAGGGATTCCATCCAGGAGGGCCAGCGGCGTTGCACCGGGTCATATCCCAGTTTCAGGCAGTTGTTCTCGTCACTGGGACCAAAATGGCCACTGAGCCTGCCGAGTATCCAATCTGCCTGATGCAGTGCCAGGAAATTTTCGGTATCGATCTGCCGCCGCAGATAGAGCAGTTTGGCAAGGCTGGAGGATGCGCTGTTGACCGGAGTGCTTGCAGGGGCTGCTTGAGCCAGTTCGGGCAGGAGAGCCTTGCTGCGGCTGTCGTTATACATCAGGGCGGTGGTGAGCGGCGAACCCTGCGGGTCGCAGCACAACAGGGTGGAGGATGTCCCGTCGACTGCGATGGCCTGTACGTCTACCCCTTTGAGCTGTTGGGCGACCGATAACAGCACTTCCAACACAGCATCCCACCAGTATTCCGGGCGTTGTTCGCTGCTGCCTCCACCCCCCCGTTCGGGAGGCGGAAGGTCGACAATGGCCTCTGCAACGATCGATTTTTCACAATCAATGGCAATTGCCCGGACGCCCGAGGTGCCGAGATCGATGCCAATGTAGCAGTTCATGGGTTAGGGCAGGGTGACGGGGTTCGGGGCTGTCCAGTCGTCGGCCTTGTGGTCGGCCACCACCGTGGTGTAGATGCCGCCACGCACATTAAATTCTGCGGTCAGGCGCATGTAGCGAGGTTGAGTGGCGGCTACCAGATCGTTCAGGATCTCGTTGGTGACTGCCTCGTGAAAGGCTCCCTCGCCACGGAACGACCAGATGTACATCTTGAGCGCCTTGAGTTCAACGCACTGTTTATCAGGTACATATTCTAGGCTCATCTCGGCGAAATCCGGCTGTCCTGTTTTGGGGCAGAGACAGGTGAATTCGGGGATGCTGATGCGGATGGTGTAGTCCCGCTCCGGGCGTGGATTATCGAAGGTTTCCAATTCTTTGCTGGGCTGACTGGGCATGCTTTTTTCGTCACAGGATAGATTGATTTGCCGGTGATTATACGGGAGTATCTCTTCACTCAGAAGAGACGGCTTAATTACAATAAAAAACAATGAGTTAAATTAAACTATTAAAGTTAATTATTCTATAATTCACCCTGTATCAACGGCGAATTTTCGTGTATCTTAGCGGCCCATGCGACTGGAGAAAATCAAACTCGCCGGATTCAAATCGTTTGTCGATCCGACAACGGTTCCGATGCCCAGCAATCTGGTGGGTGTCGTTGGCCCGAACGGCTGTGGAAAATCCAATGTCATCGACGCTGTGCGTTGGGTGATGGGGGAGAGCTCCGCCAAAATGCTGCGTGGCGAATCGATGGCCGACGTCATCTTCAACGGCTCCAGTGCCCGCAAGCCGGTAGGTACCGCAGCTGTCGAACTGATTTTTGACAACAGCGAAGGTCGGGCGGGTGGGCAGTACGCCCAGTACAACCAGATCTCAGTCAAGCGGCAGGTCTCCCGGGACGGTCAGTCGCTCTACTCTTTGAATGGCATACGCTGCCGCCGCCGGGATATCACTGACCTCTTTCTTGGAACTGGACTCGGGCCACGCAGTTATTCGATTATCGAGCAGGGCATGATCTCCCGTCTCATTGAGGCGCGCCCGGAAGATCTGCGTGTCTTTCTGGAAGAGGCGGCGGGCATCTCCAAATATAAGGAGCGCCGCCGGGAGACGGAGAATCGCATCCGCCATACCCGGGAAAACCTCGAGCGCCTTACCGACCTGCGGGACGAAGTTGCGAAACAGCTGCAACACCTGCAACGACAGGCTGCCACCGCAGAGAAATACCAACATCTCAAGCAGGAGGAGCGGCAGGTCAAGGCGGAGTTGCTGGCGCTGCGCTGGCGCACCCTGGATGAGGATCTGCAGCAGCGTGAACGCAAATTGGCCGAATTGGAGAATCTGCTGGAAGCCGCACTCGCCGGTCAGCGCAAGTTAGAGGCCGACATCGAGTCGGATCGGGAAAAACATACGGAAGCCAATGACCGCTTCAATGAGGTGCAAGGCCAGTTCTACGCCCTGGGTGCAGAGATCTCCGGACTGGAGCAGTCGATCCAGTTTGCCCGCGATACCAAGAAACAGCAGGAGTTGGATCTGGAACAGGTCGAGCAGACCTGGCAGGAGTCGGATGCCCACCGCTCCCAGGATGAGGCACGACTGGAGGAACTTAACGGCGACCTGATGCTGGAGGAGCCCCGCCTGGAAGAGGCGCGGGCGCTGGAGAGCGAGGCGACTGAGGCGTTGCTCCAGGCTGAGCAGGCGATGCAGACCTGGCAGGCAGAGTGGGATCAGTTTAATCAACATGCAGCGGAACCGGCGCAGACCGCGCAGGTCGAGCGAACCCGCATCAACCACCTGGAGCAGCAGGGCGATAATCTGCAGCGCCGTCTGCAGCGGCTGGATGAAGAGCTGGGGCGTCTCGACGATACCCGGCTGCTGGCGGAGATCGACGAACTCGAGGCGCTGGAGCAGGAGCAGGAGGCGCGGGTCGAAACCCTGCAGGAGCAGCTTGCCGGCAAAGTTGAGGAGATCAATGCCCAGCGTGAGGCCAACAGCCAGTCGGCCCGCCGGCTTGATCAGGCAAGGGCTGAACTACAATCGGGAAAAGGGCGGCAGGCCTCCCTGGAAGCCTTGCAGCAGGCTGCGCTTGGCAAGCAGGGCGACGAGGTTGCGCAGTGGCTGGAACAGAGTGATCTGCAGCAGGCGGCAAGGCTGGCCCAGAGTCTCAAGGTGACGCCTCGCTGGCAGCGTGCGGTCGAGATCGTATTGGGTTTTCATCTGCAGGCGGTTTGTGTCGATACACTTGATGATTTGAAAGAACATCTGGAAGAGTTGCAGAAAGGCGCCTTGACTCTGGTCGAAAGGTCGACCGCATCTTCTTCCCGGGAGGTTGGCAACAAGAGTCTGCTGGCACAGGTCGAATCGTCCTATCCCATGGAGAGCCTACTGGGCAGTGTGCGCATTGCTGAAGATCTGGACACTGCGTTGATGATGCGCCGCACCCTTCCCGCCGGTGCTTCAATCATCACACCGGAAGGCCATTGGTTAGGTTCCAACTGGCTGCGTATCACCCGAGAGTCCGATGAAAGTGCCGGTGTGTTGGCCAGGGAAGAAGATCTGCGAAGGTTGCAGGCAGAGCTGGCGGAACAGGAGGTGATGACTGAGAGTCTGGTGGCGTCGGTGGAAAACGGCAGAGCTGCGCTGCAGCAGATTGAACTGGCGAGAGAGCAGGCACAGTCCGCTTATAACGATGTCAATCGCAAACTCTCCGAGATCAGGGCGAATCTCAGCGGCAAGCGCACCCGTGCTGATCATTTGCGCCAGCGCCGGGAGCAGCTTCAACAGGAGCAGCTTGAGATTCGAGAACAGACCGAATCGGATCGTGAGCTGATGGAGCAGACGCGGCAACATCTGCACGCGGCTCTGGAGGCGATGGAGACCCTGGGCAAGCGGCGTGAGGCGCTGGTGCAGCGAAGGAATACCTTGCGGGATCAGCTCACTCAGGTTAGAGAGCGTGTCAATCAGCAGCGCAGCCAGACTCATCAGGCGGCACTGCAGATTGAATCGATGCGCACCGCACAGCGCTCTCTGGTGCAGAATCTGGACCGCATGCGCAGCCAGCTGAGCCATCTGGCCGAACGCCGGAATGAACTCAAATCGCTGCTTGCTGCAGGTGATGAGCCGTTGCAGTTGCAAATTGCTGAACTGGAAGAGAAGCTGGCGCAGCGTGTTATCGTGGAGAAGGCGCTTGCCGATGTGCGTAGTGGACTTGAAGGGGTGGACGCGCAACTTCGTTCCCTTGAGCAGGAACGCCACAAAGCCGAACAGCAGGTGCTGGAACGGCGCGGCCATCTCGACCAGAGCCGTCTGCAACGTCAGGAGGTTCTGGTACGCTGCAAGACGCTGGAAGAGCAGCTGCGGGAGACCGGCATGGAGGCAGAGGCGCTCTTTCGCGAGATACAGGAAGATGCCACAGAACAGGCTTGGCAGCAGCGGATGGAAAGGTTGGCCACGAGAATTCAGCGTCTGGGACCGATCAATCTGGCGGCTATCGATGAGTTTCAGGAGCAGTCGGAACGCATCAAATATCTGGATGAGCAGCATGCGGATATCACCCAGTCCCTGGAGACGCTGGAGAACGCCATCCGCAAGATCGACAGGGAGACCCGGACCCGATTCAAGGAGACCTTCGACCAGGTAAACTCCGGCATCAAGGAGCTGTTTCCGCGCCTCTTTGGCGGAGGTCACGCCTATCTTGAGCTCACCGGCGAGGATCTGCTGGACACTGGCGTTACCGTAATGGCGCGTCCGCCGGGCAAGCGAAACTCCACTATCCATCTCCTCTCCGGCGGTGAAAAGGCCCTCACAGCGGTGGCTTTGGTCTTTGCCATATTTCAGCTCAATCCGGCACCTTTCTGTATGCTCGATGAGGTGGATGCCCCACTGGATGATGCCAACGTAGGCCGCTTCTGCCAGATGGTGAAGTCGATGGCTGACAGGGTGCAGTTTATCTTCATCACCCATAACAAGATCACCATGGAGATCGCCAATCAGCTCTCTGGCGTCACCATGCACGAACCGGGTGTCTCCCGACTGGTTACTGTTGATGTGGAGGAGGCGGCTCAACTGGCTGCCCTTTAGGACGATGGAAAGCGGACTACTGCGACTGATTCTTCTTTTTTTGGGTATTGCCTTCCTGGTAGGCATCTATCTTTGGGATCGCACCCGGCGTAATCGGGACAGCATCCAGGCAAAGCCGCGTATCACGCCGGAGATGGACATAGTTTCCGACGACCAGGATTCTGAGGATACCCCGTGGGATCTGGAGTCGCGTGATTCGGAGAATATCGAACAGGAGCTGGAGCACCTCGACACGATAGTCACTGATGACAGGGAACTGCCGGATGGATCTGCCGGGGAGACGTCGTTCATTAAAACTAATCTGCCTTTCGTAGAGCAACAGGAGCTCTTCAGCTTCAGTGCGGATGAAGCCTCTCCTGTGGATGTCCCGATAAAGATTTTGCAGATCAATCTTGCCGCCAAGCGGGATGATTTTTCCGGACCTGCGATCATGGAAGCGGCAAAAGCCAGTGGTCTGGCTGTGAGTGAGATGAAGATATTTCATCGCTATACGAAGGATGGTAGCCAGAAGACTCTGTTTAATGTGGTGAGCATGGTGGAGCCCGGTATCTTCCCCATCGAAAAGATGGACGATTTCACCACGCCGGGTCTGATGCTGTTTGCACAATTGCCTGGGCCTGAAGATGGGCTGGCGGTCTTCTCCGATATGTTGTTCACTGCAGAGTGTCTGAAAGAGACCCTGGGTGGCGAGTTGCAGGATGAAACTCATAGTTCATTGACCAAACAGACCATCGAAAACATGCGCAGTCAGATTTTGGAACATCGGCGTCTGATCCGGCTTGCCAGGAGCCGTGGGTGATATCTGTTAAAGAAGCGGCCAGCCGAATCGACAAGCTACGGGACGAAATCAACCTCCACAACCAACATTACTACGTCTTCGATGACCCCCAAATTCCCGATAGCGAATATGACCGCCTGATGCGGGAACTCCAGTCCCTGGAGACAGACTTTCCCGACCTGATTACCCCTGAATCACCCACGCAACGGGTTGGCGGCGCGCCGCTGGAAGGTTTTGATACGGTCAAACATCGTGTCCCCATGCTTTCGCTTGATAACGCCTTCGATGCCGCCGAAATGGAGGATTTCGATCGCCGGGTTCGTGATCGTCTCGAACTGGCAGATGATGAGTCGATTGCCTATGTCGCCGAACCCAAGCTGGATGGCCTGGCCGTCAACCTGAGATATGAACAGGGAAGATTGGTGCTGGCAGCTACCCGGGGTGATGGTGCCAGCGGTGAGGATGTGACGAGCAATGTGCGCACCATTCCCTCCATTCCTCTGCGTCTGCTGGGGATCGACTATCCAGCTCTACTGGAGGTGAGGGGAGAGATATTCATACCGAAGGCAGGTTTCGAGGCGCTCAATGAAAAAGCGCGCAAGGCGGATGAGAAAACCTTCGTTAACCCGCGTAATGCCGCTGCTGGCAGCCTGAGACAGCTCGACCCCAGGATTACGGCCACGCGTCCACTGGCCTTCTACTGCTACGGATTTGGCGAGATCGATCCGGCGCCTATCGGCGAGACCCATAGCGACAGTATTCTGCGATTACGGCACTGGGGATTGCCGGTTTCGCCGGAATTGCAGGTAGTGCAGGGCGCCCAAGGCTGTATCGATTACTATGAAACGATTGCCGCACGCCGGGACGATCTTGAATACGATATCGATGGCGTGGTCTATAAGGTGGACCACCTTTCCCGGCAGAAGTCCCTGGGTTTTGTTTCCCGTGCACCGCGTTGGGCCATTGCCTACAAATTTCCTGCCCAGGAAGCGTTGACGGAGGTCGAGGCGATCGAGTTTCAGGTGGGGCGTACCGGCGCAGTTACCCCGGTGGCCCGCCTGAAGCCGGTTTTTGTCGGTGGCGTGACGGTCAGCAATGCCACGTTGCATAACATGGATGAGGTCGAACGCAAGGATGTGCGGGTGGGCGATACCGTATTCGTGCGCCGGGCCGGGGATGTGATTCCCGAAGTCGCGCGTGTTCTCACCGAGCGGCGCCCGGCAGCTACCAGTAAGGTTGAACTGCCTGCAAATTGCCCGGTCTGCGGATCGGACGTGGTCAAGTCGGAGGGTGAGGCGGTGGCTCGCTGCAGTGGTGGGCTCTATTGTCCTGCACAGTGCAAAGAGGCGTTGAAACATTTTGCCTCTCGTAAGGCGATGGATATCGAAGGGTTGGGCGATAAGCTGGTGGAACAACTGGTTGAAGCAGAGCGGGTTCATGACCCTGCTGATCTCTTCGGGCTGACACTGGAGCAGATCAGTGGTCTGGAACGCATGGCGGAAAAATCCGCCCGGAACCTGCTTGGCGCATTGGCCAAGAGCCGCCGGACGACCCTGGCCCGGTTTCTCTATTCTCTCGGTATCCGTGAGGTGGGAGAAGCGACGGCTTTGGGACTTGCCCGCCACTTCGGCAGTCTGGATGCCATTGAGGTGGCTGATGAGGAGATGTTGCAGGAGACCCCCGATGTGGGACCGATCGTGGCCAGCCACATCGTCACGTTTTTCCAGCAGCTGCACAATCGGGAGGTGATCGACCGTCTGCGTGCTGCGGGCATCGAATGGGAAGAGGGGGTGCCGGAACCCACCCATGCCCAACCCCTTGAAGGGAAGACGATTGTGCTGACCGGCTCACTCAGCCGTCCCCGAGGCGAGATCAAAGCTGAGTTACAGGCATTTGGCGCCAAGGTGACCGGCAGTGTCTCGAAAAAGACGGATTATCTGGTGGCGGGTGCTGAAGCGGGATCGAAACTGGCCAAGGCGGAGAAGTTGGGTGTTCAGGTTCTGGATGAGACAGAATTGGAAAAGTTGCTCGCCCAAGGTGAATGAAGACATAGCTTACGTAGGAGCCGCGCCCTCGCGGCGAGGCGCCGCTCCTACAACGACAGGAGTCGCTTTCCCGATTCACCGGTGGTAATCGGGGTTTCAGTTCCGGTAAGCTTGGCAACATTATTGAGCATTCGGAACCGTTTTCCGGATGAGAGCAGAGATTTACAGGGTAAGGGTTATGAGCGAAGAGTCATCCAAAGAGCGGGATGTCATGATGGTCATGCGTAAAGTGCTGACTTCCATCATCCGAGACACCACTCCGGAACACCGGAGCCTGCAGCATCCCCTGACGGAGAACACCATTCAGGATATTCGTCACTGCCTGGCATTGATTACAGCGAGGGAAAAGGAGCTGGCAGATGCGGCCGGGCGCACCGTTCAGGAGCGTCCCTATTATGCGGATGAACAGCAGCAGTCCACAGTAGTGCCCATGACAGGTATCGGCAGGGTGAATAGTAAGGACGAGTCGTAGGCTCGATCAAGCGTAGCGGATCGGGCAGTTTCCGCTGCGCTTGAACTGGCCTACATTGAAGGTATAAAAAACCGGAGGTCGTAGACCGTCCGGTTTTTTATACCGACAGATCAAAGATCTGCCGATTACCTGGATCAGCCTTCCTCTCTCTTTTTCAGGCCCGCCTGCTCATTGAATTCGAGTTTACTTTTTGCCCGTAGACCCTGAATGTACTCGCTGAGCACCTTTTGCTGCAGTTCAGTCATTAGCTCCTTGCGGACTGACTCAATCGCTGGGGCAGGCTGTTCCCTTGTCTCTTCCAACAGAATGACATGCCATCCGAACTGGGTCTTCACAGGTACTTTGGTATAACTGCCGGTTTCCATCGTCTTGACGGTATCGGAGAAGGGTTTGACCATCTGATCCCCATCAAACCAACCCAGGTCTCCGCCGTTTTTACCCGTAGGTCCGGTAGAGTGAGTTTTGGCCAGTTCAGCAAAATCAGCATCCTGCTCCAGTTCGGTAATGAGTGACTTGGCTTGCTCCTCCTCTTTGACAAGGATGTGCCGTGCTTTATACTCAACAGACGATTTTCCCGCGTATTTTTCATCGTAAAGCTTCTGCTGATCCGCATCGCTGGGCAGGTTGGCTTTGACGTATTCCTGAATCGCGGTCTGGGTCAGCAGCTTGGCGCGTAACAGCGCCAGTGTGGCGGCGACTTCTGGACGTTTATCAATATTTTTCGCTTCCGCATCCTGGGCGACGATCAGCACATTGGCCAGTTCGTTGAGCACAGTCATCTGCATCTCCTGGGATTGGTCGGCACCGGGGATGCGGCTGGCACGGTCCTGGAAGTAGATGCCGTACATGGGTTTGGTGACCGGCTGTCCGTTCACGGTGAGCAGCACGTCCGGAGTCAGCACCGTATCGTTGCGGGGATGGGTCGGCGGCAGGATCGCAGAGCGTTTCTCTTCACTGGCCGGCGCGGCAGTTTTCTGATTGTCGCTGCTGTCGGCTTCTTGGCTACAGCCAAAAAGGAGTGCTGCGCCGCAGAGTGTAGTTACGAGAAGTTGTTTCTTCATTGTCGGACCTTTGGTAGATAAAATTTGGTTTGAATTCTAGTTAGTGCTCGTAGGAGCTGCGAAGCTCATCATTTAGCCCGGCAGAACCTTCTTGAAAGGTTTCACCGTCACTCGATTATAGACGCCGGCCGTTACATAGGGGTCGCTATTGGCCCATTCGCGGGCGTCTACCAGGTTGGGGAATTCCGCCACTACAAGGCTGCCACTGAAACCTGCCGGTCCAGGATCTTCCGAATCGATGGCCGGGTGTGGGCCAGCCAGCAACAGCCGTCCCTCCTGCTGCAGTTTTTCCAGTCGCTGCAGATGATCAGGGCGAACCTTCAGCCTTTGCTCAAGACTCTCTTCATGATCTTCTGCGATGATGGCGTAAAACATGTTTCAATTCTCCTCAGGCGCTTCCTCAGTATCCCGCATATGACGTGCCAGGTAGAACGCCTGCAGAATAATGAAGACCATTGTCAGGCCCATCATGCCGAAAAGTTTGAAATTTACCCAACTCTCTTCAAGAGACTTTGCATTAAGGCACATTTTCAACTCATTTGATTGAAACAGGGTGCT